>VAWP01000125.1:0-3977 GCA_005888295.1 Actinomycetota bacterium
CGCCGCCCGCCTCCGGGACGAGATCGGGGACCTCAAGAAGGAGCTCCGCCAGGTCGGGTAAGGCCGGCCCGGGAGGCCGGCCGAAGGAATCGCCCGCAGCCGCGAGAGCGGCTCGGGGCGCGCCCCGGTCCGCGGCGGGACCCAGGTCGCGCCAGTACTCTCGGTCCGTGTCAGACGTCCTGGTGATCCGTGGTGCTCGCGAGCACAACCTGAGGGACGTCTCCCTGGAGCTGCCCCGGGACCGGTTGATCGTGTTCACCGGGATCTCGGGGTCGGGGAAGTCCTCGCTCGCCTTCGACACCATCTACGCCGAGGGCCAGCGTCGCTACGTGGAGTCCCTCTCCGCCTACGCCCGCCAGTTCCTCGGCCAGATGGACAAGCCCGACGTGGACTTCATCGAGGGCCTGTCACCAGCGATATCCATCGATCAGAAGTCCGCGTCACGCAACCCGAGGTCGACGGTCGGCACGATCACCGAGATCTACGACTACCTCCGGCTCCTCTACGCCCGGGTGGGCCAGCCCCACTGCCCGGTGTGCGGACGCCCCGTCACCCGCCAGACGCCCCAGCAGATCGTGGACCGCATCATGGACCTGCCCGAGGGCACCCGCTTCCAGGTGCTGGCGCCGGTCGTGCGGGGGCGCAAAGGCGAGTACGAGGGCCTGCTGGACGAGCTGGCCCAGCAGGGCTTCTCCCGGGTCCGCATCGACGGCGAGGTCCTCGACCTCTCGCAGCGGGACGCCGGTCGCCTGGCCCGGTACGAGCAGCACACCATCGAGGTCGTGGTGGACCGCCTCGTCCGCCGGGACGGGATCGTCCGCCGACTGACCGACTCGCTCGAGACGGCTCTGCGGTTGGCCGACGGGGTTGCCGAGGTACAGCTCGTGTCGCGCGGCGGCGACCGTCCACGCCCGGCGCGCCGCACCAAGGCGAAGACCGACGGGGGGTCGGCGGAGTCGAACGGCGCAGAGGGTGGCGACGACGAGATCCTCACCTTCAGCCAGCACCTGGCGTGCACGTACGACGGACTGAGCTTCGACGAGCTGGCGCCCCGCAGCTTCTCGTTCAACTCGCCGTACGGCGCCTGTCCGCACTGCGCCGGCCTGGGCACGCGCTACGAGGTCGATCCCGAGCTGGTCGTGCCCGACCCCGGCCTCAGCCTCGCCGAGGGGGCCATCGCTCCGTGGTCCGGGAACCGCACCGAGTACTTCTATCGGGTGGTGGCGGCGGTGGCCGACACCTACGGGTTCTCGATGAAGACCCCGTGGGCCAAGCTCAAGAAGGCCGAGCAGCGGGTCCTGCTCAACGGTTCGGGGACGCGCCAGATCCACGTCCAGTACCGCAACCGCTACGGCAGGGTGCGCTCGTACAACACGCACTACGAGGGCGTGCTGCCGTACCTCCAGCGCCGGCACAGCGAGGCCGAGTCCGACCACGGCCGGGAGGTGATCGAGGGCTACATGCGAGAGGTGGCCTGCGCCGAGTGCAACGGGGCCCGGCTCAAGCCGGAGTCGCTGGCGGTCACGGTGGGCGGGCGCAACATCGACGAGCTCTGCGGCCTGTCGATCGCCCGGGCCGCCGACGCCATCGGTGCCCTCGAGCTGTCCGAGCGGGAGCGCATGATCGGCGAGCGCGTGCTACGAGAGATCCAGGCTCGGGTCCAGTTCCTGCTCGACGTTGGCCTCGACTACCTGAGCCTCAACCGCTCCGCCGGCACCCTGGCCGGAGGCGAGGCCCAGCGGATCCGTCTCGCCAGCCAGATCGGCAGCGGTCTGGTCGGTGTCCTGTACGTGCTGGACGAGCCCTCCATCGGGCTGCACCAACGGGACAACCGCAAGCTCATCGACACCCTCCTGCGCCTGCGCGACCTCGGGAACACGGTCATCGTGGTCGAGCACGACGAAGAGACCATCCGGGTCGCCGACCACGTCGTCGACATCGGTCCTGGCGCCGGTGAGCACGGGGGGGAGATCGTGTGCTCGGGGCCGCTGGCTGAGCTCGAAGCCACCGAGCGGTCGCTGACCGGCCGCTACATCACGGGTGAGCTGTCGATCCCGGTGCCCCAGATGCGGCGCGAGCCGGGCGAGGACTGGGTCGTCATCAGGAATGCCCGTGAGCACAACCTGAAGGACCTCGACGTGGAGCTGCCCCTGGGCTGCTTCATCACGGTGACCGGCGTGTCCGGCTCCGGCAAGTCGACGCTGGTGGACGACATCCTCTACCGCGGCCTCATGAAGCGCATCTACCACTCCAAGGTCGTCCCCGGCCGCCACCGCACGATCGAGGGCGCCGAAGCGATCGACAAGGTCATCGACGTGGACCAGTCGCCGATCGGGCGCACGCCGAGGTCCAACCCTGCCACCTACACGGGGGTGTTCGACGCCATCCGCAAGCTCTTCAGCCAGACGCAGGAGGCAAGGGTCAGGGGCTACCAGCCGGGACGGTTCTCCTTCAACGTCGCCGGCGGGCGATGCGAGGCCTGTGCCGGTGACGGCACCATCAAGATCGAGATGCACTTCTTGCCGGACGTCTACGTGCCCTGCGAGGTGTGCAAGGGGGCCAGGTACAACCGCGACACCCTCGACGTCACGTTCAAGGGGAAGAACATCGCCGACGTGCTCGACCTGTCGTGTGAGGAGGCGCTCGAGTTCTTCGCCAACCAGCCCGTGATCGCCCGGCACATGCGGACACTGGTCGACGTCGGCCTGGGCTACGTGAGGCTGGGACAGCCGGCTCCCACCCTGTCAGGCGGCGAAGCCCAGCGGGTGAAGCTGTCGACCGAGCTGTCCAAGCGGTCGACCGGGCACACCATGTACATCCTCGACGAGCCGACCACGGGGCTGCACTTCGACGACGTGCGCAAGCTCCTGGGCGTCCTGAGCCGGCTGGTGGACCAGGGCAACACGGTGATCGTCATCGAGCACAACCTGGACGTCATCAAGACGGCCGACTGGATCCTCGACCTCGGCCCGGGGGGCGGCGAGGGGGGCGGGACCATCGTGGCCGAGGGTCCTCCCGAGAAGGTCGCCAAGACCCCCGAGAGCTACACCGGTCAGTTCCTGACCAAGGTGCTCGGCCAGTAGCGTCCGGGGCATGCGGGTCGTCGGGGGGGCTGCCGTCGCCATCGTGGCAGGGTCACTGGTCGCCGGGTGCAGCGGCGGAAGCAACAGCGGCACCGGTCGGCTCAACAATCCCATCACGCTGGCGTCGGCCGTCCGCGACTCCGCCCAGCACAAGCTGGCCACCGGCGCCGCCGGCTTTCCGGCGGGCACGACCGTGAGCCAGGTGAGCTGCGTCCACACCCAGCGCCTCGACTACACCTGCGGCGTCCACCTCAGCACGGGCGCTGTGCAAACGGTCCAGGTGTCCGTGTCGCCGGGCGGACGCAGCTACGTCGTCACGTCCGGCGATCTCTAGGCGCGTCGCGCTGCCGTTCCACATCTGGTCGAAAGTGGGCGAGAGGCGCCGGCGGGCGAGGCCCATTTCGATCAGATGTGGAACACGACAACGCCCCAACCGGCACCGGACTCGACGCAGAGGACATTCTGGCCGGCCGGCGAGCCGCCCGCGTTCCACATACGGTCGACACCGGGGCGCATCTCCGTGCGTTGTCGACCAAATACGGAACGCGGCCAACGCACGCGCCCGGCTACACGATGTCCAGCATCCGCTCCAGCGCCACGCGGGCCCATCGGGACGTGTCCGGGTCGACGGTGATGCGGTTGCGCACCTCACCGTCCACCAGCCCCTCGAGCACCCAGGCCAGGTGGGCGTCGTCGATGCGGAACATGGTCGAGCACGGGCAGATCAGCGGGTCGAGCGAGACGATCGACAGATCGGGGTGCTCATGGGCCAAGCGCTGGACGAGGTGGATCTCGGTGGCCACCGCCACCGCGCCGCCCGCCGGTACCTCGCCCACGGCCCGGATGATGGAGTCGGTCGAACCGACCCGATCGGCCAGCTCGACCACCTCGCGG
>VAWP01000125.1:4117-14558 GCA_005888295.1 Actinomycetota bacterium
ACCTTGTCGCCCCTGGGCTCGGAGCCATCCAGCCCCAGGGCCCACGTGAGCACGGCCCGGGCGTTGGAGGACGTGCACACCGCTCCACCCTGGCGGCCCACGAAGGCCTTGAGGGCCGCAGAGGAGTTCATGTACGTGATCGGGACGATCCGCTCGACGTCGGTGACCGTGGCCAGGTCGTCCCAGGCCTCCTCGACCGACTCGACGTCGGCCATGTCGGCCATCGAGCAGCCGGCGTTCAGGTCGGGGAGCACGACGGCCTGGTGAGCGCCCGTCAGGATGTCCGCCGACTCGGCCATGAAGTGGACACCACAGAACACGACGAACTCGGCGTCGTGGCGGTCGGCCGCCGTCCGCGACAGGCCGAAGGAGTCACCCCGGGCGTCGGCCCACCGCATCACCTCGTCCCGCTGGTAGTGGTGGCCGAGGATGAGCAACCTGGCGCCGAGGGCGGCCTTCGCCGCCCCGATGCGCTCGGCCAGCTCCTCGGGCGACGCGCTGGTATAGCGCTCGGGGAGCGGTGTCTGGAGTCGCAACATGTCGGAACCCCCTCCGGGGAGCGCTCCGATCACGGCCGGCGGGGACAGCCTGGTCGCCCATCCGCGGGGTTGTCGGCCTCGGAGCGAGGTATGTCGCCGGAGTACCAGGCCGGCGTGATCAGCAGTGTAGATGGACCGCCGCCGATATGGGCAGCTGACACCGATGCCTACCCGCCGGCCAGGGCCGAGTGCATGGCCGTGACCCGCCTCACGAGGCGCTCCGCCTCGACGGCGACCAGCGACTCGTCCCGCAGCTCCTCCACCAGCGGGGTGCAGTCCGTGTCTGCGGGCCGTCCTCCCGGGCCGGCCGGCACTGCTGCCCGCTCTCCGGCTCGAGCCAGCTCGACCTCGGCCAGGTGGTCCCGGACGGCGGCCAGGGCGGCGTCGAGGGCCGGGAGCGGGGCGGGCGGCCGATCGGCGCCGAGGGCGCTCGCCAGGTCACCCAGGGCGGCGTCGAGCCCGTGGCAGAGCTCGGGCAGGCCCGGGAGCCGGTGGCGCCCGGTGAAGGTGCGCAGGTGGCTCTCGAGGGCGGTGAGGGCGCCGTAGACCCCGCGGTTGGAGCCGACGAGGCGCCAGTACCGCGCCACGAGATCTCCGCCCCGGGGCCGCTCACCGAGGAGCTGCTGGAGATCGGCCTCGACGTTGTCGGCCGCCAGCGCGGCCGCCCGATGCGGACCTCCCAGACCCTCGGTCGTCGGGCCGGGCCAGACGTACCGGCGCATGACGGCGCAAAAGTAGGCGCGGTTCGCCGTCACGGCCGTGACCAGCTCACGGCGGGCCGTTGGTCGAGAGGACTCGGGCCACAGCAGGTAGCTACCCGCGAGGGCCAGGGCGGCGCCGATGAGGGTGTCGGCGATCCGCCAACCGGCGAGCGTCCACTGCCCGGGGTGGGCGACCTCGGTCGTGAGGATCACGAGCGGAGTGAAGAAGATGACCCACAGCCCGTAGTTGAAGGGCTGCAACGAGAAGCCGACGATCGCGAGCGGCACCATCACCAGCACGGTGCCCCAGTCGCTGCGCACCGAGGCGGTGATGGCGACGGCCAGGAGGGCGCCGAGGATCGTGCCCCCGATGCGCAGGAGCGTCCGCTGGAGGGTGATACCGGCGAACGGCTTGAGGATCACGGCGATGGTGAGCGCGACCCAGTACCCCTTGGGCAGGTCCAGGCCGAGGAAGAGGAGGACACCGATCGCCGTCACCGTGGCGTACCGCAGCGCGTGCCGGAAGGCGACGGAGTCGAAGGTCAGGTTGCGCGTCAGGACGACCCAGGGATCCGCACGGCCCCGCCGCCGCGTTCCGTCGACCACCGCGCCGGCGGGCTCGACGAGCCGCCGGGCGCTGGGCCCGAGGGCGCCTCCGTGCAGGCCAGCGGCGAGAGCCGCGGCCTCGCCGGCCTCGTTCATCAGGTGCCGGAAGGAGCTGATGACGGGCCGCAGCGCGGCCAGCTCGGTGGCGTCGCCGGCGCCCCGCGACACCTCTGCCCGCAGCTTGCCCACCACCTCGCTCAGGTCGCTGACCGCCGCCTCTGTCGACGTCAGGTCGGACGGGCCGCCCGCCCGCACGGCGCTGCCCACCGAGCGCAGGCTCCGGCCCATGTGCTCGCCCACCTCCCGGACCAGCGTGGCCGTCGACCCCAGTCGACCACGATCGATCAGGTCCTCGGCCAGGCCCTCGCTCACCTCGAGCAGGACGCCCGCCGACTCCGTGAGCGCGGCGAGGATCCTGCCGGGAGCGCTCTCGCCGTCGCGCCCGAACCGCGTCGCCCGCAGCGTCGCGTGTGCCGTACCCAGCGCGTCGCGAGCCGAGCGTGACGCCCGGCCCGTGGTCGCCGCGCTCGTCCCCGGCGCGCAGGCCCCGGCGACCATCCGACCCACCGCCACGTAGCACGCGGCGACGGCGTTCTGCGCCGCCGCGTAGGGGCGCAGAGGCCACAGGCCCAGGGCCAGGATCATCGCCCAGGCACCGCCCACGAGCGCGAGCCACAACGCCTCAGGGGCGGTGAGCTGGCCAGGCGGGAAGCCCAGGCCGAGGGTGTAGACGACGGTCGTGACGAAGCCGACGATGCTCGCCACCCTGCCGTAGACGGTGAGCAACCCGCCGGCGAAGGCGACCGCGAACATGAGTGGCACCGCCAGCCCCAGCGTGTGGGCGGCCACGATTCCCAGGGCGAAGACCCCGGCGTTGACGACGGTAGCGGTGGACAGGACGGCGACGCGAGTGCGCTCCGGGCCCCCGGAGTCGACCATGGCCACGTTGAGGGCACCGAGGGATATCGCAGCGCCCATGGTCAGGTGCCCGGCCCCGAGCCCGATGGCCAGCGGGACGGTGATGGCGGCGGCCACCCGCAGGCCTGTGCCGATGGCGGGCCGCCCCGGGTCGACACGGAACAGCGCGCCCCAGTGCAGCCCGCGGGACGGACGTGTCGCCACCTTCCGACCCTAGACTTTGGAGACGTGCTTCAGCGGCCTCCTACGGCGACGATCCCGGACGCGCCCGGCTCCTACCAGTTCAAGGACGCCGAGGGTCGGGTCATCTACGTAGGCAAGGCCCACTCGATTCGCCATCGGCTCGCCAGCTACTTCCAGGACCCCTACCACCTGCCGCCGCGAACGGCACAGATGGTGGCGAGCGCCGACACCATCGAGTGGATCCAGGTCCGCAACGACGTCGAGGCCCTGATGCTGGAGTACAACCTCATCAAGGCCCACCGTCCGCGATTCAACATCCGCCTCCGCGACGACAAGAGCTACCCCTTCCTCGCCGTGACGCTCGACGACGAGTGGCCGAGGCCGATGGTGATGCGAGGCCGCAAGCGCAAGGGTGTCCGGTACTTCGGACCGTACGCCCACGCCTACGCCATCCGCGAGACGCTCGATCTCCTGCTGCGATCGTTCCCGGTCAGGACGTGCTCCGACAACAAGCTCGCTCACCACCAGCGTCTCGGCCGTCCCTGCCTCATGTACCACATCGAGAAGTGCACCGGTCCGTGCGTCGGCGAGATCGACAAGGCCGAGTACGACCGCCTCGTCGGTGAGCTGGTCGACTTTCTGGCCGGCGACACGGACACCATCGTGCGGCGGCTCGAACACCAGATGACCGAGGCCGCCGAGGGCCTCGAGTTCGAGCGGGCCGCCCGGCTCCGGGACCGTCTGACGTCGGTGCGCAAGGCCATCGAGAAGCAGCAGATGGTGACCGAGCGACCCGAGAACCTCGACGTCATCGGCGTGGCAGAGGACGAGCTGGAGGCGGCCGTCCAGGTCTTCCACGTCCGACGCGGTCGGGTGGTGGGACGAAAGGGTTTCGTCGTCGACAAGGTCGAGGATCTCGATCGGCCCCAGCTCCTGGGGCACGTGGTCGAGCAGATCTACGCCGAGGCGATCATGGACATCCCGCGAGAGGTGCTCGTGCCCGACGAGCCCGAGGATCTCGCCGTCCACGAGGAGTGGTTGTCGTCGCTGCGAGGCTCCAAGGTCGGGGTGCGTGTCCCGCAGCGCGGCGACAAGCGGGCGCTCCACGACACGGTGACCCGCAACGCGGGCGAGGAGTTCACTCGCCATAGGCTGCGGCGGGCAGCCGACCACAACAGCCGGGCCCGAGCCCTGAACGCCCTCCAGGAGGCGCTCGATCTGCCCGAGGCACCGCTGCGCATCGAGTGCTTCGACATGAGCCACATTCAGGGCAGCGACTACGTGGGCTCGATGGTCGTCATGGAGGACGGGATCCCCAAGACGAGCGACTACCGCCGGTTCAAGGTCGGCTCGGTCGACGGCAACGACGACTACGCCGCGATGGAGGAGGTTCTCACCCGCCGGCTGACCGCCATGTTGGCCGAGCGCGAGGAGCCGCTCGGGGAGCGGGCCCGTCGGCGCAAGTTCGCCTATCCGCCCCAGCTCCTCCTTCTCGACGGTGGCCGAGGTCAACTCAACGTGGGCACCCGGGTCCTCGAGCGGCTGGGGCTCGACGACGAGATCCCGGTGGCGGCCCTGGCCAAGCAGTTCGAGGAAGTGTTCGTCCCCGGGCAGGCGGATCCCGTCCGCATTCCCCGCCAGTCCGAGGCCCTCTACCTCCTGCAGCGCATCCGCGACGAGGCACATCGCTTCGCTGTCACCTACCACCGCAACCTCCGGGGCCGGCGGATGACGCGGAGTGTGCTCGACGACATCCCCGGTCTGGGACCGACCCGGAAGCGCCGCCTGGTCCGGGAGCTGGGTGGCGTGCGAGCGGTCCAGACGGCGCCGCTCGACACCCTGCTGGCCCTGCCCTGGCTCCCCGACAACGTGGCCCGAGCCGTGCACGACAAGCTGACCCGCCCGACAGGCTCGGACCATCGGCGCGACACGCCCGCGGCCACGTCGTGAGCGCAGGCGACAGCGATCTGTGGGAAAAGAGCGCCCGCTGGTGGCAGGCGACGTTCACCGGCGGGGTCGACGCCGAGTACGTCGAGCAGATCTTCCCGCTCGTCTCCCAGCACCTTCCCAGGTCCGGGCGTGTCCTCGACGTCGGCACGGGAGAAGGGCAGATCGCCAGGCTGGCTGCCGGGCCGCGGGCCGCGGTCGGTCTGGACCCGACCTGGTCGCAGCTGGCGGAGGCCCGACGTCGCGGGGGCGGGCCTGACTACGCGCGAGGGACGGCGGCGAACCTGCCGTTCGCCTCGCTGTCGTTCGACGCGGTGATCGCCTGCCTCGTCCTCGAGCACCTACCCGAGCTCGAGGAGGCTGTGGCGGAGGTCGGTCGGGTCCTGCGCCCGGGCGGCCGCTTCCTCCTGATCATGAACCACCCGCTGCTCCAGGCGCCCGGCAGCGGTTGGATCGACGACCACATCCTCGGCGAGCAGTACTGGCGGATCGGGCCGTACCTCGTCGAGGACAGCTCGGTGGAGGAGGTCGACAAGGGCGTGTTCGTGCCGTTCGTGCACCGGCCCCTGTCGCGGTACGTGAACCTGCTGGTCGACCAGCACATGCTGGTGACGCGCATGGAGGAGCCGGCCCCGCCGCCGGGCTTCCTGGCTCGGGCCGAGGAGTACACGGGCGCCGAGACCATCCCCCGGCTCCTGTTCCTGCTCGCCCACAAGCAGACGGTGTGACAATGGGGGAGCCCCTATGAGCGACTACCTCATCATCACCGGGCTCTCGGGCGCCGGCCGGTCGACGGCGGCCGCCACCTTCGAGGACCTCGGGTGGTTCGTCATCGACAACATGCCGCCCGCCCTGATCACCAAGGTCGCCGAGCTGGTCAGCGTGCCCGGCTCCGAGACCGAGAAGGTCGCGCTCGTCGTCGGCCGGGGCGGCAGCGGGTACCTCGACGACGTCGAGCCCGCTCTGAAGGCGCTGCGGTCGACGGGGGCCAGGGTCAGGATGCTGTTCCTCGACGCCTCCGACGACGTCCTCGTGCGCCGCTTCGAGGGGACCCGGCGACGCCACCCGCTGGCGGCCGAGGGCGTGATCGGCTCCATCAGCCAGGAGCGCCGCATGCTCGACCCGATCGTCGCTCAGGCCGACGTCGTCGTGGACACGAGCGACCTCAATGTCCACCAGCTGCGGGGCCGCCAGTCTCCAGGTCACCGTTGTGTCGTTCGGCTACAAGCACGGCGTGCCGCTCGACGCCGACCTGGTCTTCGACTGCCGGTTCCTGCCCAATCCCCACTGGGTCGAGGAGCTGCGGCCGCTGACGGGCCTCGACCCACCAGTGCGGCGCTACGTCATGAGCCAGTGCGAGACGTCCCCCTTCCTGGACAAGCTCGACGACCTGTTCAGCCTCCTGCTGCCGGCCTACGTGAAGGAGGGGAAGTCGTACCTCACCGTCGCCATCGGTTGCACCGGAGGCCAGCACCGCTCGGTCGTGCTGGCCGAGGAGCTGGCGGAGAGGATCGCGGCCCGGGGCTTCGAGCCCACCCTGCACCATCGGGACGTGCACCGGTGAGCCGAGGACCGCGGGTGGTGGCCCTCGGCGGCGGCCACGGACTGGCTGCGACCCTGCGAGCCGTGCGCCAGTACGGCGGAGACGTCACGGCCATCGTCTCGGTGGCCGACGACGGCGGCTCGAGTGGTCGGTTGCGGGAGATATTCGGGGTCCCGCCTCCGGGAGACCTCCGCAAGTGCCTTGTCGCCCTGAGCGCCCGCTCGGTCTGGTCCACGGCCTTCGAGCACCGCTTCGACGCCGGGGAGCTGGAGGGCCACGCCCTCGGCAACCTGGTCATCGCCGGCCTGGCCGCCTGCAGGCCGGTGGCACCGTGCTGCCGGCCACGACCGTCCCCGTGGTGCTCAAGGCCGACGCCGCCGGCGGGGCCGTCCAGGGCCAGGTGGCGGTGGGCCAGGCGGGGCGGATCGCCCGGGTCTCGCTCGTGCCGGTCGACGCGGAGCCACCCGCCGCCGCCCTCGAGGCGCTGGCCCGGGCGGACCAGATCGTCCTCGGCCCGGGGTCCCTCTACACGAGCGTCCTGGCCGTCGTCGCCGTCCCGAGCCTGCGGGAGGCGCTGGCGGCGGCGAGGGGCCGCAAGGTCCATGTCTGCAACCTCCGGCCCCAGGTGCCCGAGACGGAGGGCTACGACGTGGCCGCCCACCTGGCGGCGCTGGAGGGCCACGGCGTCGAGGTGGACGTCGTGGTGTGCGACACGGCCAGGCTGCCCCTCGGGGCGCCTGGCCGGCCCTGGGTCGACGCCCCGCTGGCGCGCCCGAACGGGCTGGCCCACGATTCGGGGAGACTGGCAGCCGCCCTTGTCGATCTGGTCGGATAGGGGCGCATACAGAGGAGGACGGCACATGTCCGTACGGGTTGGCATCAACGGGTTCGGTCGGATCGGGCGCAACTTCCTGCGGGCCGCGCGCGCGTCCGAGGCCGACCTGCGCGTCGTCGCCATCAACGATCTCATCCCGCCCGAGACGAATGCCCACCTCCTCGCCTTCGACTCCACCCTGGGGCGATTGGAGGGGGTGCAGGCCACCGACGGTGCCATCAGGGTCGGCTCCGACGAGATCAAGGTGTTCGCCGAGCGCGACCCCAAGGCGCTCCCGTGGTCGGAGCTGGGCGTCGAGGTCGTGATCGAGAGCACGGGCATCTTTACCGACGGGAACAAGGCCGCCGCCCACATCGACGGGGGAGCGCGGCGGGTGATCATCTCGGCGCCTGCGACCAACGTCGACGCGACCTTCATCATGGGTGTGAACGACCAGACCTTCGATCCCGCCCAGCACACCGTGGTCTCCAACGCCTCGTGCACGACCAACTGCTTCGTGCCCATGGTCAAAGTGCTCGATGACGCCTTCGGCGTTCGCAGCGGGCTGATGACGACGGTGCACGCGTACACCAACGACCAGAACCTCCTCGATCTCGCCCACAAGGATCTCCGCCGGGCCCGGGCGGCAGCGGTCAACATCATCCCGGCGTCCACGGGCGCGGCCCGGTCGACGGGGCTCGTCCTCCAGGCCATGCAAGGTCGTCTCGACGGCACGGCCCTGCGCGTGCCGGTGCAGGACGGCTCGATCACCGACTTCACGGCGATCATCGAGGCCGAGGCCAGCGTCGAGGAGGTCAACACCGCCTACCGCGAGGCCGCCTCCTCGGGTCCGCTGTCGAGCGTGCTCGTGTACACCGAGGACCCCATCGTGTCGTCGGACGTGGTCGGCTCACCGGCCTCGTGCGTCTTCGATTCGGGCCTCACCATGGTGACCAGCGCAGGCGACGGGTCGACCCTGGTCAAGGCGCTCGGCTGGTACGACAACGAGTGGGGCTACTCGAACCGCCTGGTCGACCTGGCCCTGGTGGTCGGAGGGTCCGGTCGCTGACGCATCGCTTCTCCGGCTACCACGGCTGGAGGACCTTCCCGATCCGGCCGGCAGACGGGTGCTGCTGAGAGCCGACCTCAATGTCCCCTTGCGGTCGTCAGCGGGCGGGGCGACTGAGGTCGACGACGACTTTCGCGTCCGCGCCGCCCTACCGACGATCGAGTGGCTCGTCGACCACGGGGCGAAGGTGACGGCATGCAGCCACCTCGGGCGCCCCCGCGGCGAGCCCGATCCCCGCTTCGCCATGGAGCCGGTACGCCAGCGCCTGGCCGAGCTGGCACCGGGCGTCGAGCTCATGGAGAACCTGCGCTTCGACCCGGGGGAGGAGGCCAACGACCCCGGCTTCGTCGCCCGGCTGATCGAGGGCCAGGACCTCTACGTGGACGACGCCTTCGGCTCGGCCCATCGGGCCCACGCCTCGATCGTCGGCCCTCCGGCCAAGCTGCCCAGCGCAGCCGGGCGGCTGCTGGAGCGCGAGGTCGAGGCGCTCGGAGGCCTGCTGGACCATCCCGCCCGGCCCTTCGTGGCAGTGCTCGGCGGGGCCAAGGTGAGCGACAAGCTGGGCCTCCTCCAGTCCCTCCTGGAGCGGGCCGACGTGCTGTTGGTGGGCGGGGGGATGTGCTTCACGTTCCTCGCCGCCCTGGGCCACGACATCGGTGACTCGCTGGTCGAGCCCGACCAGGAGGACGCCTGCCGCCAGCTGCTCGACTCGGGCCGCCGGGTCGTCGTGCCCACCGACGTGGTCGCCCTGGCCCCGGGCGGCACCATCGCGAGCGGAAGGGGCGGTAGCGGCAAGACGCGCACCGTCGGGCGCACCATCCCGGCCGGGTGGAAGGGCGTGGACATCGGTCCGGGGACGGCGGCGGAGTTCGCCGACGAGATCCGTCCCGCCGGCACCGTGTTGTGGAACGGCCCGATGGGCGTCGCCGAGGACGACCGGTTCGCGGCCGGTACCCGCGCCGTGGCCGAGGCGGTGGCCGGGTGCCGGGGGTACACCGTCGTCGGCGGTGGAGACAGCGCCAGCGCGCTCGCCCACCTCGGCCTCGCCGATCGGGTCGATCACCTGTCGACCGGCGGGGGAGCGGCCCTCGAGCTGCTCGAGCGCGGCGACCTGCCGGGGCTGGCCGCCCTTCGGGCGGCGCCCAACGCGCCGGGGAGAGGATCATGAGCAAACGACGACCGCTGATCAGCGGCAACTGGAAGATGAACCTCAACCACTTCGAGGCCATCCAGGCCGTGCAGAAGCTGGCCTACCGTCTGTCCCCGGACGACCACAAGGCGGTGGACGTCTCGGTGCACCCGCCGTTCACCGATCTCCGTTCGGTCCAGACGGTTCTCGAGTCGGACGACATACCCATCGCTCTCGGGGCCCAGAGCTGCCACTGGGCCGAATCGGGCGCGTACACCGGAGAGGTCAGTCCCGTCATGCTGGCCAAGCTCAACGTCGCCTACGTGATCGTGGGGCACTCGGAACGGCGCCAGCTCTTTGGGGAGACCGACACCGTCGTGGCGGCCAAGCTGCGCGCCGTGCTCGCCCACGGCATGACGCCGATCCTGGCTGTCGGGGAGACGTTGGAGCAGCGAGAGGAGGCGATGGCCGAGGCCACGGTGACCTCGCAGCTCCAGGCGGCGTTCACCGGCACGTCGGCGGACGACGGGGATGGGGGACAGGTACCGCCGGCGCGGCCGCTCACGGCCCATCAGGTGGGCCAGCTCGTGATCGCCTACGAGCCCATCTGGGCCATCGGCACGGGCCGCACCGCCACTCCCGATGACGCCCAGGTCATGTGCAGCACGATCAGGAGCACAGTCGCCGACCAGGCCGGGAAGGAAGTGGCGGGGTCCCTGCGGGTGCAGTACGGAGGATCGTGCACACCCGCCAACGCACCCGATCTGCTGGCCCAGGCCGACATCGACGGTGCCCTCGTGGGTGGGGCGAGCCTGGATCCCGACTCGTTCGCCAAGATCGTGCAGAGCGTCCCACGGGCGTAGCGGGGTCCGTCGTCGTGGGCCCGGCTGCTAGCTTCGTGGAGGCCAGCGACGGCGAGGGAAGGAGGCCGGCTGGGTGCTCACACTCGGGCTAGTCGCCATCCACGTCGCCGTCTCGCTCGGCCTGGTCCT
>VAWP01000062.1:0-19578 GCA_005888295.1 Actinomycetota bacterium
CTTGTCGGCCAGGTCGGACCGATAGGAGAGGGCGACGGTGTGCGCCCCGGCCGGCAGCGCGAACTGCAGCAGGTTGTGTTTGTCGCGGCCCAGGGGAGCGGGCCGGCCGTCGATGCGCAGGTGCCACTGCGGTGACCAGGCCACTGCGGCGGTGGCGGTCGTCGCCTCCCGGGCGGTGGCGTCGATCACGATGTGGTCGGGTCCCGGGTCGCGAAGCGAGGCCGACGCCGGGCCGGAGGTGGCCAACAGCGAGGCCGGCGGCGGCTGCCCGTCGGCCGGCATGAGAGCGAACACGGCCAACGGCGGCGACTGCCAGACCATCGAGAAGCGGGGGGATGCGGCCAGCCGGGCCGCGGTCAGGGGATCGACGGTGACCACGTGGGTGACGCCGAGCGGGGCCAGGGTGTCGGCGGTGACGTCGGGCGCCTGATTCCCGATGGCCTCGGGGGCGAAGACCAGGTCGTGGACTGACGACGACTCGGCGTTGAAGGCGTTGAGGGTGTCGCGGCCGGACTGCTGGGCCAGCCAGAAGTCGGGGTGCGACACGCCGGTGTCGGTGATCTCCTCGGGGAACCGGCGTTGGGTGGCGAACCGGGCGCCGGGCGGCACCACTTTGGCCAGTTGCGCCGCCGCTTCCCGCATCTGGGGCACTGGTGGGGCCTGCTGGTGGGCGAGTTCGGCGCCCGTCCGGTTCCATCCGGGCAGCACGAGGACGACGAGGGCGGCGCCGGCCAGCGCGACGAGGGCGCCGATCCGGGGGAGCCGTTCGCACAACCAACCCACGCCGTAGGCGACCGGGAAGAGGGCGAACAGGCCCGCGAACCCGAGTCCCCGGTTGGCCAGCTGCACTGCGATCTCGTTGTCCGGCCACCAGTGGATGACGTTGTGGGACAACACCAGGAATGCAGCGGGCGCAATGAGGAAGGCGAGGGCGAAGGGTTGCCGGCGCACGACCATGACGGCGGCGATGACCAGGCCGGCAACCGCCAGCCAGCCGATGCCGGGCCCGAAGAGGATGTTGCCGGCCAGGATGTCGTGCAGGCGCCGCCCGATGGCCGGGGTCGCCCAGGTCGTGACGGGGCCGTGCAGGTCCCGGTGGACCAGGAAGGGCACCGCCCAGAACGCGGCCAGACCGAGCGATGCCAGTGCGGCCAGACCGAGGCGGAGCCACGCTCGGGCCGGCGGTCGGCGGTCGACCAGCAGGGCGGCCACGGTGATCACCCCGAAGAACCCGATGATGAAGATGGTGATGACGTGGGTGACGACGATGGCGGCGAACGAGACCGCACACAGCGCCGGCCACCTCAGGCGGGCCCGGCGGCCGGGCTCGGACTCGGCGTCGGTGTCGGTGTCGGTGTCGGTGAGGGTGCGCACCGCCGACCCCAGTGCGACGCAGGCGGCCAACGCGGCGACCTGCTGGGGCACCAGTCCGATCACGAACACCGCGGCCAGTCCGACGCCGTAGACGTTGTTGACGGCCAGGGCCAGAATCCCGGCCACCACCGAGGCCAGCCTCGACAGGCCCAGCGAGCGGGCCAGGAAGGCGGCGGCCGGCCCGAACAGCACGAACGACCCGACCGCGGCGACCTTCATGGCGCCGGTGTTCGACAGCCCGCCCAAGGTCGCGACGCGCAGCAGGCCCAGCAGTGCCGTGAACCCCTGCCCGTAGAAGAGGAACTCACGGTGGCCCAGCATGAAGCGGGGGAACCAGCCGTCGAGCCGCCCGTGGAAGAACAGGTGGCCGAGCCCGAAGTCGGCCCGGGTGATGTGGGCCATGACGTCGTCCCCGGCCGGCGGCCGCCCGCCCCACGCGCCCCGAGTCATCCACAGGGCGATGCCAACCATGACGACGACTCCCGCCAGCCACCGCGTGCCGCCCGTCTCGATGCGCGGCCATGGATGGCCGCCTCTTTGGCGGGGAGACGATGCCAGAGCGGAGCGGATCCGGCTTCGCCGGTCGGCGGAGCCAATTTTCGCGGAGGTCCAGGATGGACCGGAGCGAATCATCGAGCGCAGTCTGCTTCAACCCCCCGCCGGTAGACTTGCCACTCGTCATGAGTGTCTTCAGCAAGATCCTGCGGGCGGGCGAAGGCAAGAAGGTTCGGGCGCTCCAGTCGATCGTGCCCGACATCAACGCCCTCGAACCCGAGCTGCGCGCCCTCAGCGATGACGGCCTGCGGGCCAAGACGACCGAGTTCCGCGACCGGCTGGCCAACGCCCAGGCCGACGGCGGCTCGGTCGACGAGGCCATGAACGACATGCTGATCGAGGCGTTCGCGGTCGTGCGGGAGGCGGCCGGCCGGGTGATCGGCCAGCGCCACTACGACGTGCAGCTGATGGGTGGCGCCGCCCTCCACTTCGGCTGGATCGCCGAGATGAAGACGGGCGAGGGCAAGACGCTGGTGTCGACCCTGCCCGTCTACCTCAACGGCCTCACCGGCAAGGGCGTGCACGTCGTCACCGTCAACGACTACCTGGCTGCCCGCGACGCGGAGTGGATGGGACAGATCCACCGCTGGCTGGGCCTCGACGTCGGGCTGGTCGTTCCGACGGTCGAGGACGCCGAGGCCAAGCGGGCGGCCTACGCCGCGGACGTGACCTACGGCACCAACACCGAGTTCGGGTTCGACTACCTGCGCGACAACATGGCCCGGTCACGCGACGCCATGGTGCAGCGGGGTCACGTGTACGCCATCGTCGACGAGGTCGACTCGATCCTCATCGACGAGGCCCGCACCCCGCTGATCATCAGTGGCCCCGCAGCCGAGTCCGCCCGGCTCTACTACCAGTTCGCCGGCGTCGTGCGCACGCTCAAGCGTGAGGTCGACTACGAGGTCGACGAGGAGAAGCGGACGGTCTTCCCGACCGAGGAGGGCATCGAGAAGGTCGAGGGGCAGCTGGGCGTGGGCAACCTCTACGACCTGGTGTCGGTCAACTACGTGCACCAGCTCCAGCAGGCCCTCCGGGCCAAGGAGCTGTACCACCGGGACAAGGACTACATCGTCGCCGGCGGCGAGGTGAAGATCGTCGACGAGTTCACCGGGCGGATCCTCGAGGGCCGGCGTTGGTCCGACGGCCTCCACCAGGCCGTCGAGGCCAAGGAGCGCGTCCGCATCAAGGAGGAGAACCACACCTGGGCGACGGTGACCCTCCAGAACTACTTCCGCCTCTACGACAAGCTGGCCGGCATGACGGGCACGGCGGAGACCGAGGCGTCGGATTTCGCCAACACCTACGACCTGCCGGTCGTGCCGATCCCGACCAACCTACCCATGATCCGTGCTGACCACCCCGACCTGGTCTACAAGAGCGAGCAGGCCAAGTTCGACGCCGTCGTCGACGACTTGATCGAGCGGTACGAACGTGGTCAACCCGTGCTCGTGGGCACGGCATCGGTTGCCAAGTCCGAGGTGCTGTCGAGGCTCCTCGACATCCGGGGCATCCCGCACAACGTGCTGAACGCCAAGCAGCACGCCCGGGAAGCCCAGATCGTCGCCCAGGCCGGTCGCCTTCATGCCATCACGGTGGCGACGAACATGGCCGGACGTGGCGTCGACATCCTCCTGGGAGGCAACCCCGACGGGTTGGCGACCCAGGAGGTTCTGGCCCAGGGCCTCGACCCCACCAGCGACGAAGGGCGTGCGCTGTGGGCGGAACTGCGACCGAAGTTGGAGGCCGAGTGCCGGGCCGAGGGCGACAAGGTCCGCGCCCTTGGGGGCGTGTACGTGCTCGGCAGCGAGCGCCACGAGAGCCGCCGCATCGACAACCAGCTGCGCGGACGGTCCGGCCGTCAGGGCGATCCGGGCGAGAGCCGGTTCTTCCTGTCCCTCGAGGACGAGCTCATGCGGCTGTTCGCGACCGGCGCCATGAACTGGGTGATGGGCAAGGCCCTCCCCGAGGACGTTCCCATCGAGGCGAAGATGGTCACCCGCGCCATCGAGCGGGCGCAGAACACGGTGGAGGCGCGCAACGCCGAGATCCGCAAGGACGTCCTCAAGTACGACGAGGTCATGAACGAGCAGCGCAAGGTCATCTACCAGCGCCGCATGCAGGTGCTGGACGGCGAGGACCTGCGGGAGCGGACCGAGGAGCTGCTGGACGAGGCACTGGACCAGGTCGTGTCCGCGACCTGCGAGGGGTACGCGGAGGACTGGGATCTCACCGCGCTGATCGCCGAGGTCGGCCAGTACTACCCGACCAAGTTCACCGAGGCCGACCTCAGGCAGGCCGAGTCGTCCGACCAGCTGTACGAGAGCCTCCGCGCCGAGGCCGTCGACTACTACGCGGAGCGGGAGACGTCCATCCCGGGAGGGCCCGACGTGGCCCGCTCCCTCGAGCGCGAGATCATGCTCCAGATCATCGATCAGCGTTGGCGCGAGCACCTAGCCGAGATGGACTACCTGCGTGAGGGCATCAACCTGCGGGCCATGGGCCAGCAGGACCCGCTGGTGGCCTGGCAGCGCGAGGGTTTCAACATGTTCGGCCAGCTCATGGACGCCGTCGACGACGACTACCTGCGCTACGTGCTGCACGTCGAGGTCCTGACCGAGCCGGCGTCCGAGCCGGATCTGGGCCAGGCCAGCTACCTGGCCGCCGACGACCCGGTCCAGGGGCCGGCGAGCATCGCGCTGGCGGCCCAGCAGGCCCAGCTGGCCCAGGAGCAGGCCCAGGAGCAGGCCCAGGCGACGCTGGCCCAGATGACGGATCACGGTGCGGCGGGGGCTCCTGAGCCTGCCGCAGCCGGAGCGGCGGCGCCCGAGGGCCTCGCCCAGGCTCCCACCGTCAAGTCCGACCGCGACAAGATCGGACGCAACGACCCCTGCTGGTGTGGGAGCAACAAGAAGTACAAGCTGTGCCACGGCCGCTGAAGCCGGAGCCTCGCATCCGGTGGGTCGGAGTAGCCGGTGCGCGACTTCGCTGACGACCTGGCCACGCTGCGCAAGCGGCTCGAGGAGGCCAAGACCTACCTCGATCTCTCTGGGCTCCAGGCCCGCCTGCGCGCGCTCGAGGCGGACGTGGGTCGTCCCGACCTCTGGGACGACCCGGACGCGGCGCGCACCACCACCACGGCGTACGGCCGGGTCGGCGGTGACGTCGAGCTGCTGACCGGGCTCGAGGCCCGTTTGGCCGATGCAGAGACGCTCTACCAGCTGGCCCTCGAGGAAGCCGACGAGTCCGTGGAGTCGGAGCTGGCCGAAGCGGTGGCCGACCTCGGACGCCAGCTCGATTCCCTCGAGCTGCGCTCGCTCTTCTCCGGTGACCACGACGACCGGGACGCGGTGGCCGAGATCCACGCCGGAGCCGGCGGCACCGACGCCCAGGACTGGGCCGAGACGATGCTGCGGATGTATCTGCGCTGGGCCGAGCGCCGGGGCTTCTCGGTCGAGATCGACGAGGCGTCACCGGGTCAGGAGGCGGGCATCCTCTCCGCCACGTTCATCGTGCGAGGCCGGTACGCCTACGGCTTGCTGGCCGCCGAGCGCGGCGTGCACCGCCTGGTACGCATGTCACCGTTCGACGCCCAGAAGCGGCGACAGACCAGCTTCGCGTCGCTGGACGCGGCGCCGTTCCTGGACGACGTGTCGGCGGAGGTCGATGTCGACGAGAAAGACCTCCGGATCGACACCTACCGATCCTCTGGTGCCGGCGGTCAGCACGTCAACGTGACCGACTCGGCCGTGCGCGTCACCCACCTCCCCACGGGAATCGTGGTCTCGGTGCAGAACGAGCGCAGCCAGCACCAGAATAAGGCCAAGGCCCTCCAGATCCTCGGGGCCAAGCTCGCCGAGCGACAGCGGGAGGAACGCCGCGCCGAGCTCGACGCCATCTCGGGACCGCAGACCGATGTGGCCTGGGGCAACCAGATCCGCTCCTACGTCCTGGCGCCGTACCAGCTGGTGAAGGACCTGCGGACCAACGAGGAGACGGGGAACGTCGACGCCGTGCTGGACGGCGACCTCGACCGGTTCATGGAGTCGTACCTCCGCTGGCGGCGGGCCCAGGAGGGCTAGCCCGATTGGCGAAGCGCCCCTCCGGGGGTGGTACTGTCGCCGTCCGACAGTGGGCCGACGTTCGCTCGGCAGGAGGGCGCTGCTCCGTGGATACCAATGATCCGACTGGACAACGTCACCAAGACCTACAAGGGCACGGTCCCCGCACTGCGCGACTGCTCCGTCGAGATCGGTCGGGGTGAGTTCGTCTTCCTCGTCGGTCCTTCGGGGGCCGGCAAGTCGACGTTCATCCGCCTGATACTGCGCGAGGAGACCCCCGACCGAGGCCAGATCTGGGTTGCCGGCTGGAACATCTGCCGCCTCAGGCACTGGAAGGTGCCCTACCTGAGGCGCAACATCGGCTGCGTCTTCCAGGACTTCCGGTTGCTGCCGAACAAGTCCGTGTTCGCCAACGTGGCCTTCGCCCTGGAGGTGATCGGGCGGCCCAAGTCGATGGTGACCGCCCAGGTTCCGCAGGCCCTCGACCTGGTGGGTCTGCGGGAGAAGTGGGACTGCCTGCCCAGCGAGCTGTCGGGCGGTGAGCAGCAGCGGGTGGCGATCGCCCGCGCGTTCGTCAACCGACCGCTCATCCTCCTCGCCGACGAGCCCACCGGCAACATCGACCCGGGCACCTCGGCCGAGGTCACCAGGCTGCTCGACCGGATCAGCCGGACCGGCACGACGGTGCTCATGGCCACGCACAACGACGCCATCGTGAACACGATGCGCCGCCGGGTGATCGAGCTCGACAACGGCGTCGTCGTCCGTGACGAGGACGAGGGGGCGTACGACGCTCCCGTCGCGCCGTACGACGTTCCCGACGCCGTCGCCGCTTCCGTCGAGCCCACCTCGGCCGGGGTCGAAGGGTTGCGCTGAGTGGCCCTCTCCCTCGACTACGTCGCACGCGAGACGGGCACCAACCTGTGGCGCAACCGGTTGATGACCGTGGCCGCGGTGCTGACCGTCGCAGTCTCGCTCTCGCTGGTCGGCGCGGCGTTGCTCCTCAAGCAAGGTGTTTCCACCGCCACCACGAGGTGGAAGGGCGGCGTCCAGCTCGCCGTGTTCATGCAGCCACAGGCTCCCCCCGACCAGACGCGCGCGGTAGGGGACAAGTTGGGCTCCATGCAGCTGGTCAAGCGGACGACGTTCTGCGACCAGGCGTGCTCCTACAAGGAGTTCCGCACGATGTTCGCCAACCAACCGGACCTGGTCCAGAGCGCTGCGCCCGCCGACCTGCCACCGTCGTTCCGGGTCGTGGCACGCGATGCCAACCACGTCCAACAGGTCGGGTCGACCTTGAAGCCCTTCGCCGGCGTGAGGAACGTCGTCTACGCCAAGCAATCCGTCGACACCCTGCTCAGGGTGACCGGGATCGCCCAGGCGGTCCTCCTGAGCGTGGCGGTCGTACTGCTCGCGGCCGCCGCCGTGCTCATACTCAACGCCATCCGGATGGCGATCTTCGCCCGGCGCCGGGAGGTGGCAGTCATGAAGCTCGTCGGCGCCACCAACTGGTTCATCCGGGTGCCGTACATGCTCGAGGGCGTGATCCAGGGGCTGGGCGGGGCGTTCGTGGCCGTGTGTGTCGTGGCCGTCGTCAGCTTCCTACTGCGGTACTCGGTACAGCACTACGACGTGACGCTGTTCCAGTCGATCGTCGTGTCCGGCCACGACCTGTTCCTCACCGAGCTCGCCGTGCTGCTGATGGGCATCGTCGTGGGGGCCGGCGGCTCGGCCCTGGGCGTGCGGCGCTTCCTCGAGGTCTAGAGCCCGGCCTCGGACCCCCCGGGTCTTCCCAGCACCTCCTCGTTGTCGGCGCCGAGGGGGCGCCCCGACCAGCGGAGGTGCCCGGGCGTGGCCGAGAGGCGGGCCACGACACCCTGCATCGGGGTGCCGTCCACGTCGCACACGGCGCGGCGTGCCGTCACGTGCGGATCGCCGAGGATGTCTGCCATGCCCATGACCGGCGCCACGGCGACATCGGCCGCGGTCAGGGTTCCGAGCGCGTCCGGTGTGGTCCGGGCGCCGATCCAGTCCGCCACCGCCCGGTCGACTTCCTCGCGGTGCGCCGCCCGCCCGATGTTGGTGCGGAGGCGATCGTCGTCACCCAGCCCGACCAGCCCCAACAACCGCCGGGCGACGGGCTCCGAGGACGTCGAGATGGCCACCCATCGTCCGTCGGCGCAGCGGTAGGTGCTCCGCGGGACGCTGTAGGGGATACCGGACCCCAGGCGGGGCTGCTCGTAGCCGAGCACGCCGTAGGCCGCGGGGAGGGGACCCATGACCTGGAGCATGGACTCGAGGAGGCTGGCGTCGACCACCTGACCGACCCCGGAGTGCAGGGCGACCATGGTGGCGAAGGCGCCGACCAGCGCCGTCACCTCGTCGGTGAGAGCGACGGGCGGGAGCAGGGGCGCCCCGTCCGGCTCGCCGTTGATGGCGGCGAAGCCCGACATGGCCTCGGCCAGGGTCGCGAAGCCGGGACGGCCGGCGTAGGGGCCGTCCTGGCCGAAGCCGGTGATGCGGGTGATGACCAGGTGGGGGTTGCGTCCGAGCAGCACGTCGGGCCCGAGGCCCAGCCGCTCGAGGGTGCCGGGGCGGAAGTTCTCGACCAGCACGTGCGCCTCGTCGCACAGGCCCAGCATGGCCGTGCGTCCCTCCGCCGACTTGAGGTCGAGCGTCACGCATCGCTTGTTCCGTCCCTCGAGCTTCCACCACAGCGAGACGCCGTCCCTGGTGTCGCGCCAGCCCAGGTCGCGGGCGGCGTCGCCGCCGTCGGGCCGCTCGACCTTGATCACGTCGGCGCCGAAGTCGGCCAGATACCGCGCACAACCGGGCGCGGCGATGAGGCCCGAGCAGTCGATGACCCGGATGTCGGCGAGAGGGCCCTCGCTCATGCCGCCGACCTTATCGGTGGCGCTCCCGGCGCCTGGGATCGACCAGGGCCCCGATTGACGCCGCGTCAGGAAATGAGCGACGGTGAGGGCCGGATGCCGAGCCGGCCGAAGCTGGCCTGAGAGAGGAACGACTGTCGTGGGCAGACTCGACCGTAAGGTGGCGCTGATCTCGGGCGCGGCCCGGGGCCAGGGTGAGGCGGAGGCCCGGCTCTTCGCCACCGAGGGAGCCAAGGTCGTGGTTGGTGACGTCCTGGACGACCTGGGAGAGAAGCTGGCCGTGGAGATAGGGGACGCGGCCGCCTACGTGCACCTCGACGTCACCCGTCAGGACGACTGGGATGCGGCCGTCGAGGCGGCGAGGTCGAGGTTCGGAAGGCTCGACGTGCTCGTCAACAACGCGGGGATCCTCCGTTTCGGCTCCATCGAGCGGACCTCGTTCGAGGAGTACCGGCGCGTCGTCGAGGTCAACCAGTTCGGCTGCTTTCTCGGCATGAAGGCAGCGATCCCGGCCCTCAAGGCCGCTGGTGGGGGCGCGATCGTCAACATCTCCTCGACCCAGGGCCTCGAAGGGATGGCGGGCGCCTGCGCCTACACGGCGAGCAAGTTCGCCGTCCGGGGCATGACCAAGTCCGCGGCTCTCGAGCTCGGGCGCTTCGGGATACGGGTGAACTCGGTGCACCCCGGTGGCATCGACACGCCGATGCTGCAGCTCGACCAGGTGGACCAGGCGAACAAGGACGCCGCCTACCGCCACCAGCCCATCGGGCGCATCGGCCAGCCCGAGGAGGTGGCCCGCCTCGTCGCCTTTCTCGCGTCGGACGAGGCCTCGTACTCGACCGGCTCCGAGTTCCTCGTCGAGGGCGGCATGACCGCGGGACTGTCCTTTCCGGGCTTCGAATAGGTGAACCTGCGCTACTCGGAGAGCGAGGAGCGGTTCCGAGGCGAGCTCAGGGAGTGGCTCGATCGGGTCCTGCCCACGGTCGGCCCTCCGCCGGCGATAGACGACTGGCCGGGGCGCCGCGCCTACGACACGGCGTGGCAGCGGATGCTGTTCGAGGCCGGGTTCGCCGGCATCAGCTGGCCGAAGGAGCTGGGCGGCCGGGGTGCATCGCCGGCCGAGCAACTGGTGTTCCTGGAGGAGACCGAGCGCGCCCACGCACCCTACGTCGGGGTCAACTTCGTGGGGCTGTTGCACGCCGGCCCCACGCTGATCGCCGAGGCCACCTCCGAGCAACGTTCGCGGTACCTGTCGCCGATCCTCCGCGGCGACGAGGTGTGGTGCCAGGGCTTCTCCGAGCCGGGAGCGGGGTCGGACCTCGCCGCCCTGCGCACGAGAGCTGTCCGTGACGGCGACGACTACGTCGTGTCGGGACAGAAGATCTGGACCTCGCACGCCGAGGTGGCCGATTTCTGTGAGCTCCTGGTCCGCACCGACCCCGACGCGCCAAAGCACCGGGGGATCTCCTGGCTGATCATGCCCATGGACAGCTCCGGACTCGAGGTCCGGCCGCTGCGCACCATCTACGGGTCCTCCGAGTTCAGCGAGATGTTCCTGGACGAGGTGCGCATACCGGTGGCCAACCGCGTCGGAGCCGAGAACGACGGGTGGCGGGTGGCCATGGTCACCTTCAGCTTCGAGCGGGGGACGGCGCTGGTGAGCGAGCTGCTGCAGACGATGGAGCTGCTCGAGAGCCTCGTCGAGATCGCCCGGTCGACGGGCACAGAGGGGGCGCGCCCGTGGGACGACGCCGGGATCAGGCGCGAGCTCGGCCACCTGGCCGCGGACCTCGACGCCCTCTGGTCGCTCACGAAGCGGAACGTGACCCAGGCGTCCCGGACGGGCGTGCCCGGTGTGGGGGGCTCGGTGTTCAAGCTGCACTACTCCGAGGTCCGCCACCGCCTCGGCGATCTGGCCCTGCGCATCCTCGGCCGGGCGTCGCTCTCGTTCGACGACGTCGGCGGGGCTCGCAGCGGCGACCAGGTGCACGGGTGGGTCCACGCCATCTCGCTGTCGATCGCGGCCGGCACCTCGCAGATCCAGCGCAACATCCTCGGCGAGCGGGTCCTGGGCCTGCCTCGGGAGCGCTGAACGTGGACTTCGAGCTCAGCGACGATCAGGAGGCGCTCCAGGAGGTGGTGCGCAAGCTGTGCGCCGGCGCGTTCCCGATGGCCACCATTCGTTCGCTGGAGGATCGCGGCGGCGTGGAGCGGGACCTGTGGCGTCGTCTGGCTGACGCTGGCGTGTTCTCGTTGCATCTCCCCGAATCTGCCGGCGGTGCCGGGCTGGGAAGCTGTGAGTCCGTCCTCGTCTTCGAAGAGCTCGGTCGAGCCCTCGTCCCCGGACCGCTGGTCTGGACGCACCTGGCAGCCGGGATCGTCGACGGCGCCGCCACCGGGGAGCTCGTCGTCGGCGGCGTCGAGCGGCGAGGCCCACCGGGCCGGCGGACGCCGCTGGTGGTCGAGCACCTCGCGGCCCTGGACCGCCTGCTGGTGCTGGACGAAGCCGGCGTGTGGGAGGTCGACTCGGCAGCGGTGGCGGGCGAGCCGGTGCAGCACCCCCTGGACCCGTTGACGCCCGTCCACGTGGCGCAGGAGCTCCCTGGTGGCCGGCAGGTGGCCGGGCCCGATACGGCAGCGGCGTGGCGGCTGGAGGGAGCTGCCCTGACGTCCGCCCTCCTGGTCGGTCTGGCCGGAGCGGTCGTCGACACGGCGGTGTCGTACGCCAAGGAGCGCCGGCAGTTCGAACGGCCGATCGGGTCGTTCCAGGCCGTCAAGCACCTGCTGGCCGACATGCTGGTGCGGGCCGAGGTGGCCAGGGCTGCGGTCTACGCCGCCGGCGCACACCTCGACGATCCCGGCATCGGCGACGTCCACCGGGCGATCGCCGGCGCCAAGCTCATGGCGGGGGACGCAGCGCTCGCCAACGGCAAGGCCTGCATCCAGGTCCACGGGGGGATGGGGTTCACCTGGGAGGTCGACGCCCACCTGTACGTGAAGCGAGCCCGCGTCCTCGACACGATCTTCGGTCCGGTCGACGCCCAGGCCGAGGCGATGGCCGAGCTCATCTGAGCCCATGCGGGCCCTGACCGTCCACGAGCTCGGCGATCCTGCCGAGGTGCTCCGGCTCGAGGACGTCGAGGAGCCGGCGCCCGGCCCCCGTGATGTGGTCGTGGAGATCGCCGGCTGCGGGCTCAATTTTGCCGACATCCTCCTGTGCCGGGGCCAGTACCAGCAGCGACCTCCGCTGCCGTTCACGCCCGGGCTGGAGACGAGCGGACGGATCGTCGCCGTGGGGGAGGGCGTCGGCGACCGGAGCGTCGGGCAGCGGGTGATCGCCATGCCCCGCCTGCCTCGTGGGGGCCTGGCCGAGCGGATCGTCACGCCGGCTACGGCCACCTATCCGATCCCGGACGACCTCGACGACGCGGAGGCGGCATCGATCCACGTCGCCTACCAGACCTCCTGGTTCGCCCTCCACCGCCGGGTCGCTCTCCGCCCGGGCGAGTGGCTCCTGGTCCATGCCGCTGCTGGTGGCGTCGGCTCGGCCGCCGTCGAGCTGGGCGTGGCTGCCGGGGCGCGGGTGATCGCCACGGCCGGTGGAGCCGAGAAGGTCGAGCGGTGCCGCCAGCTCGGCGCCGAGGTCGTCGTCGACTACTCGGCGGAGGACTTCGTCCCGATCGTGAGAGACGTCACGGGAGGGCACGGGGCCGACGTCGTCTACGACCCCGTGGGTGGCGACACGTTCGACCGCTCGCGCAAGATCGTGGCGTGGGAGGGTCGGCTGCTCGTCATCGGCTTCGCCAGCGGGCACATCCCCGAGGTGCCCGCCAACCACCTGCTCGTGAAGAACTACGCCGTCGTCGGGCTCAATTGGAGTGCGTACAACGAGCGCGATCCGGGTGCCGTTGTCGAGTGCCACGAGGCGCTGATGCGACTGCACGGCGAAGGCCGGATCGCCCCCGTGGTGTTCGCCGAGCTTCCTCTCGACCGGGCGGTGGAGGGCCTCACCCTGCTCGGCAATCGCCAGACCTTCGGGACCGTCGTGATCAACCCCGGCGGTCAACCCGTGGAGTCGACGCCGAGATAGGCGGCTCGCACCGAGTCGTCGGCCAACAGTGTCGCCGCGTCGCTCGTCTTCGCCACCTTCCCGGTCTCGAGCACGTACGCACGGTCCGCCCGGGTCAGGGCCTGGGCTGCGTTCTGCTCGACCAGGAGCACGGTGGTCCCCTGCTCGTGGATGGCCGCGATGATGTCGAAGATCTGGTTGACCATCAGCGGGGCCAGCCCCATCGAGGGCTCGTCCATCATCACCAGCTGGGGCCGGGCCATGAGCGCCCGGGCGATGGCCAGCATCTGCTGCTCGCCGCCCGAGAGGGTGCCTCCCTGCTGCTTGCGCCGTTCGGAGAGCAGCGGGAAAAGGGCGAAGGCCCGCTCGAAGTCATCAGCGAGGCTTCTGGAAGAGCGCCCGTAGGCGCCCATCTCGAGGTTCTCCATCACGGACATGCCCGGAAAGATGCCGCGACCCTCGGGCACCTGGCACAACCCCGCACCGACCCTGCGGTGCCCGGGCAGATGGGTGATGTCCCGGTCCTTGAACCGGATGCGGCCCGAGGTGACGCGTCGGAGGCCGGAGATGGTTCGCAGCACGGTGGTCTTGCCCGCCCCGTTGGCGCCGATGAGGCTGACGATCTCGCCCTCGGCGACGGCCAGCGAGACGCCCTTGAGCGCCTCGACCTTGCCGTAGTGGACGTGGAGATCCTCCACCTCAAGCAGCATCGGTGGGCGCCCCCAGATAGGCCGTGATGACCGCCGGGTCAGTCCGGACGTCAGCCGGTTGGCCCTCGGCGATCTTGCGACCGAAGTCGAGCACGGCCACCCGGTCGCTGATCGTCATCACGACGCTCATGTCGTGCTCGATGAGCAGGACCGTCACACCCCGGTCGCGAATGGACCGCACCAGGCCCTGGAGGGCGGACTTCTCAGGCGGGTTCATCCCGGCGGTGGGCTCGTCGAGCAGGAGCAGGCGCGGCTCGGTGGCCAGGGCCCGGGCGATCTCCAGGCGCCGCTGGTCGCCGTACGACAGGTTGCTGGCGGCGTCCTCGGCCAGCTCCGCGATTCCGACCAGCGCCAGGAGCTCCCTCGCCGTCTCTCGTCCCGAGGTCTCCTCGGCCCGGTGCGTGGGCAGGCCCAGGATGGCGCCAGGGATGCCCGTGCGGTGGCGGGCGTCGGCTCCGACCATCACGTTCTCGAGGGCGGACATGTTCCCGAACAAACGGAGGTTCTGGAAGGTGCGGGCCACGCCGAGGCGTGTGACCTGATGCGGCCGGCGCCCCCGGAGCGACCGGCCCGAGAGGGTGACCGATCCCTGGGCGGCTTCGTAGACGCCGGTCACGATGTTGAACACCGTCGTCTTGCCGGCGCCGTTGGGGCCGATCAGCGAGAAGATCTCTCCCTCGTCGACGTGCAGGTCGAGGTCGGAGACGGCGACGACCCCGCCGAAGCGGACCGTGACCCCCGCGAGCTCCAGCAGGCGGCCCACGGTCAGGTCTTCTCCTCCTGCTCGACGACGGCCGTCGGGGCGGCCCCTGCGCCCGTTCCTGTCCTCAGGCTGGACCGGCGTCGCCGTGATGGGAGCAGACCCTCGGGCCGGAAGATCATCATGATCACCAGTGCGGCGCCGAAGATCAGGACTCGGTAGTCGGCGAGACCGCGGAACCGCTCGGGCAGCCACGCCACGAGGAACGCACCCAGTATGACGCCCGGCAGGTTGCCCGAGCCCCCGAGGACGACGGCCGAGAGCACGAGGATCGACAGCAGCAGTGGGAAGTTGTCAGGCGTGATGGCGATGTTCTTGGCCGAGAACATGACTCCCGCGCCGCCGCCGATCGACCCCCCGATGGCGAAGGCCCACAGCTTGAAGCGGAAGGTGGGGACTCCCATGAGCGCAGCGGCGTCCTCGTCTTCCCGGATGGCGGCCCACGCCCGTCCGACCCGGCTGCGCTCCAGGCGCCGGGCGACGAAGATCACGACCACGATGAGGGCGAGAACGAGGTAGTAGTACGGGGTGGGATCGAGCACCCCGTAGGTGAAGGCGTTGAGGTTGCCGATGTCGGGGGGGTGCGGGATGCCAGCGATTCCCCGTGGCCCCCCCGTCCAGCTGGCGTTGGTGGCCGAGATGCGGATGATCTCACCGAACCCCAGCGTCACGATGGCCAGGTAGTCGCCCCGCAGACGGAGGGCAGGGGTGCCGAGGACCAGCCCCGAGACGGCGCAGAGCGCCACCGCGGTCGGCAGGATGATCCAGAAGTCCAGTCCGACGTTCACGCCGAGCAGCGCCATCGTGTACCCGCCGATGGCGAAGAAGGCCACGTATCCCAGATCGAGGATTCCGGCCTGGCCCACGACGACGTTGAGCCCCACTGCAAGGAGTACGAAGATGCCGATCGGATAGAAGAGGAGGGTCTTCCAGTCGCTGGCCGGCGCCATGATCTGCCCCACCCAGTCAGCGGGAGCCAGCACGGCCAGCACGATGATCCCCAGGCGCACCAACCACTGGCTCCAGCGGGGAAGGCGGTGCCAAGCCCTGGCCACGGGGCCGGTGAGGTCAGGGAGGCGCGCCCGCCAGGCGACGGCTGCGGCCCGCCGACGGGCGAGCCTGCCTTTGACGGAGCCGACCCGGCTGCGCGCCCGCTCGAGACGTCCCTCCCGGTCGGTGCCGGCCTGATCCGGCCCCGCCGGACCCTCGGGCGGGCTGGCAGCCGATCGCTTGAGGACCCTCATATCCTGCTCCTCGCCAGCTGCTCGCCGAGCAGGCCGGTGGGCCGGACCAGGAGGACCAGCACCAGGACCACGAAGGCGATCACGTCCTTCCACTGCGCCCCGAAGATGCTGGCCCCGTACGACTCGATCAGCCCGAGAGCGAAGCCGCCAATGAGCGCTCCCCGGAGGTTGCCGATCCCACCCAGCACCGCGGCGGTGAAGGCCTTGATCCCGAGCAGAAACCCGATGTTGTACTGGGTGACCTCGAAGAAGGTGCCAAACAGCAGGGCGGCCACGCCGGCCATCAGCCCGCCCAGGATGAACGTCAGCACGATGACCCGATCGATGTTCACACCCATCAGGACCGCCATCTCCGGGTCCTGAGCGGTGGCCCGAATACCCCGGCCCAGGCGGCTCGTGCCCACGAACCGGTCCAGCAAGATCATCATCACGATGGCGGCCAGCACGACGAGGACCTTGTCGGTACGAACCTCGCCCGAGCCGATGTGGAACAGCACCGTCTTGTTCATGATCCTCGGGAACGGCAGGATGTCGCGCCCGTAGCGGAGGGCGAAGACCTCCTGGATGAAGAACGAGGCGCCGATGGCCGAGATCAAGGCGGCCAGTCGGGACGTGGTCCGCCGCCGCAGGGGTCGGTAGGCGACGCGCTCGAGGAGAAAGGCGGTCGTCGCCGAGGCGCCCATGGCCGCCAGCGCGCAGAGGAGCAGCACGCCGATGAGGACGATGCCGGTCTGAGGTCCCTTCACGCCCAGGCCATGCAGGGTGAACAGGCTGGCGAATAGATGGCGCCGATGGTGATGCCGTCGATCGTGGAGGACCAGAACAGGGTGACGAAGTGGTGCATCAGCTAGCACCCCCTTGGCCGGTGGGAGAAGGCCGCCACCTTCCCCCACCGGTCGTGCTCATGGTCGCCGTCAGAGCGGCTGCTAGGAGATCACGCCCACCGGGGTGATCGTGCCGTTCTGCACCTGGTACGCCTCGATCTCGGGCGGCGTGATCTGGCCGTTCGAGGCGAACTTGATCGTCCCCGTGACCCCGTTGAAGGAGTTGCTGGCCAGGTACGAGTTGATCGACTTTCCCGAGGTGTTGCCGGCCTTGATGGCGGCGAGGATGAAGTTGGCGGCGTCGTAGCCCTGGGTCGAGTAGGTGCCGGGAGGAACGTTGTATGCGCTCTGGTAGGCGGTGGTGAACGCCTGCCCCGATGGCGTGGACGGGGTGGGAACGCACGGGCAGGTCACGTAGGCACCGTTGGCCGCGGCCGCACCGGCGCCCGCGACGAACCCGTCATCCTTCGTGCCGTCATCAGACACGAACGTCGCCTTGTTGCCCGCGTCCCGCAGCTGCTTGAGCAGTGGGCCGGCATTCTGGTAGTAGCCGCCGTAGAAGACGGCGTTGACGTTCCCCGCGTTGACGCCGTTGACGGTCGCCGAGTAGTCGGTGGCCTTGGGATCGATGTGATCCCGGACGGGAACCGTGGCGCCGCTCGTGGGCAGGCTCGAGGCGACGATGTCGGCGATGCCCTTGCCGTACTCGCTGTTGTCGTCGATGACCGCCACCCTCTTGAGGTTGAGCTTGCTGGAGATGTAGGTGGCGGCGGCGGGGCCCTGCTGGCTGTCATTCCCGACGATCCGGTGCCAGTAGGTCCACCCGTGCTCCGCGAGGGTCGGGTTGGTCGCCGACGGTGTCACGTTGACGACCTGGCCCTGCTGGAAGATTGGATCAGCGACCTTGGACTCACCGGAGAAGGCGGGCCCGACCACCGCGACCGTGTGGTCGCTGATGACCTTCTGGGCCAGCTGGGGCGCCTGGGCCGGGTCACCCTGGCTGTCGTACTCGACGAGGGTCACCTTGGGTCCTCCGCCCTTGGCGTTGTACTGGTTGACCGCGAGCTTGACGCCGTTGTTGATGTTGATGCCGAGCTGCGGCGAGTTGTTCCCGGTGAGTGCTCCGAAGTATCCGATCTTCACCGGACCGCCACCGCTCGTTCCCGAGCTGGTGGTGGAGCTCGAGCCACACGCAGCGGCCACGAGGGCCAGCACGGCAGCGGGTATGAGAAGCCCCCAGCGTGCTCGCGTGGGAGGAGCCATGGCCATCCTCCTTGATGTCATGATCCCGCGCTGAGATCAGCGCCCTCTGTCTACCCCCCCGTGCGGGGGGAGAAACGGGTGTCGTCCCGGGGCAGGGCCGTCGAGGCGGTGCGGCGAGCGCTCAGTAGGGCCAGGGCCCGGCCGTGTGGCCCAGGGCCTTGACCAGACGGTCCTGGCGCGCCACGACCAGGCCCTTGATGACGACGTTTCGCAGGAACCATGGCAGCTGGGCCAGCTGGAGCCCAAAATTGCGCACACGCTCGGCCGGGGCCAGGTCGGACCGTTCGTAGACGGCGAGCGAGCCGGTGCGCCCGAGGTACCGGAACCGCCCGGACGAGAACAGCGTGGCGATCAGGGCGAGGGTGACACCCATCGACGAGAACGAGTCGTGGATCAGCACCGTGCCCCCGTCGGGCACGAGGTCACCGTAGAAGAGGATGTCCTGACGGGCGGACCTGAAGCCGTGGGCGCCGTCGATGAAGAGGACGTCGACCGGCCGGGGCACGTCACCCAGCGCGTGCGACGACGGCTTCTGGATGTGGCTGACCTTGTCCGTCACCCCGAAGCGCCGCAGGTTGCTGGCGAAGACCTCGGCGTCCTCGGCCCCGACCTCGAGGTTGAGCTTGCTCTCCTGTGGCGCCCGGTCCACCCCGCTGTGGGGATCGATGGCCAGTATCTCGACCCCCTCTGGCGCCGCGAGCGCCAGGGCGATCGTCGATCGGCCGCGGAAGCTCCCGATCTCCACGATCCGCTGCTTCGGCTCGAGGGGCGCCGCCGAGTGCCACAGCTGGTGCGCCTGCTCGTCGGTGAGCCACCCCTCGACCTGGCTGGCTGCGAGAACCACGTCTCTGGCCCCGCACTGCTCCAGCCGGCATCCGTCCATTGCCGTTCCCATCGCCATCGGGCCGAGAGGATAGCTGGTCAGAACTAGGCGCCCGGTCCACCGGAGGGGGTGCACGAGCGTGGGTCGAACGGGGCCAGCGGGGTGGTCGGCGGCGTCGGAGCACCCAGCTGGTTGCTCGCGGAGGACGTGGCCGCCGGCGCGGGGGTCGTGGTCGTCTGCGGGGGGCTGGTGGACGACGGCGCGAGCCCGGGAGCCGGGCTCGGCGGCGGAGGCGGGTTCACGCTGAAGTTCGAGCCCGTCGTCACGCTGACATCGGCGCCCGGTGGGGTCGGACCCTGCGCCAGCACCACGGCGCCCGACAACCGATGGGCGACAGCCTGCGCCTGGGCCTCCCTGGCCGGGCTGGCGTAAGTCACGACGGTCTCCGACAGCGGACCCTGATAGGTCCCCGTACCGGCGCTCGAGGTATGGAAGCCGAGCGCCTCGAGCTGCGACGCCGTCGTCGTCGCCTGGCTCGGGGTTCCGGTCCCGGACAGGACGGCCACGTTGACCGACTCCGGGGGCGGCAGGGGTTTGCCGGTCATGGCGTCGGTGTACTGCTTCTGGCCGAGGAACTGGTCGATCACCTGCTGATCGGCGGGCTGCGAGGGGAACTCGACGCTGCCGAAGTCGCTGCCCTGGTACACGTACGAGAGGCTGTTGTTGACGGTCACCGGGATCGTCAACTGTGGTGCCGTGAGCGCGTCGACCGAGTGGTACCGCAGCACGAGGTTCACCATGTCGCCCACCGACATGCTGCTGTCGACCTGGAGGTTCGGGGCGACGGCGGCCACCAGGGCGCGGTCGGTGAACGGGTTGCCAAGGCCCCGCTTGGACACGGCGCTGGCGAGCACCCGGATGAACTCGTGGTCACGCCGGATCCGGCTCAGGTCGCTCTCGGGGTCCTGCGGCCAGGTGCGCGGATCGGTGCTGGTGACGCCGGG
>VAWP01000062.1:19584-27513 GCA_005888295.1 Actinomycetota bacterium
AAGCCGTTCAGGGTCTGGCATCCCGCGGTCGGAATGTTGAGGCTGGCGAGCCCGTCGTACAGCGGCATCGGGAAGTACATGCGGATGCCGCCCAGAGCGTCGACCACCCCGGCGAAGGTGTCGAAGTTGAGCTCGACGTAGTGGTTGATCGGGATCCCGAAGTCGCTCTGGATGGCGCTCACCAGCTGGCTCGGCCCTTGGTACAGGGCGGTGTCGATCTTGTTGGCACCCGTGGTCCTGGCGTTGGGGACGAAGGTGTCGCGGGGGATCGAGAGGATGGACGCGCGGTGGGCGCCGGGGTCGAGGTGGAGGATCATCACCACGTCGCTGTTGATCCCGTTGACACCCTGGGAACACAGCCCGAAGGCGGGGTTCTGCTGCTTGAGCGCGCACCGGTCGGTGGATCCCACGAGGAGGATGTTCTCGGTGTTCTTGGTGATCCCCGCCGTCGGTGAGGCTCCGAGACCCTTGACCTTCACCCGGTGTATCTCGCTGTTGAGGAACCAGAGGTAGCCGAAGAGCGACGCCAGCAGAACGAACAGGACGATGCCGACGATCAGGATCGTCCGCTTGAACCGCCGCCGGCGACGGGTCGCCTCGCGGGTCCTGCGGCGCCGCGTACGCGATGGCGTCGTGTCGGTGTCGTTCAGGGTCTGCAACTGGGCGTCTCCGCCGTCTCACTCCGCCTGCGGCCTGAGGGGGCTCGTGGGTCTCGAAACCTGGTCCACCTGGCTCCCCCCGTAGTCGCCTACCTGGTGGTTCGGCGATTCGAGCAGCATACAGGACGACCTGGTCAGGGAGCCTTCGCGGGTCGACGCGCGCACGTACAGCTCAAGGTTCCAGGATGATCACGTGCCGGACTCGGGCGCGAACGCCTAGCCGGCCCGGCACCGGGCCGACGCCCGATCTTGCTAGTTTCCGGCCATGTCGGACGTCGAGGTCAGCACCCGCATCGAGGCGTCACCCGACCGGGTCTGGGAGCTGGTCGGGGACCCCACCCGCATGGGCGAGTGGTCGCCCGAGTGTCGACGGGTCGAGTGGGTCGGCGGCGCCACCGCGCCCGCCGTGCGAGCCCGCTTCAGAGGGCACAACCGCCGTGGCTGGCGGAGCTGGACGACGACCGGCACGATCGTCGGGTACGAGCCCGGGCGGGAGATCGCCTGGGACGTCGGCTTGGTCGGGTTCGCCGTCGCCCACTGGTGCTACCGCATCGAGCCGCAGTCGGGGGGTCGGGCGTGCACGGTGGTCGAGACGTTCCGCGACCGCCGGGGACCCGTCTTCAAGGCGATGGGGCCGATGGCCCGAGGGGTGAAGGACGTCGACGAGCACAATCGGGCGGGGATGGAGCAGACGCTGGCTCGCATCAAGGCCGCCGCCGAGTCGGTTCCCGCAGACAGCTAGTACCGGTTCGGGTGGCTGACACGAACGGGGGCCGGGCCTCCACCGGCGGGGTAGCATGGGTCCGCCAGGGGGACACCAGATGAGCCGACGTTACGATTCGTACGGGGGCAGTCGGGGGCCGGGGCCCCGGGTCGACGCCATCCGGCTCTGGGCGGGAGGCGTCGCTGCCGCCTTCGTTGCCGCCGGCATCGTCATCGTGGGCCTGCTGGTCGCACGGGTGCTCAACGTCCACGTCCTCATCAACACCGGCGGCGGCGCTCTCATCGACGTGAACACGGGCTGGTACGCCATCGTGGCGGCGGTGGCGACCCTGGTCGCGACCGGTCTCATGTACCTGCTCCTCCTCAGCGCGCCCCGGCCGGAGCTGCTCTTCACGGCCATCATGGGGATCGTGACGGCGCTCGCCGTCCTTCTTCCCTTCACGGCGACGGCGACCCTCCAGTCCCAGGTCACGATCGCGGCCATCAACCTCGCGGTCGGGGTCACCGTTATGGGGCTCATCACGGGCTTCGGGCAGAGCGTCGTGCACCAGCAACCGTCCGGGCCCGCTGCGGGCCAGCCGCAGGCGCCCTACCGGGATCCCTATCGGGACCCACAGCGCGACCCGTACCGGGACCCGCAGCGCGACCCGTACCGGGACACCTACCGGGATCCGTACGGGCGATAGGACGAGGCCGCCCGCCCCCGCCGGCGCCGTCACCGGTGGGAGAAGCGGGCGATGGCGACGGGAGCGAAGGCGGCGATCAGGGCCACCGTCCACAGCAACGACATCCCCACGTAGTAGGCCGTGTGGTGCGGCAGCAGCGCCTCGACCCGGGAGCCCTGGGTCAGGCAACGGACGGCGTCGACCATGACGGTGATGGGCTGGTTCTCGGCGAAGGGCCGCATCCACGACGGCATGGTGGCCACCGGCACGTAGGCGCTGGACACGAACGTGAGCGGGAAGACGATCATGGACAGGCCTTGGGCGGCCTGGGCGTTCCTGGCCACCAGACCCATGGTGATGAACATCCACTCGAAGGCGAAGCCGTACACGACGCACAGGCCGAAGGCGGCGAGTGACGCGGCGAGATCGGTGTGGACGCGGAACCCGACGGCGAAGCCGATGGCCGTGGTCACCGCCAGGGTGAAGCCCAGCAGGGCGGTATCGGCGAGCGACCGTCCGGCCATCACCGAGAGGCGGGGAATGGGCAGCGAGCGCAGGCGGTCGAAGAAGCCGTGCTCGACGTCCTCGGCCACGCCCGCAGCGGCGCCGGTGCCCGCGAACAGGATCGTGGTGGTGACGAAGCCGGGCACCAGGAAGTCGACGTACGGCAGCCCGCCGACGCCGATCGAACCACCGAACACGTAGCGGAAGATCAGCAGGAAGAGGGCACCCTGGATGGTGCCGACCACGATGAGCTGGGGCGTGCGCACGAACTTTCGGATCGTGCGGAGGGCGACGGCGACGGCGCTGGGTGCGAGGCCGGCGCCGGGTCGGGTGGCGACGGTGGTGGTGGCGGTCATGGGAGTCCTTTCGGGTCAGGCGGCGGGGTGGCGCCGACGGTCCTGGGGCTCGGCGGTGTCGACGGGCTTGCCGGTGAGGGTGAGGAACACCTCGTCGAGCGTCGGACGGCGTAGGGCGATGTCCTCGATGTCGATGCCTCGGCTGTCGAGCGCCCGCACGGCGTCCATGAGGCGGTCGGTGCCGGTGTCGACGGTGATGGCGACCCGACGGGTGGCGATCTCGACGCGGGGCTCGCCGCCGAGGCCGCGAAGGGCCTCGGCCACGAGGGGGAGCGCGGCACGGTCTCGGGCGTGCACCTCGATCACGTCGCGTCCGGCCCGGCTCTTGAGCTCGCTCGGGGTGCCCTCGGCGATGACCCTGCCCTGGTCGATGATGACGATGTCGGCGGCCAGCTGGTCGGCCTCCTCGAGGTACTGCGTCGTCAGCAGTACGTCGGTGCCGCCGGCGACCATGGCCCGGATGGCGTCCCAGAGCTCGATCCGGCTGCGGGGGTCGAGCCCGGTCGTCGGCTCGTCGAGCAGGAGCAGGCGCGGTGACCCGACGAGGCTGGCCCCGAGGTCGAGGCGGCGGCGCATCCCCCCCGAGTAGGTGCGCACGAGCCGGTCGGCGTCGGCACCCAGTTGGAGCTGGTCGAGCACGGCCGTGGTGGCGGCGCGAGCCGCGGCCCGGTCGAGGCCAAAGAGGCGGCCGACCATCTCGAGGTTCTCACGACCGGTCATGGCGTCCTCGACCGCCGCCGACTGCCCGGCCAGGCCGATCACCCGCCGCACGTGCGCGGGCTGGCGGACGACGTCGAAGCCGGCGACCCGCAGCGAGCCCCCGTCGGGCTGCACCAGGGTGGCGACCGCCCGCACGAAGGTCGTCTTGCCGGCGCCGTTGGGCCCCAGCACGGCGGCGACCCGGCCGCGCCGGGCGACCAGGTCGAGGCCGGCCAGGGCCCGCACGGTGCCGTAGCTCTTGGTGAGGCCCCGGGCCTCGACGATGTGCTCCATGGTGGCGCTCCTCTCGGCCTTCAGTGGTGAGCAGCTTCGGTAGTATCAATCACTCAGATGATTGATGTCAACCCCGAGATTGACAGTTTCATCCAGGTGATTGACGCGTCGTCCGAGCTGCGGGTACCCTGCGGGGTGTGAGCGATACCGCAGCGCAGGCCGCCGACCGGACTCCTGCTCGGCGTCCGGGGCGCTCGCGCCGCACGCCCGAGGCGAGCGAGCGCCTGCGGGACGCGGAGCGGACCAGGGCGCGCATCCTCGACGCCGCCCTGGCTGAGTTCGCCGACAAGGGCTACGCCGGGGCAAGGGTCCGCCAGATCGCCGAGCGGGCAGGCGTCAACGCCCAGCTGATCTCGTACTACTTCGGCGGCAAGGAGGGCCTCTACCGGGAGCTCGTCCAGCGCTGGCACTCCTGGGAGGCGGGCATCGACCAGGCCGGCCTCTCGTTCGCCGACGTCAACGTCGCCTACCTCCAGGCCACGCTCGACCAGCCGGACCTGATGCGCATGTTCATCTGGGAGGGCCTGACCCACGGCGGGCGATCGTCCGACGGGGCGCCTGCGCACACCGACAGCGAGGGGCCCGACGAGGTCGCCGACCTCCGCCGCCGGCAGGCGTCGGGAGAGGTGGCCGACGACGTCGACGCTGGCTACCTGATGCTGGCGCTCATGGGCATCCTCACCACGCCCGTGACGATGCCGCACATGGTCCAGCGGCTGTGCGGGGTCGAAGCGGACTCCGAGGAGTTCAGGGCCAGGTTCCCCGAGCAGCTCCGGCGCATCCTCGGCCACCTGGCCGGGTCACCCGCGTCCGAGCCCGGCTGACCTGGTCGTCTATCGGTCAGCTTCGGGCTTGATCGCCTTGGCGAACAGCCAGTTGCGCAGGTAGAGCCCGCCCGTCTTGTCGTTGGCGGCCGCCTCCATGACCGCCTTGCCGAGCACGGGGCGCGACACGGCCGGGTCGTAGTCGGGCAACACGGCAAGAGCGAAGATGTCGGTCTGGAGAAAGGCGGCGAGGAAGTCGGGCGTGATGGCGATCGGGACCGACTCGGTGGCGACGCCGCCGAAGCCCGCCTGGCCCAGTGCCGCCACGAGGCTGTCTCGCGACAGCTCCTGGCGCTCCTTGTAGTGCCGTTCTTCCCGTGCTGCGCGCTTCGGTGTGGATCGCAGCTCGCGAAGGGCACGGAGGAGTGTCGCCTTGGCCAGCCGGTGCTCGTCCTCGCCACTGGCGTCCCGGTGGAAGGCGGTGCTGATCGACAACGTGCCTTTCGGTCGCAGCACGGAGAAGACGTTGCTGGCGGCGCGAGGGAGGTCCTCGAACAGGTGGATGGCGTTGGCCACGACGACGTGATCGACCGAGCCCGGCGGGACGTGCTCGTCCAGGCACTCGGCCGTCGCCAGCAGGTAGCGGGCCCGGTCGCCGAGGGCCGCCCGGGCGGCCGCGAGCCCGGTCTCGTCAGGGTCGACGACGATCAGCTCGGCGGGCTCACAGCGCTCGAGCACCGCCACGGACATGGCGCCGGTGCCTCCGCCCAGGTCCATCACCACCTGACCGGGGGGCATCCCGGCGAAGGTGATCAGGTGGTCAATGCCCGCCTGGTAGGCGTCATCGCGGGTGAAGACCTCGTAAGGGGTATCGACAGCTCTCTCCATGGCTCCTCTGCCGGACGCTCCCCCGGGCCTCGTGGTGGTCCCGACGACCCCGCCGCCCGAATGATAGCGAGACAGGCGCCAGGCGGAACAGGCATGGGCCGATGACCGGCGCCGGCGGGCTCGCGGAGTTGCGGGATCGTGGGCTCAGTCGCCGACGGGGGCGACGACCAGGCACCCGTTGTGGCCGCCGAAGCCGAACGAGTTGGACAGCACGGGGCCAGGAGTCCAGGGGCGGGGCGATCCGGTCACGACGTCGAGCTGGATCTCGGGATCGGCGATCTCGTAGCCCGCCGTGGGCGGGATGAGACCACGCTCGATCGTGAGCGCGACCGAGACGGCTTCGATGGCGCCCGCTGCTCCCATGGCGTGCCCGGTGACACCCTTGATGGAGGTGAGCGGGGGACCCGGCGGGCCGAAGACCTTGGTGATCGCCTCGGCTTCAGCAGCGTCGTTCAGCGGCGTGGACGTGCCGTGGGCGTTGACGTGCCCGATCCGGTCGGGTACCAGGCCGGCGTCGGCGAGGGCCAGCTCCATGCATGCGGCCGCACCCGATCCACCAGGAGCGGGAATGGTGATGTGGTGGGCGTCGGCGGTGCTCGCCGCCCCGGTGACCTCACCGTAGACGCGCGCCCCGCGAGCCCTCGCTCGCTCGAGGTCCTCGAGGACGACCGCGGCCGAGCCCTCGGCCATCAGGAACCCGTCTCGGCGGGCGTCGAAGGGGCGGGAGATACCGGTCTGGGAGAGCGCTGTCGTGTTCTGCAATGCGGCGACGGCGGGCTCGATCATGGCCCCCTCGGCGCCTCCTGCCAGCATGACCTCACAGCGACCGCTGGCGACGAGGCGCGCCGCGTTGCCGACGGCGTGGGTACCGGTCGCGCAGGCGGTGGAGACCGTCTCGCACGGCCCCCGCCATCCGGTGCGCATCGACACCAGCGCCGCCCCGGCGTTGAGCATCATCATCGGTACGAGGAACGGCGACACCCGATCAGATCCGCGGTCCCGTTCGACGATGAACTGGGTCTCGAGCGTCTCGATCCCCCCGGCGCCGGTGCCCATGATCACCCCGGCCCGCTCGGGGTCGACGTCGACGCGACCGGCGTCCTCGAGCGCCATCGCCGCGGCCGCCACCGTCAGCTGGCCGAAGCGGTCGACCCGCCGGACCTCCTTCGGGCCGAACCACTGCGACGGGTCGAAGCCGACGACCCTCCGCTCGCCGACGGGAGCCGGGCCGCACAGGCCGTCCCAGAAGGCGTCCTTCCCCAGGCCACAGCAGGAGACGATGCCCAACCCGGTGATCGCCACGCGCCGGGCGGTCACCTCGTCGGGAGCGGCCTGACCCCACACGAGTCGCATCAGGTGGCCACCTTACGCAGCCCGGCGGACGGGAGTGTCAGGGAGCGACCGGATCGAGCACGACGAGAGGGATCTCGCGATCGGTGCTCCGCTGGTAGGCGTCGTAGTCGGGCCACACCGCGGTGGCCCGCGGCCACCACTCGGCCTTCTCCGCCGGCGTCGCCGTGTGGGCGGTGTAGTCGTTGAGCTCGGCGCCATCCTGGAGGCTGACAGCGGGATCGGCGACGAGGTTGAGGTACCAGACCGGGTGCTTGGGCGCGCCGCCCATCGACGCCACGACTGCGTACTGTTGCCCGTGCCGCACCCGCATGAGCGGGTTCTTGCGGACGGCGCCGCTCTGGCGACCGCGCGTCCACAGGATCACGCACGGCTTGCCCTCCAGCTCGGCACCCTCCCGACCGTCGGTCTGCTCGTAGGTCTGCACCTGGTCAGCGACCGGCTGCCAGGCACTCGGCTCGTACGTTCCTTGCAGAGGCATGTGGGGGACTGCCCTCCTAGCGGGAGAACGGTGTCTCAGGCGTCGGCTGGCGCTCGCCGTCGACGGTGACATCGACGCGCTCGTTGTAGAAGCACAGCAGGCCGGCGACCCCCTCCGCCTGGGGGATCGGGGACTCGTAGGTCCAGACGAGATCGTCGTGCACCTTGCCGCCGACCTCGACCGACCAGTACGAGGCCTGCCCCTTGAACGGGCAGGTCGTCTCGGTGCGGGTGGGGCGGAGCAGCTCGGTACGCACGTCCCGCTGCGGCAGGTAGTAGCGGGTCGGGAGCCCGGTCTCCTCCAGGAGGACCGGATGGTCCGACTCGGCGACCTTCTCGCCGTCCACCGTGACCTCGACGTGGAGATCGGCCGGCGTGATCGTGATGCGATGGCCCTGGGTCATGGCTGAGCCAACCGCTCGGGGGGCACGGGAATTCCGGCATGCCTCACGCCCGCCCGCCGGCCATATCGAGCAGCGCCGTCACGGTACGCCAGTTCCTCACCGTCATCGGGGTCCGGAGGGTCCGGTCGAGCCCCTGGAGCACC
>VAWP01000063.1:0-30920 GCA_005888295.1 Actinomycetota bacterium
TCGCCACCCGGCTCAAGCTGGAGGGGGAGCTGCGGCGCGCCGTCGAGGCGCCCGGCGGTATCGACCAGCTCCGCCTGCTGTTCGATCCACTCGTCTCCTTGCGCGATCGCAATACGGTCGGGATGGAGGCCCTGGTCGCCTGGCAGCACCGCGAGCACGGCCTGCTGCGGGCCGCCGACTTCGTCCCGCTGGCGGAGGAGACGGGCCTGATGTCCCCGGTCGGCCACTGGGTGCTGCGGGAAGCCTGCCAGACGGCTCGCCGGGTGAACCACGCTCGTCCCGACGACCCGCTCGCCATGTCGGTGAACCTGTCGGGCCACGAGCTCAGCCACCCCGACATCGTGACGCGGATCACCAAGGAGATCGCCAGGGCCGAGATCGATCCCACCCGGCTGTGGCTGGAGATCACCGAGACGGCGTTCGTGTTCTCCCCGAGCATCCGGTCGACGCTGTGGCGCCTGCGGGATCTCGGCGTTCGGCTGGTCGTCGACGATTTCGGTACCGGGTACAGCTCGCTGACGTCGATCCGGGAGCTCCCCGTCGAGGTCGTCAAGATCGACAAGTCCTTCGTGGGCGGCCTCGGCCGTCGCACCAAGGACGAGAGGATCGTCAGCACGGTCGTGGATCTGGCCAGGTCGCTCGACATGCTCACGATCGCCGAGGGGATCGAGACGGACCACCAGGCTGACGCGCTTCTCGAGCTCGGGTGCGAGCTGGGCCAGGGCTACCTCTTCGGCGCCGCCCCCCCGGAGGCCACGAGGGCCTACGGTGGGCAGCGGGCGCCGGTCGGTGGGTAGTGTTCCCAAGGGTGAAACCTGAGAACGCGGTTCGCTTCGACCGAACGCTGGGTCCGTTGTTCTACAAACTCCATCGCTGGATGTACGAGGCCAGCGACGGGCGGGTCGGTGCCAGGTCCTCCCAGGGGCCGATGCTGCTGCTGACCACGATCGGGCGCCGCACCGGCCAGCCCCGGACGAACCCGCTGCTGTTCATGCGTGACGACGACAATTTCGTGGTCGTGGCGTCCAACGGTGGTCGTGCCGAACCTCCCGCCTGGTACCTCAACCTCCAGGCCGAGCCCAAGGCGACGGTTCGGGACGGCCGACGCAGGTTCGACGTCGTGGCCGAGATGCCGGCCGACGACGAGCGGGAGGAGCTGTGGCGCCGCCTGCACGAGTTCTACGCCGGCTGGTCCCACTACCAGACCCTGACCGACCGGGAGCTACCGGTCGTCAGGCTTCGCCCGACCAGCCCCGCTCCCTAGCTGCAGGCGCGCCACGACCAGCCACATGATCCGGCTCCTCCTCCTCGCCCCGCCGGGAGGAGGCAAGGGAACCCAGGGACGCGTGCTCGCCGAGGAGCACGGCGTGCCTCATATCTCCACTGGTGAGCTCCTGCGCGACCACGTCACCCGCTCGACGCCGCTCGGGCGGCGGGTCCGGCCCTACCTGGAGCGAGGAGACCTGATCCCCGACCACCTCGTCCTGCGCCTCGTGCAGGAGCGGCTCGGCACGCCGGGCGTGCTCGAGGGCTTCGTGCTCGACGGGTTTCCCCGCACGCTGGACCAGGCGCTGGCCGCCTACGCGTGGGCGACGGAGCACAATCTCACGTTCTCGGCCGTGGTCCACCTGACGGTTCCCGAAGCCGAGCTGGTCCGGAGGCTGCTCGATCGCGGTCGGGCCACCGGTCGCAGCGACGACACGGCGGACACCATCCGGCACCGGCTGGCGCAGTACCGGGCGAGCACCGATCCGCTGCTCGACTTCTACCGCGAGCGGCAGATCCTGGTAGACGTGGACGGCGACGGACCGATCCCCGAGGTGGCGGCGCGCATTCGAACGGCGCTGGAGGCCAGAGGCCTGGCCCCGGCGAATAAGCGAGCCGGGCCCGGCTGAGGTTCCCGATCGACCACGGCCGGCCCGGGAGGCCGGCCCCTACGAGAAGGCCGGTCCATACGAGAAGGCCGACCCGGGAGGTCGGCTGCCCGGACACGAGGAGGTCGCCTGACATGCCGCTCGACCAACAGATCGAGGCCCTGCTGGAGCAGCTGGGGGCCATGGAGAGCGTCGACTACCGCGAGGTGACCCCGGAAGGGCTGCGTCAGATGATGAAGACGCTCGCCGCCGCCGACGGTCCGCCCGAGGCGGTCGCGTCGGTGGAGGAGGCGCGCGCCGACGGACCGGCCGGGCCCATCCCGCTGAGGGTGTACCGGCCCGCCGGGGCTGACCCGGGAGGCGGGCCGGACGAAAATGCCGGCGCCTCGCAGCTCCCCATCCTCGTCTGGTACCACGGGGGCGGCTGGGTGATCGGCGACCTCGAGACCGCCGACACGACGTGCCGCAAGCTGGCGAACCGTGCCGGCGCGCTGGTGGTCTCGGTCGACTACCGAGTCGCCCCGGAGCACCCCGCCCCGGCTCCCCTCGAGGACTCCTGGGCGGCGCTGCGCTGGGTAGCCACGGCCGGTGCCACGCTCGGCGGCGATCCGACGCGGCTGGCCGTGGGTGGCGACAGCGCCGGCGGAAATCTGTCTGCCCTGCTGGCCGTGCGGGCGCGCGACAACGGTGGTCCGACCCTCCGTTACCAGCTGCTCGTGTACCCAGCCACCGATCTCACCATGTCGCAGCCCTCGCACGTCGACAACGGCGAGGGCTATCTCCTCACCAACCAGGCAACGTCCTGGTTCCTCGGCCATTACCTCGGCCCCGACGACGATCCCAAGAACCCGTCGCTGTCCCCTCACTTCACCGACGACCTGAGCGGAGTCGCGGACGCGTTCATCATCACCGCCGAGTTCGATCCGCTGCGCGACGAGGGCGAGGCCTACGCGGCCCGGCTTCGTGACAGCGGAGTCGCCGTCGATCTGAACCGGTACGACGGAATGGTCCACGGGTTCTTCCAGATGGGTGGGGTCACGCCGGTCGCCGACGCCGCGGTCAGCGAGGCTGCGTCCCACCTACGCGCCGCGCTCTCCTAGCCCCTCGATCGGTGCGGGCTCTGAAGCGGTCGGCCGGACTTGGCGAGACGGCGCTGGCGGTCGCCCTGACCGCCGCCCTGGCTGCCTGCGGGGCCGGTCAGTCACGGGCGAGCACCGCGCGAGCCCCAGCGCCGCCGCCCGCCAGCGCCCCCACGACCGCCCCGCCGACGAGCCCTCCCACGACGGCCAAGCCCCAGCCTCCAGGCGCCCGTCCCTACGGCGTGGGCCTGCTCACGGAGTCCTACGTCGAACCCGCCGGGCACGTCGTCCCCGCCCCCTTCGCGCCGGGCGGGTCTGCGTCGGCCCCCCGCCGTCTCCAGGTCCAGGTGCGATACCCCTCGACGGTCCAGCCCTCGAGCGGCGACACGGCTCTGGGTCCGCCGGACGGCAGCGGCCCGTTCCCCCTGGTCGTGTTCGCTCCGGGTCTGAACGAGGACCCTCCGCCGTACCAGCCGCTCCTGCACGATTGGGCTCAGGCGGGCTTCGTCGTGGCGGCGACCACGTTCCCGGTCACCAGCCCCACCGTGCCGAACGCGGGCGACAAGGAGCGTGACCTGCCGAACCAGCCCTACGACGTCACCTTCCTGATCAACACCCTCACCGCCGCAGCCAGCAACCCGTCCGATCCCCTCCACCGCCTCGTCAACCCGGCGGAAGTCGCCCTGGCCGGTCAGTCCGACGGCGGCAACACGGTGGTGGCCACCGGCTACAACACCGCCTACCAGGATCACCGGGTGAAGGCGGTGATCGTGCTGTCGGGTGCCCGCTACGGGTATCCCGGCGGCACCTGGTTCCCAGCGGGCTCCCCGCCTCTCCTCGCGACCCAGGGCACGGCGGACACGATCAACCCGCCGGCCCTGACCAACGACTTCTTCACCAACGATGCGCAGCCCGACAAATACCTGCTCTGCATGCAGGGAGCGCCGCACCTCGATCCCTACGTGGCCCGCAACAGCTACGAGCGGGTGCTCGCCGAGGTCTCCGCCAACTTCCTCGATGCGGAGCTCTATCACCTGCCCGCGTCGCTGACGGCGATGATGCAGGCAGGTGCGGTGCGCGGGGTAGCGACGTTCTCCTCGCGCTGCCCGCCGGCCTGACCCGCCTGAGCTGGGCGTTCTCGACCCGCCTCGACGGCCCTCCCCGGTATGGTGCGTGAACGATGGACGAGGAGCGCGCCAGCAGATGATGGGTCCCGGTGGGTGGCGCCGGGCACGGGCCGACGGATCCTGCGCTTCGCCGCCCCCTACAAGCGGATGCTGGGCGTCTTCCTGGTCCTGATCGTCATCGACGCCGTGATCGGCGTCGCCAACCCGCTCATCTATCGCGACATCATCAACCAGGGGATCCTCGGCCACCGGTCCGGGCTGATCGTGGCCCTCGCCCTCCTCGTCGGCGGGCTGGCCATCGCCGACGCCGTGCTCTCGCTCGGCCAGCGGTACTTCTCGGCGCGGGTCGGCGAGGGGCTCATCTTCGACATGCGGTCGAAGGTGTTCGCCCACATCCAGCGCATGCCGATCGCGTTCTTCACCCGGACCCAGACCGGCGCGCTGATCACCCGCCTCAACAACGACGTCCTCGGCGCCCAGCAGGCGTTCACCGACACTCTCTCGAACGTGGTCAGCAACCTCATCAGCGTCTCCCTGGTCATCGTCACGATGCTCTTCCTGTCGTGGCAGATCACCCTCGTCGCCCTGGCGCTTCTTCCGGTCTTCGTGGTCCCGGCCCGGTGGGTCGGCCGGCGGCTCCAGACCATCACCCGCGAGAGCTACGCCCTCAACGCCGAGATGAACACCACCATGAGCGAGCGCTTCAACGTGGCCGGCGCCTTGCTGGTGAAGTTGTTCGGCCACCCGCGGGCCGAGACGGGGACGTTCGACGCCAGGGCCGGGCGCGTGCGCGACATCGGCGTCACCTCGGCCATGTACAGCCGCATCTTCTTCGCCGCCTTGATGCTGACGGCGTCGCTGGCGACCGCCCTGGTGTACGGCTGGGGTGGCCTGCTCGCCGTCAACGGCGCCCTCAACGTCGGGACGGTGGTCGCCCTCACCGCCTACCTCAACCGGCTCTACGGCCCGCTGACCCAGCTGTCGAACGTCAACGTCGACGTGATGACGGCGCTGGTGTCGTTCGAGCGCGTCTTCGAAGTCCTCGATCTCCCACCCTCGATCGATGAGAAGCCCGACGCAGCCGCCGTGCCGCGGGGGCCGGCGACAATCGAGTTCGACCACGTGGACTTCAGCTACCCGACCGCCGAGGAGGTCTCGCTTGCGTCTCTGGAGTCGGTGGCGACTCTGGAGCGCACGGCGTCCCAGCAGGTCCTCTTCGACGTCAGCTTCACCGCCGAGCCCGGTCAGCTGGTCGCCCTCGTGGGGCCCTCGGGCGCCGGGAAGACGACGATCAGCAGTCTCGTGCCTCGGCTGTACGACGTCCGCCGCGGCGCGGTGCACATCAACGGTGTCGACGTCCGTGACGCCACACTCGACTCGCTGCGCCAGACCGTGGGTGTCGTCACCCAGGACGCGCACCTGTTCCACGAGACGATCCGGTCCAACCTGCGCTACGCCAAGCCCGACGCCACCGAGGACGAGCTCACCGAGTCACTGCGCGCGGCGCAGGTCCTGTCGCTCGTCCAGGGACTGCCGGACGGTCTGGACACGGTGGTCGGCGACCGCGGCTATCGGTTGTCCGGCGGGGAGAAGCAGCGACTGGCCATCGCCCGACTGTTGCTCAAGGCCCCGGACGTCGTCGTCCTCGACGAAGCCACCGCCCACCTCGATTCGGAGTCCGAGGTCGCCGTGCAACGCGCCCTCAAGACCGCGCTCGCCGGACGGACCTCCATCGTCATCGCTCACCGCCTGTCGACCGTGCAGGAGGCGGACCTCATCCTCGTCGTGTCCGAGGGACACATCGTCGAGCGTGGTCGGCACCACGAGCTCCTCGCTCACGGCGGGCTGTACGCGGAGCTCTACCGCACGCAGTTCGAGCGTCAGGCCGAGGACGACGGGGTAGCGGCCCTGGCCGGCGAGAGCTGAGCGGACGGCGCGGGCGGCCAAGCCGCCAGCGGCTCAGTCCTGGTGGCTGAGCTTGTAGGACGCCAGGCCCGCCACCCGCTGCAGGTGGGCGGGGCTGCGCTTGAAGCGGGGGGCGAGGGCGTCGAACGTCGCCCCCTCGTCCCGCCAGCGCATGAGGCAGCGCTCGATCGGGCGCAGGGCGTGGCGCCGGGGCGGTGTGGTCGTGGTGCCGGGGTGGCGGGGCATGTGGGCCATCTCGACCACACGGTCGATGAACTCGGGGCTGCGACGGAAGCGGCGGGCGATCTCCTCCCGGTCCACTCCCTCCTCCTGGAGGGCGAGGACCCGGCGCTCCAGGGGTCGAAGCGAATCGGGTGCGGTCCTGGTCGACATGCCGTCACCTCCGCGCCGTTGCGGCTGGCTCTGCTCGAACTGGCCCAAGTCTGCCACCGGAGCAGGCAGCCTCGCCGGCACGAGTCCGGGCCGGGCCCCGAACGGGCGTCGACCGTCTCCGGCTCGCCCTCCCGCTCGGACGGTCAGCCGTGGTGGTGGTGGCCTCCCGGCGCGGGGGCCGGGGGCGGGGGCGCGGGCGGGGCCGGTGACGGGGCGGGCGGAGGCGGGACAGGAGGCGCGCCGGGAGCCGGAGGAGCTGGCGCCGCCGGCGGCGGGGGTGGAGCGGTGAGGGCGCCGGGCGAGTCCTGGGCGATCAGGAAGTGCCCGGGCGGGATCTGGCTCGGGTCGGGAGCCGTGAAGGCGGCCACGGGCTGGCCGGCGAGGCCGGCGCTCATGAAGTCGTGGAAGATGCGCGCCGGGTAGGTGCCGCCGAAGACGTCCACTCCCCCTACGCCGTGCATCGGGACCTGACCCGTCGGTGAGCCCATCCACACCGCCGCCACCAGGTGGGGGGTGTAGCCGACGAACCAGGCGTTGGCCAGGTCGTCGGTGGTGCCCGTCTTGCCGGCCACGGGTCGGTCCGCCAGGTTGGCGGCGGTACCCGTGCCGCGCTGCACGACCCCCTGGAGGACCTGGGTGGCCGTGCGGGCGAGCTGGGGCGGCACGGCCTGGGTCCCCCCCGCCGTCGCCTGGTAGAGCGGGGCGCCGGAGCTGTCGGTGACCTTCTGCACGAAGGTCGGCGGTCGCTGCACGCCGTCGGCAGCCAGGGTGGAGTACACCGAGGCCATCTGCAGCGGCGTGACCTCGTACGACCCGATGCTGAGCGAGGGCGTGGTGCCCAGCTTGACGCCCGCGGGGATGCCCAGACGGTGAGCCATGTCCACGATCTTGGACAGTCCGACATCCACTCCCAGACGTATGTAGGCGCAGTTCACCGAGTTGACCGTGGCGTCGAAGAGGTTCATGACTCCCGCCCCCGCTTCAGCGTTGTTGGCCACGTAGGGCGGGGAGCCGGGCAGGCTGATCGTGCACGGGGAGGTTCCGTCGATAGAGTCGTTGGGGCTGAACCCGTTCGCCAGGGCGGCCATGAGCACCACGGCTTTGAACGACGACCCGGGCTGGCGCCCGCCGCCTCCCCGACCGGTCGCCACGTCGAAGCCGTTGCCGCTGGATCCGGGATTGCCGGGGACGATGGCCCGCACGAACCCCGTGGTGGGGTCGATCGCCGTCACCGCCGCCGTGAACCTGCCGCCGGTGTTCGGGAGGTCGGCCGCCACCGCTCGTTCGGCGTCGCGCTGGAGGGTCGGATCCAAGGTGGTGGTGATCGTCAGCCCCCCCTTGTACAGGGCGTTCAGACGATCGGGCACCGTGGCGCCGATGGCGTCGAGGCGGTGATCCCGGGTGTCGAGCAGGGCCGACTTGACCTCGACGACGAACGGACTGTCCTGGTGCGGAGCCGGCGGGTGGAGAGCCGTCGGCACGGGGGTGGCCTTCATCTCGGTCGCTTCACCGGAGGTCAGGTGGCCGTTGGCCACCATGCTGTCGAGGACCTCGTTGCGACGCTCGGTCGCCGCCGCCGGCTGGTGGATCGGCTCGTCGCCCTCGGGGTTGCGGATCTCCCCCGCCAGCAGGGCGGCCTGGGCCGCGCTCAGGCGGCTGACGTCGGTGCCGAAGTAGGTCTGCGCCGCGGCCTCGATCCCGTAGGCGCCATCGCCCAGGTACACCGTGTTGAGGTAGCGCTCGAGGATCTGGTCCTTGGTCATCTGCTGCTCGAGGCGGAAGGACAGGACCGCCTCGTGGAGCTTGCGGTTGACGCTTCGCTGGGAATCGAGCACGGCGTTCTTCACCAGCTGCTGGGTGATGGTCGAACCGCCTTGCACGCCGCCCGACGACACGTCGTTCTTGAGGGCACGCAGCAGCGCCGGGATGCTCACGGCACCGTGCTGGTAGAAGGTGGCATCCTCGGTGTCGAGGACGGCATGGACCACGGTCGGTGGGACCTGGGCGAGCGAGATCGGGGCGCGGTAGTCGGCGTCCTGGAGGACGGCCAGGAGATTGCCCTTGGCGTCGTAGACCTTCGACGGGACGTCGAGGGGCTTGAGCCGGACGGGCTGGCTCAGCGCCAGCGTGTGGGAGGCGCCGCCGACGATCTGACCGACCGGGACGAGGGCGAGGGCACCCAGGCCGAGTGCGGTGCCGGCGACTGCGACGGTGGCCGTGAACCGACCCAGCTTGCTCATCTGTCGTCGACCTACCCCGTGGGCGGCGGCCCCTCACCACGGATGATCGGGTTGACTGAACGAGTCAGTCAGTAATAGGTTGCCGGCGGTGGTCCGGTCGAAGCCGGCCGACCGCCTGGAGCAGCTGGCCCAGGCGGCGCTGGGTGTCTTCACACAGAAGGGGTACCGCCAGGCCCGCATGTCCGACGTGGCCCGTGCGATGGGGGTGTCCCAGGGGCTGCTCTACACCTACGTGGAGAGCAAGGAAGCCCTCTTCCACCACGTCATCGAGCGCATCGTCGGCGCCGACGAGGCGGTGCCAGCCGAGCTGCCCGTGCGCGCGCCGCCCGCGGAGGAGACGGCGGCATTGGTGGAGAGCACCCTGCGGCGGGGCCTGGCGGTACCCGCTCTGGACGCCGCCCTCGAGCGAACGGCCGGCCCGGGAGGCCGGCCCAATGGAACGACGGCCGGCCCGGGAGGCCGGCCCAATGGGACCGCTCCGGTCGACGATCCCCGGTTCGAGCTCGAGGCGATCATCCGGCAGCACTACCAGGGGCTGGCCCGTTGGCGTCATCTCCTCGCCGTGGTCGAGCGTCTCGCCCTCGACATCCCGGAGGTACGGGAGCGCTTCTACGCCCAGGGGCGGCGGCCGTTCGTGGCCCGGCTGGCCGCCTACATCGAACGCGGCATCGCCGGCGGCGCCTTCCGGCCCGTCCCCGACCCGGCCGTGGCCGCCCGGCTGGTGGTCGAGACCGTGGCCTGGTTCGCCTACCACCGTCACGACGATCTCGACTCCGCCACCATCGACGACTCCGTCGCCGAGCAGACCGTCGTGGACCTGCTCACGAGGGCGCTGGTGGCAGACGCGTGACCGATCCTGCGACACCGACCCCCATGGGCGTGACGCCCGGCGCCGGCCTCACGCGCCTCCCCGCCGAACCCGAGGCCGCCGTCCCGGGCGACACCGCGGCCGCGCCGGCGCCCGACCGGTTCCTACCGGCCCCATCCGCCGCTCGCCGATCCCTACCGCCGCTGGCGCTGGGCTGGGTCGTCGCCCTGTCGGTGACCAAGGTGGCGTTCCACCTCGCCACCAGCGCCATGTACGGCCTGCATCGCGACGAGTTCTACTACCTGGCGGCCGGCCAGCACCCGGCCGTCGGCTACGTCGACCAACCGCCGGTGACGCCGCTCCTCTATCGACTCTCGGCCGAGGTCTTCGGCGTGTCGACCGTAGGTCTCCATGTCCTGCCCGCCCTTGCCGGCGGCGCCCTCGTGGTGCTGGCCGCCCTCCTCGCCCGGGAGCTGGGTGGCGGGCGCGTCGCCCAGGGCCTGGCGGGGCTGGTCGCCCTCGTCGCTCCCCTGTACCTCACGCCGGCCCACTTTCTCAGCACGGTCACGGTGGACCTGCTGGCATGGGCACTGGCCTCCTGGCTCGTGATCCGGCTCGTGCGCACGGGAGACACGAGGCTCTGGATCGCGCTCGGGCTCGTCGTCGGCATCGGGCTCGAGAACAAGCACACCATGGCGCTGTGGTGCCTTGGCGTGGCGGCCGGTCTGCTCGCCACGCCCGAGCGGCGACTGCTGGTCAGTCCCTGGTTGTCGGGCGGCGTCGCCCTCGCCGCCGCCTGCTTCGTTCCGAACCTCGTGTGGCAGGCCGAACACCACTGGGCCAGCGTCGAGTTCATCTCCCATCTCCGCCAGCGCGTGGGCACCCTGAACCTGGTCGAGTTCCTGCCGACCCAGCTCGGCCTGGTCACCGTGGTGGGGCCGGTGATCTGGATCCTCGGCCTACGGTGGATGCTGCGACCGGGCGACGGTCAGCGGCACCGCTGGCTTCCCCTTGCCTACCTGGCCGTCCTGACGGTCGTCCTGGCGTCGAGCGGGAAGGGGTACTACGTCGGTTCGCTGTACATGCCACTGGTGGCCGCCGGCGCGGTGGTGATCGAGCGAAGCTGGGATCGACGGAACCAGCGGCGGCTGGCCATTGCCGTCGCGGCCACCGGGGCGGCGATGGCGCCGCTCTTCACGCCGATACTTCCGGCCAGCGCTCTCGGCGTCGTCCCGCTGGCCACCGTCAATCCCGACCTGGGGGCGATGCTCGGCTGGCGACACGTCGTGACCGAGATCGCCGCGGTCTACCGGTCGCTCCCGGCGAGCCAGCGCGCCAATGCGGTCATCCTGACCGATTACTACAGCGAGGCCGGGGCGCTGAACTACTGGCGGGGCTCCCTCGGGCTGCCGCCAGCGATCAGCGGCCACAACAACTACTGGTGGTGGGGATGGGGCCACGCCTCACAGTCCGCCACCACCATCGCGGTCGGACTCCCGGGCGCGAGGTTGGCCCCCTACTTCGCCCGCGTGGAGCGGGTGGCGACCCTGGGAGACGACCACATACAGATCGACCCCCTCGAGAAGGGGCAGCCGATATGGGTGTGCACCGGCCAGCGCGTGCCGTGGGCGGCCCTGTGGCCACACCTCCGTCTGTACGAGTGACGGGCGTGACACGGCCCGAAGGTCGGCGCACACGACAACGGCCGGCCCCATCGGGGCCGGCCGTGTCGCTCGCCTCGCGGGCCGACGCCGCTAGGAGCTGCTGGGAGCCGCGCAGCTGGCGGCGTACGAGCAGTCGTTGAAGCCGTCGGTGTCGCTGTCCGGTGCCGAGGGGGTCGCGAGGGGGTTGCCGCTGGAGTCGACCAGCTGCAGCTCCTCCGACGCCTTGAGCCCGGCGGGGACGTTGTTGGCCTTGGCCAGGTCGATGTTGACCGTGGACAGGTTGGGGAGCGGTCCGACCCCGGTGCCCGAGGTCCCGACGACGACAGGCGTCTCCTCGATCCACTCCGCAGTGGCATGGGTCGAGCTGTACGGGGTGGTCATGGTGAAGGTCTTGCCTGAGGTGACGTTCTTCAGCGTGATGGTCCAGATGTTCGAGTTGGGCACGGCCTCGCCGATGTCGACGTGAACGTGGTCGCCGGCTTTCACGCCGACGGTGCTGATGGTGACGCTGGTCGCGGGGATCAGCTCCCACCAGGCCGAATAGGAGGCGACGCCTGTAGCGCTCACGTCCTGCTCGGTGCCGGCCTGAATGAGGGTCGAGTCAGTGGTTGTGCAGGACGCGTCGATGCATCCGCCGCCGATGCCAACCCAGGTGGACGAGAACTCGGCCTCGCCGGCCTTGTGGTTCGTGGCGGTGGGAACGGTCCAGTCCCCGGCCACCTCGTTGAACAGCTTGTTGCCCTGCTCCAGGGTGCCCTGGTTGTAGCCGGACCAGTTGTTCGACTTGTTCGCTCCGACGGATACGAGCGGCCGGTGCGAGGCCGCCTGCACGGCGGCACCGGCCGACGGGGCCAGCATCACCGGAGCGAGCGCGAGCGTGACCGCTAATGGGACAATACGGCGCATAGTCCACCTCCTGAGTTGGGCGCCGCACCGTTCTCGCTCGGGAGGCCCGGAACCTCCTGGAAGGCCCAAAGTTCCCTCGAACGAGGGATTACCCCGCTGGCCCAGCCTCTCGGCGCCGGGCTACCCAGGCTGCGCCGAAGATCCGCAGCCCTCGTCCTCGGTCGTCGGGATGTGCTCGGCGAGACCCGTGAGCTCGAGCACCCGCCGGGCCGCCTCGCTCGGAGCCTCGAGGACGAGACCCTCACCGCGCCGGCGACGGCGGTCGTAGGCATCGGCGATGGCGCCGATGCCGGCGCAGTCCACGAACTCCGTCGACCGCAGATCCACGACGATGTCTCGGCGGTCATCAGCCAGTCGGGCCAGCACCTGGCCCAGCCTGGGCGCGCTCGCGCAGTCGAGATCCCCGAGCACAGCCACCCTCACGACACCATTGGTCGAAACAACCATCACGTCGAATGGGACAAACGCCGCCACGACACCCCTCCCCAGATGTCCCAGATGTCTCCCTTTTCTGAGTTGATATACCAAAGCGTTTTCGCCGTTCGCAAGGGTGGCTGATCGCTGGTGCGGCCCGGGCTGGCAACGGTGTCAGGCCACGAAAGCCGGGTCCCCCATGGACGGCCTCGACCTACCGGGAGTAGGCTCACCGGCGAGCTGGGAGGTGGACAATGCCAGCGTGGACTGCAACCTGGGCGATAAACGAGGCTCCTGGCGGCTGCGAGGTGATCCGGGACGGGCGGCCGGTGGGGATCGGCAGCTGCGACGGCCTGGATGAGGCCATCGACAGGATTCGCCGCCACCGCCTGTACGAGACCCGGGACCACATCGTCCGTCGCCGTGACGGCGAGGAGCGAGCGGTGGATCCCAGCGTCTTCCACTCGCTGTCGCCGGGTTAACGGTCATCAGCGGCCGGGCGCCCGACCGTGGGGCGCTCGCTGGTCCACCACGACAGCGGCGTTCGACGCGAGCCTCGGTATGACGGCGCGTCAGACTGGTCGCCATGGCTGTGATCGAGACGCACACCTTTCGCCTCGCAGACGGCGCTGATGTCGATGGGTTCCTGGACGCCGACCGGCGCGTTCAAACCGAGCTCATGTTGCGAAAGCCGACGTTCCTGCGGCGAACCACCGCACGCGGTGGCAACGGGGACTGGCTCGTCGTCGTGCTCTGGGCCTCCGAGGCGGACGCCGAGGCATCCAGGGTGCACTTCGCAGACGATCCGTTGAACGCAGCGTTCATGTCCTTCGTCGACGAGGCGGCAATCACCTCGAGGCGGTACGAGACGCTCGACTGAACCAGCTCGTCACTGCTGGACGAGCGTCAGCGGGTTGCCCTCTGGATCGGTGATGAACGCGAGGGATGCCCCACCGGGAATGTCGAAGCGCTCGACGACGACCGTCGCGCCCAGCTCGGTCGCCTTGGCCACCGACGCGCCAAGGTCGCGAACCTGGACATAGAGCGTGACCCCGCTGCGGTCACTCTGGCGGAGGTGCCCTCCGGGCCCCGGCTCGGGTCCTCCGATGCCGGCTGGTATCTCCATGATCGGGCCACCGCCGATCTCCCAGTTGAACAGGTCGGCGTAGAAGGCCCGCTGGGCCTCGACGTCGACCGCCTCGATCTCCCAGTGCACCACGGGCCGCGCCCAGTCATCAGCCACGAGAGCCCTCCCGCTGTGTCGCCCGGTCCACGCTACCCAGCTGGCGGTGCTTGGTGGGTGCTCGGGCCCCTACGATGAGCGCCCATGGGCCTCTAGGCAGAACAGGTCGTTCCCCGTTTCACGGATCTCACCTTGGGAGTCACGGAGGTGCGGCGTCACCGTGAGCCCGTGCTGGCCGGGGCGACCGGCGACCTGGTCGAGATCGGCTTCGGGTCGGGGCTGAACGTCCCGCTGTACCCGCCCTCCGTGCGGCGGGTCCACGCCGTCGAGCCGTCTTCCGTCGGACGCCGCCTGGCGGCCAAGCGTGTTGCTCGCTCGCCGGTGCCGGTCGAGTTCGTCGGCCTGGATGGTCAGGATCTCCCGCTCGGTGACGAGTCGGTCGACGCTGCCCTCAGTACCTTCACCCTCTGCACCATTCCCGACGCAGGGCGGGCGCTCCGCGAGGTGTACCGGGTCCTGCGACCCGGCGGCCGCTTCCTCTTCCTGGAGCACGGCGTGTCGCCCGAGCCCGACGTCGCTCGTTGGCAGCACCGCATGAACGGCTTCCAACAGCGGATCGCAGCCGGTTGCAACCTGGACCGGCCCATCGACCGCATGGTGCGCGATGCCGGGTTCGACGTCGAACAGCTGGGCAACGACTACCTGAAGGGGCCGAGGATCGCCAAGCCGTGGGGCTACCTCTACCACGGCGTGGCCGTCAAGCTATCGGGCTGAACCGTACCCGCTCACACCGGACGGCTTGTCGGAGACGGAATCGTCGGTCTACGGTCAGGCGCCGGAGCCAACATGGCCGAACCCCTGAGACTGTGGTCCGACGAGGTCGACGAGATGCGGGCCGAGGCTCGCGCCGCGGTCGAGGCTGGTATCGGCATCCTCGGTGGCCTCGACACCGATGCGACGGAGCTCTCGCGGGACGAGCGCATACGCCGACAGCGGGCGGCGATGCCGGCCTTTCCCGTTCCCGAGGCCATCGAGCGCACCGTCGCCGGAGTCCGGTGTCGAATGCTCCTGCCCTCGACGGCCGAGCGTCACGATCCGCGAGCGGTGTACCTCCACTTCCACGGCGGCGGCATGGTGATGGGCTCGCCGGAGATGATGGACATCCCCAATCGCGAGCTGGCTCGCGACCACGACGTGGTCGTCCTCTCCCCCGACTATCGCAAAGCGCCCGAGGATCCCTACCCCGCCGGTCCCGACGACGCCTTCGCGGTGGCCGCCTGGTTGGCGGAGCACGCAGGTGGGGAGTTCGGGACCGATCGAGTCGTCATCGGCGGAGAGTCCGCCGGCGGCTATCTGGCCGCCCTGGTGGCTCTTCGCCTACGCGACCGCCTTCCCGACGTCATCGGCCGCGTGATGGGCCTCAATCTCGTCTTCGGTGTCTACGACTGGAGCCGCACACCCAGCCAGCGCGGCATGCGGCCACACCGAGGGCGGGATCTGCTCGACCCCGAAGAGATCGAATTCATCACGGAGTGCTATCTGCCCGGGCTGACATCCGAGGAGCGTCGGGCTGCGGACATCTCGCCGGCCTATGCCGACCTCCACGGTCTCCCGCCGATGTTCCTGAGCGTCGGGACGTCCGACCATCTCGTCGACGACACGCTCATCCTGGCCACCCGGGCGGCCGCCGCCGGCAACCAGGTCGAGCTCTTCGTGGCCCCCGACATGCCGCATGGCTTCTTCGCCATTCCGTGCGCCATGACCAAGCTCTGGGCCGAGCGCCTCCACGCCTGGCTCGAGCAGGTGCTCGGCGCCTGAGGCGTACGCACCGGAGCCCGACCAGCCCGCTGTGGACGAACGACCTGTCGGTCTCGATCGCGCGGAGGGCCGCCGGCTCTACGGCCGCGACCCGTCGGGTTACGACGCCGGCCGTCCGGACTACCCGAGCGGCTTGTACGACGTCCTCGAGGACCGCTGCCGAGCCCGAGCCGACGCGCGCGTCCTGGAGATCGGTCCGGGAACCGGACGGGTCACCCGACGGCTCCTGGCCCTCGGGGCCAAGGTGACCGCGGTCGAGCCGAACGCCGACATCGCATCGTGGCTCGCGGACCGGCTCACCAGCCCCGACCTCCAGGTCATCGTGGCGCCGTTCGAGGATGCCGGCCTCCCCACCGCCAGCTTCGACCTGGCGGTGGCAGCGACGTCGTTTCACTGGGTCCAGCCCGACCCCGGCCTCGTCGAGCTCCGTCGGGTGCTGCGGCCTGGCGCCTGGCTCGCGCTCTGGTGGATCCTGTTCGAAGACCCCTCCGACCCCGACGAGGTCGACCGTGAGGTCGAGCGCTTGCTCGGGGCGTCGCCGAGCGGGGCGGCGCCGGGAAGGCGTCCATTCCAGCTGGACGAGCTGGGACGGCTCGGCGAGCTCCGCCGAGCGGGATTCGTCGACGCAACGAGCGAGGTCCTTCGTTCCCAGCACCGCATGGACGCGGCCCAGACCGTAGCCCTCTACTCGACCATGGCCATCGTGCTGCGTCGCTCCGATGACGAACAGACGAGGCTCCTCGACGCGCTGGGCGAGCTCGTTGCCGACCGGTTCGGTGGGAGCGTGACCCGCACGTTCGTGACCGCTCTCTACACGGCTCGCAACCCGTCTCCCGGCGCCCGCTCAAACCCCGGCTAAGTCGTCGAGGACGGCGGCGAGGGCCTCGGGCGCCTCCACCGCCACGTCGTGGCCGGCATCGATGTCGACGATCTCGGCGCCACCCATGTTGGCGAGCATGACATCGACCAGCTCGGCGGGGATCACACGGTCCCGTGTGCAGCGAACAAAGGTCCTGGGCAGGTCGTTGCGAACTCCCACCCAGGTGAAGGGCGCAAAGAGGGGCCCTGGAGCTTCGAGGCCCAATCGCGGCCCGTTCTCCACCACTTCGAGCTCCGTCTCTATGGCCGCCTCCCCGGGTCGAAGACCGCCGATTGTGCGGCCCGCCGTCGACTGGAAGAGGACGTCCTCGCTGTCGACCGTCATCTCTCGCAGGCCCGGCTTCAGGTGGTCGACAGGCCGAGTGCCCTCGGCCGGCACGGTAGCGGCGACGAAGACGAGGTGACGCACCTGCTCGGGCGCGCGGGCCGCGACGCCCGGGATCACGTAGCCACCGGACGAGTGACCAACCAGTACCACCTCGTCGAGGACTGCGATATCGCCTCGCACCGCATCGACCCAGTCGTCGAGCCTGACACGCGCCAGGTCGGCGGGGCGATGGCGGCGTCCCGGAAGATCGATGGCCAGCCACGGCGCTCGGAGATGGCGGCCGACGTCGTCCCACATCGTGGACGTCTTCGTGCCGCCGTGCACCAGCACGAGGGTCGACGTCATAGGAGGTCGAAGGGGTCGCCCAAGCCGGCGCTGACGTCGTGCGGTCGCATTCGTTTATAATATGCGAAAGGGCGTGCCCGCTACGAGGCCTGACGCCCGTCCCGCCGAGAGCTCGGCGCCACGGCGCCGATCGTCACGACGCTAGGTTGCACACGTGACTCCGAGAAGGGTCATGACAGTCGTGGGGCGCACGCTCGTCGGTATCGGCGTGATCGTCCTGCTGTTCGTGGCCTACCAGTTGTGGGGTACCGGACTGGCGGAGTCACACAGCCAGGACGTTCTCCGCCACCAGCTCGCCGGGCAGCTGCGGAGGTCACTCGGTACAGCTCCTGCTCCACCTCCGACGACCGCCGGGTCGGGGGCGGCGCCGCCCGTCGTGGCAAGTCCCGCTCCCCCCACGGCAGCGCCGCCCGAAGGGCGCGCCGTCGGCATCATCAGGATCCCCCGGATCGGGCTGGACAAGGCCATCGTGGAGGGCACCGATACGGCCGACCTGCGTCAAGGGCCGGGCCACTACGCGGGGACTCCACTGCCGGGCCAACCCGGCAACTCGGCTGTCGCCGGCCATCGCACGACCTACGGCGCGCCCTTCTCCAGGCTCGACGAGCTACGTTCAGGCGACCAGGTCGTCGTGATCACGCCGCAGGGCACCTTCCGCTACAACATCAACCGATCGCTCGTCGTGGAGCCCTCCGATGTGTCGGTGATCGCCCCGGTCAACGCGAACGAGCTCACGCTGACGACCTGTACGCCACGCTTCAGCGCGGCCCGACGCCTTGTCGTGCAGGCGACGCTGGTCGGTGTTCCCGCGCCGCCAGCCGCGGCACCGACTAGTCCGAGACGAGCCTCCTCCGGCCTGGCCGGTGGGACCGGGGGCTGGCTGTCGGTCGTGGCGTGGGGAGTCGCTGCCGTGGCGCTCGCCATCGGGCTCTGGCTCGTGGCGCGCACCCGTCGCCGGCGTTGGCTCGTCTACCTGCTGGGAACGCCGCCCTTCCTGGCCGTGCTCTTCATGTTCTTCGTGGCCATCAGCAAGCTGCTCCCCGCCAGCATCTGAGCCCAGTCAGCGGACCCCACTCGCTCTCTCTCTGATCTCTCTCAGCTCGAGGTTGATACCGATCAGCCGATGACGAGCTGCCCGTAGGTGCTGCAGAGCCCGACCGCCTCGATCACGAGGAAGGCGGCGACGATCACGAGCACCACGGTGGAACGCCACCGCTTGCCGCTCCTCGCCCTCACCGGCGGCATGTACCACTCCGGGAGGGCTGCGGGCGGTTGGTCCAGGTAGTCGGTCATCGGAACGGAGTCCCGATCCAGGGGCGCATCGGGGTCCCCGGCGAGGGCCAGGGCCGTGAGCTCGGCATCGGTGAGCTCGGCATGGGTGAGCACTTCGCCATCGAGCTCCGAGCCAGTGAGGTCGAGCCCCGCTGCATCTGTACCCCGTCTGTCGGCCATCGTTGGTGTCCCTCCGGCAAGGTGGTCCGTCTGTCAGGGTACGGCAGCGGCACCGCGCGTTGGGCTCGGGGACACCGGATGCCTCACCTGAACGTCCCGTGCCCTGCTCACAGCTCGAACCACACAGCTTTGCCGTCACCATACGAAAAGGTGCCCCACGAGCCGGCGAGCGCCTCGACCAGCGTCAAGCCGCGGCCACTCTCCAAGGTCGGCTCTCGCTTGCGGGGCGCGGTGACGTCGTCGTCCCGGACAGCCACACGTGCTCGGGGTCCATCGAGCCCCACCGTCACGACCAGGTCGGTGCCAGCGTGGACAATGGCGTTCGTAACGACCTCGCTGGTGAGGAGGACAGCGTCTTCGACGAGATCTCCTCGGCCCCAGCCCTCGAGCATCCCGCCCACGAAGTTCCGAGCAGCGACCGAGCTCGTGGGGTGAGCAGCAAGGGCGATGGATGCTTGAACCTGCGAGTTTCCCGCCGAGACCAGGGCATCCCTGGACGGATCCCGTCGACGGGCTGTCTCACCGGCTGCGGACATGGCCGGCTTCGATGTCCGGGGGTCGTTCACGATCCGAGAACGGCCCTTACCGTGACCTGCGCATCTGTGAATGAATACTCCGAAAGGGCAGGCAACTCCTCCCTGTAGGGGGGCATTAACCCCTACGAGCGATGCGGCCCACCCGTCACGGGGCCCCAGGAGCAGGGCTCGCATGTTCCGTGCCCCTGGCTGCCGGGCCCCTGCTGCGGGCGGACGCTGGTCGACCGCCGGACCCTGACCCCCCGAGCGGGCGGGACGCCGCTCACTCGCTGGAGGGAGGACGCGGGGCTCCACGAGGCCCACAATGGGCACAGACGCCTGGGCGGTCGAATTCCCCGCCGTATTCCCCCCACTGGCGTCCCGTGCTGGGGGGCTCCGCTTCCGCCAGGCGGAGCCGCGACGGAGATCACCCACGGCCAAGCCGGCGGCGCCAGTCCGAGCATGACCAGCCCGGCGGACGGCGTCAGTTATCCGATCCCTGGTTCCTCATAGGCAGTGATCCGAGCTCGCCCATGCCCGACGGAGTTTCCAGTGCCCGCACGAGCGCCTGGGCCACCGGGCGTCGAGGCCACGGAAGAACCCGGCGCACCCACCCATGCGACGACACGCCGGGACGTCGAGTCGCGTCCATGAGGGGCTCATGACGGATGGTCGTGAGCTTCCACCGGCGACCGCACGGGCAGCGCCAGATCGTCCGTACTGGATAGTCAGTCCCAGGGAGTCGACACCGGTGGGACCGGCGAGCCTCCCGTGGCTCCGGTACGCGGACGAAGACGCCCCCGCCTGGTCGCCGTTCCCGCCCGCTCACTCTCGTCGCCTCGCACTCATGCAGATCGCTTCCGAACAGGAGCCATCAACCCATAGGTGTCGACAGGGTCAGCTCCGCCGCCGAGCCCAGGGTAGTCAAGCCATCAGCAGTTCGCGTGTGCGTTGGCCTGGCGTGGGCTTTTGGACCAATTGGGCGTTTCCAGTCGCAGCATACCCGCGAGGGGTACGGATGCGGATCACGACTACGCTTGCCAGGTCGTCACGGCAGTGAGCAGGAAGGGCTGACTCGGGGCAGGGCTGGGACAGCAACTACCGGCGCGTTCTTTCAGGCGATGAGCAGGCGAAGGCCGAGCTCTGCAGCGTCGAGATCGAGGAGATCGCGGTTGCGACTCGCCCACCGGCCTGAGGCGAGGTCGTCACGGAGCCTTTGAACTGCGCGCTGCTCGGCGTCTGGCCCGACTCTGGCCCAGACCGATATTCCGCGACGGACACTCTCGTCCAGGTATGCCTCGGGCCTGCGCCAGTACGCTTCGAAGAATCCGTCAGCGCAGTCCCAGGGGATGGGCACCGGTTCCACCCGGGCTCCGATCGCGCGGGCCAGCTCGGTCAAGGAAGGTCGACCGACAAGGAGGTCCGGTAAGTCGGGCAGGTAGTCGCGAGTCAGCCAGAACCGACCAAGGTCACCGGCGTCGAAGGTGAAGACCACCACGCGGCGAGCAACGCGCCGCATCTCCCGCAGCCCGGCGATCGGGTCCTGCCAGTGATGCACAGTGGAAAGAGCCATCGCGGCGTCGAAGGATTGGTCATCGAACGGCAGGTTCCTGGCGGATCCAGCCACGCACGGCGCTGCGTCCGGTTGACGCTGTGAACGCATGAGCGCCGACGGTTCCACCGCGAGGACGTGGCGGTCGGGGGGCTCGTAGGACCCGCTGCCTGCCCCGACGTTGAGTACGGTCCGGGCATCGCCCAGCGCAGCCCAGATCCGCGCTGCGATGCGCGGCTCGGTGCGCCGGGTCACCGTGTAGGTCGCTCCGATGGTGTCGTACAACTGTGCGCTGAACATCGACCCTGCCTTTCTGGCCGGTCGCCACCTTCGTCCCGGCACCGCGCCTACGATCGATCAGGTCGGTCGCTCCGGGCCGGGCTGCGCCTCAGACGGCGCGGTGGACACGGGAGGGCCTTTCGCTCCCCACGCCGCCTCCCACAGCTGCAGCCGTCGTGCCTCCCTGGCACTGGGGCCGCGATCTCGACGGCGGGCGCCGCGCTCCTCCTGCCTCATCCACTGGTCGAGCATGACCAGCGCGGCGGCGAAGGTGATGATCATGCTCGCCCCCCAGAACACGGCACCACCGGCGTGGGTGTCGGACAGCGTGTGCTCGGGCGCGATCGGGCTGCCGAGGTTCAGGATCGCCAGCCCCAGGAAGACCTCGAGGGGCATCCCCACGAACATGGCGATGATGCGGCTGGAGAAGGCAGGTCGGTTGGGGAGCTGGTCCACTGCGACCATGGGCCACCAGAAGAGGCATCCCAACCCGAACATCACCAGGTGGCTGACGTTGTGAACGACCGGGTGTCGCAGCGAGAACGGATAGAAGGAGGTCAGGAAGACGGCGTACATCGATGCGTAGTAGAGGGCACTGGCCACCAGAGGCAGGGTCAGGGTGCGAACCGCCCGAAGGTGCAGGAGGCGGACGATGCGGCTCTGGAGCGGCCGATCGGCCGCCTGGATCGCCAGCGTGATGGGTGCCCCGAGGGCCAGCAGGGGCGGGGCCACCATCATCAGGAGGAGGTGCTGGACGACGTGGACGGTGAAGACCGAGTCGTCGTAGGAGGCAAGGCCCGAGACGACGGCGATGTCGAGAACAACGACGCCGGCGAGGAAGGCCGTGGTCCGCCAGCTCGACCAGCTCCGGCCACGGCGACGTAGGCGGCCGACTGCAGCCACATACCACACCGCCGCGACGACCTGCACAATGAAGGCGACGATGGCGAACCACTCACCGAACCGCCAGCTGGTCAGTAGATCGTGAACCTGGACGGGTGGCGAGGGCTCGAGCGTGGTGGCTAGCAGCATCGTTCTCCCATGCTCCGGGGCTCAGCCTGCCACAGGCGTGGGGGCGTCGCCGACCGGGCCCGGACACATGTCCCTGGGACTGGGCGCCGTGTTCGTGGGGGTGACGACGGCGGCCAACGCGGGTGTGCCGCCCGAGCGAGCCGGCCTGGCCGCCGGCCTCCTCAACACCGCCCAGTGGCTCGGCGCCGCCCTCGGGCTGGCGATCTTCTCGGCGATCGCCACAAGCCGGACGAGCCACCTGCTGGCCACCCACGCGACCCGACCCGCCGCCCTCACCTCGGGCTTCCACATCGCCCTGCTGGCCTGCAGCATCTTCCTGTTTGCCGCCGCTGTGATCGCGACCAGGGCCACCAACACCCGGGGCGAACCGGTCGCGAGCACTGCTGACCAGGAAGGGGTCGCGACGGTGCTCGCGGTGGAGGGAGTCGACCGCCAACGCGTGACTACTGACGTGCTGCGCTGACACGGCGCCGTTCGGTCGCCGCCGATGTCGGCCCCAGCTCTGCGGAACCAGAGCAGAACCGCCAAGGCGACCGATCGGCTCCGAGGACATCACCGGAGACTGCGCTTGACGAGCGGCGGACGGCCGGGAAATATCGGTTCGGCATGTTCGTCCATCGGCGCCGCCCGTGATCTCCCATGTGCTGATCCTCTGGGGGGTGATCGGCGCTGCCGCCGCGGTCGCGGTGGTGGTGCACAGGAGACGATCGCCCGAGGAGGCTCCGGAGTACCAGTCTGTCTTGAGCTTTGTCGGGGCGGCGTATGGCCTGTTGTTGGGTCTGCTGGTGGTCTTCGCTGTGGGGCACTACAACGACGTCCGGCACGAGGCTCAGATGGAGGCGACCTCGCTCGTCGCGGTCTTTGACACAGTGGACGTCTACCCGCCCGAGACGAGCGATCACATTCAGCATGACCTCGTCTGTTACATGCGTTCGATCGCCGACGACGACTGGCCGTCGATGCAGCGAGGGAGCCAGCTGGAGTCACCGCGCGCGCTCACACTCGGTGACCGGTTTCGCGGTGATCTTCGTGCCCTTCCGACCGACGGTCCGGCGCAGACATCAGCGTATGGGCGCGCCGCCACGCTCGTCACTGACGCCGACCAGTCCCGGCAGCGACTGCTGTTCTTGACCGCACCGGAGATCCCCACCGCCTTGTGGGTGGTGATCTACGTTGGCGCCTTTCTCGTCTTCCTCCTTCTCGCCGTCCACTACGCTGCCCGTAAAGAGCGTCTGTTGTTGGTGCTCGGTGCTGTGGCCGTGCTCATGACGGTCGTCGTGGCCGTCTTGGGAATGCTCGACCAGCCGTTCGGCATAGGCGTGCGGGTGCATCCTGATCAGATGCGCCAAGCGGTTCCCTGCAGCTGAGTGCAGCTGACGTTAGCGCTTCGCAGCGGTCCAGGTGTGCAGCCGGCCGTTGCCTTGGCTCAAAGGCGAGCCTTGCTGGCGTCGCTGCCGAGACCCGACGAGATGTCCTCGATCGCCGCCCCCTCGGCGTCGCTGATTGGGTGCCCGTCCTTGTGGCGCGCGGTGGCCACACTGTTGGCCAGCGTGATCACGAAGCGGCGGTAGTCGTCGACCTCTGATGGCGTCGCCTTCTCCTCCAGGAGACCGACGGCGTCGCGAAGTTGCTGCAGACCATGCTGCCTGAGCTCGTCGACAGAGTGGTAGCGCGTGTGTTCGTGTCGGGGCTTGGAGGCGACGATCTCGTCGAGCAGCTTGCTGGCGCCGTGGGAACTGCGGGCTTCGGTGTATGCCTTTTCCATCGCCACAGTTTCGCCGAGTCTGCCTCCGTGCTGCGCGGTCGCGACGATCTTGCCGGCGCTCGCTGGTGCCTCCAGCACGAGGTCCCACTCTTGCGCCGTGAAGTCAGCCTTCGTCGTCATCGCCACTGGCTGCGGCGCCGCTTGCGCCTTGAGCGCCTGCCAGTCGCCCAGACGGAGCGCGTCGAGTTGATCGTCGGAAAGTTCGGCGTTCTTCTTCACTGCCGCCGTGGCGGCGGCCACGTCGTCGGGGTGATAGCCCAGAACGACGACGCCCGCCGCTCTTCCCTGTGAGACCAGGAGCCGCCGGTACGAAGGTGCGTCATCGTCCTCAGACACGATGACCTCGTCGTCGCCGTCGGGCTCGAAGCGGCCGACGGATGTCAGCTCCAGCCCCACGCCCTTGAGGATCGTCGCCGGCATGTCCGACGGGAGCCTTTCGTCACCCCCCAATAGGTTCACCGCCGCGATCTCGGCCTGCTTGGCGGCGATGGGCCACAGTCCGAGCACCTGGTCGTTGCGCTCGGCCACGTCCCCAGCGGCGAACACACCTGGGACGCTCGTCTCCATCCGATCGTCCACGATCACGCCGCGACCGACGGCAATGCCGGCTTCCTCGGCCAGGGTGATGTTGGGCTTGATCCCGACGCAGGCGAGGAAGATGTCGCACGGCAGGGTTTGGCCGTCCTTCATCACGACCTTTCGGACTCGTCCTCGCCCGGTGATGCCGGCCATCTCAGCGCCGTAGAGGATCTCGATGCCCACCTGGGCGAAATGCTCCTCCACCAGCTCGCTGCAGTGAGCGTCGATCTGCTTGGACAGCAGCCTCTCGCCGCGCTCGAGGACCGTGACGTCGAGGCCGAGCTCGTGCAGTGAGTATGCCGCCTCGAGTCCCAGCAGGCCACCCCCGGCGACGACCGCCGTGCTCGACCCGTTGTCCTGGGCATACGAACGTATCTGCATGGCGTCGGCGGCCTCACGCAGCACGAACGTCCCCGGACCCCCGAAGCCGTCGATCGGCGGCACGGAGCTGCCGCTGCCGGTGGCCAGCACGAGCCGGTCGAACGGCAGGAACTCGCCGGTCGCGAGAAGCACGCGCCTCGAGGCCAGATCGATCTTCCTCGCCCGCGTGTTGAGCCAGGCCGTGATGCCGTGCTCGTCGTACCACTTCTCGTCGAGCAGGTACAGCCCCTGCATCGCCGACCGGCCGTGGATGAGCCGCGAGATGCCCATGCGGTTGTAGAGCACGTGCGACTCCCGGCCGACGACGTGGATCTCGCAATCGGGGTGGCCACGACGGACGAAGTCGGCTGCCGTGACCCCGGCGATACCGTTGCCAAGGACCACGACGCTGACGATGGACCGGTCGAAGTGCCGCTGCTCGGCCCCGTTCCCCGCCCCGTCGCCCGGCTCGGGCGTCAACGAGACCTTGACCTCTCCCGACTGGAGACGAGCGCAGCACGCCATTCGGGTGTTCGCCGCCAGACCCAGCCGCTTCAAGGTGCTCAGCTCCTCTTCCTCGGGCTGGGCGAGGCACTCGGCACCTTCCAGGATCGCCACCGGATCGGCGCCGCACACGCCCATCCTGCAGCCGGCCTCGATGGTCTCTCCCTCTCTCTCGGCCACCTCGAGAACGCTGCTGCCGACCTTCGCCGACGCCACCTTGTCGTCGGGCACGAAATGCACCGACAGATCGCCGGCCTTGGCCTTGCTGGCCACCTTTGCGCCCTTTGGCGCCAGCGTGACCGGCACCGGTGCCGGGTTCGACTCCTCGAGGAAGCGCCGCTCGGTGAAGTAGGTGCGCGAGATCCAGATCAGGGTGAGGGCCCACACGATGGCCCGGATGGGCCAGCGCACCCACGGAATTGCCACTCCGGTGACGGTCAGGAACGACTGGGCCAGGATGACGCTGGCGTACCAGTAGAAGATGCTGATGGCCCCGGAGGCGAAGAAGGCGACGAGCAAGGCCGTGCTCACCCGGAGTAGTGCGTCGAGCGCGTAGAAGGTGCCGATGCTCCCGACCACGTACAGGCCCAATTGCTCGTAGAGGTGCACCCTCGATCCGCCGGTCTGGCCCAGGAGCATGAAGAAGCCGAGCACGAAGCCAGGCAGAGCGCTGGCGAACAGCTTGCGGGTGGCGCTCCACTTGGGATCCTTGTCGTGCAGGGTGGCCTGGTAGGCCACCCTCGGGTTGAAGTCGTAGCAGTTCTTGGTACACCCGACGCACGGTTGGCAGTGGCTGTTGGCGACGGTGACGAACGGCGTCTGCCCGTAGACGCGCTGGAGCGGGAGCAGCGGACAGATGCTGCTGCACCAGCCGCTCTTGCCCTTGAGGAGGAGGCCGCCGACGAACGCACTGACGATCGTCCCCGACAACAGGATGCCGGTGAGCGTGCCGCTGCTGTTGAAGAAGACCAGGCGGGCGGCGGCGATCCCGAAGAACAGTGAGATGGCCACCACGAAGCCCCACTTGACGAGAAAGTCAGGGGCAGTGAGGCCTCGGGTGAAGCCAAACAGGCGTGGGGTCTGGTTGGACGCTGCCAAGGGGCAGATGTTCCGCCACAGGCCCGGTGCTACGAAGAACAGGATGGGCAGCAGTGGGATTATGACCTTGAAGAACCAGAACAGCCCGCCGGCCGGCCGTACGAACAGGGCGACACACAAGGCGACGTACGCGGCGACACTGACGGCGCGGATGCCGTGCCACAGGGGTCGCGGCATCCGGTACGGCAGGTCGGTGTAGCTAGGGAAAGTCGGCTCCGAGGTGGACTCGGCGCCGATGATGCGCTTGACGAGACGCAGAGCAGGCTCTCGGCGTGAAGGCCCTGTCTCCGGCGGAGGGTCAGGCGCCGGGGCCGCCTCGGCCATCTTGGGGGCGGCAGGAAACGACTGCGCCATCTCTCCCACCACGACGATCTCGGCCTGCCCGAGCCCGAGAACGTCGCCGGCCCCGAGCGACACACGCCCGGTGATTCGACCACCGTTGACGGTGGTCCCGTTCTGACTGTCGAGGTCGACGACTGAGAGGGAGGTCGGACTGGGGACGATCTTCAGATGGCGCTGCGAGACGGCGTCGTCGTGGACGATCTCGCCGTCACATTCGCGGCCGACCTCGATGGCCCGATCAAAAGTGACACGCCGCGGCTCTTGACCCCATTCGCGGATCTCGATGGTCGCTCCAGACACCATCGGTCAGACCAGGGAAGCCTTCGCCGACGACTGCGCATGGCGCAGCCGCCCGGCGACGATCCGTCCGAGATCAAAGAGGATGGCGCGGGCGAGCTCGGGTCGGAGACGCGCTACTTCATCGAGCTCCTCGACGCCGACCCTCACCACCTCGCCGTCGGTGACGGCGCGCACGAGTACCCCGAGCGGCCGACCGTCGAAGAACGACAGCTCACCTATCAGTGCTCCGGAGGCGAACGTCCTGAGCGGGCGGGTTCGGCCTCTCCGTCCCTCCTGGCCGACCGCTTCCAGCGTCCCCTCGATGACCAGGTAGAACGCCCTCTCGGCGTCGTTGGGCTCGATGACCGGCTCGCCGGCACGGAACCGCCGACGGCGGCTGTGATCGAGCAGGAGCGCCCAGTCGTCCTCGATGCGGTCGGCGAGGAAGTACTGCTCCTCCTCCTCGGACCCGACCCTCTCGCCCCCCGTCGGGTAGTCAAAGAAGGACATATCCCCCCACATGCCGGCCCGCCGGAACGAACGAGCGCGGATAAGAGCAGCGTGGCCTACGTCGGCGTACCCGTCAAGCCCTGCGCATCAGGCCAGCAGCGACCGGGGTGGGCGAAAGTGGCCTCCTTCGACCGAGTCGTCACGGATCACGTGGATGAGGGCGTTGATGAGGGCCAGGTGCGTGAACGCCTGCGGGAAGTTCCCGAGGTGCCGCCCGCTGCGGGCGTCGATCTCCTCGGCGTACAGGCCGAGGGGGCTGGCGTAGGTGAGCAGCTTCTCGCACAGGGCCTTCGCACTGGCCGCTTCGCCGATCTCCGAGAGGGCGGAGACCAGCCAGAACGAGCAGATGGCGAAGGTCCCCTCTTCTCCCGAGAGGCCGTCGTCGGTCTCCTCCACCCGGTAGCGCAGGACCAGGCCGTCGAGGCTCAACTCGTCAGCCACCGCCCTCACCGTGGCCCGGATGCGCTCGTCGCCGGCAGGCAGGAAGCGCACCAGCGGTAGCAGCAGCAAGGACGCGTCCAGTGAGTCGGTCTCGTAGTGCTGGCGGAACACGCCTCGATCAGAGACTCCCTTGGCCAGGACCTCGGTGTGGATCTCCCGGGCCCCTTCCTCCCAGGACGCCGCCTGATCGGCATCTCCGCGCAGGCGGGCCAGACGGGCGCCCCGGTCGGCGGCCACCCAGCACATCACCTTGGAGGCGACGAAGTCCCGGGGTTGGCCACGCACTTCCCAGATGCCGCAGTCCGGCTCCCTCCAGTGGCTGAGCGCCGTCTCCACCTGGTAGCGGACGTGGGGCCAGATCCTCTCGGGCAGGTGATCGCGGGAACGGGTGTGGAGGTAGACCGAGTCCACGAAGGCGCCCCACACGTCGTGCTGAGCCTGGTCGAAGGCGCCGTTGCCCGTGCGCACCGGGCGGGCACCGTCGTAGCCGTAGAGGTGGTCGAGCACAGCTTCGTCCAGGCGGCGCTCGCCACCGATGCCGTACATGATCTGGAGGTCCGGATGGTCCTCGCAGGCGTCGGCCACGAAGGAGAAGAAGTCGTTGGCCTCCCAGTCGAAGCCGAGGGTGTACAGCCCCCAGAGCATGAACGTGGAGTCTCGGATCCAGGCGTAGCGATAGTCCCAGTTTCGCTCCCCCTGGGGGGTCTCGGGCAGGGAGGTGGTCGCGGCCGCCAGCATGGCACCGGTGGGCTGATAGGTCAGGCCCTTGAGGGTGAGGGCCGAGCGCTGCAGGAGCGTCCGCCACGGGTGGTCGGGGAACTCACCCCGGGACAGCCAGTCCCGCCAGAAGGCCGCGGTGGCGTCCAGTCGGGAGCAGGCCTCGCCGTAGGTCGCGGGGCCGGCGCGCGTCGACCAGCTCAGTGCGGCAAAGGCTGTCTCGCCCTCGCGCAGTGTCGTGCGGGCCTCGGCTCGGCGGCCCTCGAGACCGAGGCGAAGGTCGGTCGTCAGACGGAGGGCCGTCTGGCTGCCCTCGGCTTCGGCCAGGGCCGTTTGATAGCCGGGGCCGTCATACTCCCACCTGGCATCCGCCTGCCCGTAGTCGAATGCCGGTTCGCAAACGAGGTTCACGTCCACACGGCCGTTGACGCACTTGAGAGTGCGGATGAGGCAGCACTGCGCCTCATGGTCCCCAGGGGTTCGCCGGTGGGTCGTCGATCGAGCCTCACGGTCGTACCACGGCCCCACGTCCAGGGCATCTCGCACGGTGAGCCAGCCGGTCGGAGTCTGCCACGTGGTCTCGAGCACCATGGTCCCCGGTATGTAGCGTCGCCCCGCGGGGATGAAGATGTCCGCCGGTCCCATACGGAACCCGCCTGCCGACCTGTCGAGCATGGCGGCGAACACCGAAGGGGCGTCGGGTCGGGGTGGGCAGAACCATTCGACGTTGCCCGAAGGCGCCACCAGGGCGTTGACCTCACAGTCGGACAAGAACGCATACTCGGCGATGGGGGGAAACGGACTGCCGGAAGGCTCATCCAACTTGTGGTCGACCTGACGTCGTCGGCGAGAAGAGGAGCGGTGCTGGCGCGTCTCCAGATGCGGCATCACAGCCGGATCGCTGCTCTCCAGGTCAACTCGCCGGGTGGTCATTGCTCCCCCCCCTGGACGAACGCAACAAACGCCACGCTCGTCGACGCCCTCCACCAACTCGGTCGCGCGCTCACTACGATACACCGCGGCCCGTTCCCGTAGCTGGTCGAGCGGAGTCGATAGACGGAGGAGGCGCCGCGCACGGCTTCGGAAGCCATCTCGATCGAGCGCGTCCGCATTGACAAAACGACTCAAACCGATCCGGCGACCGCCGATCGAATGCTCGTCAGCGAGTCGTACTGGCCGAGGCCGAAGCCCTGAGTGAGAGCGTTTCCGAGGGCGGTGGCCTCGACTGGCCCGACGGAAACCGTTAGCTCGGTACGGGCCCGCAACGCCTCGATATACAGGTCGGAGCGTGAGCCGCCGCCGAAGAGTCGGATGCCATGAAGGTTCCCCAGCGCCGAGACGATCTTCGCTGTCGTGGCCGCCATGGACTCAACGATCGTGCGTGTGATCGTGGGACGATTCGCATCAGGCCCGAGGCCGGCAGCGGCGCGGAGCTCGGCCTCCATGTCGGACGGCGCGAAGAGCCGCTCGTCGGTCACGTCGAGGTCGAGGCCATCCGCTCTGACCGCCGACGCCTCGCGCAGCATCGTGGCGACGTCGACCGCACCCCAGTATCGCCTGCACTCCTCGAGCATCCACCAACCGGCGGCGTTGCGAAGAAAGCGAATACCGCCCAGAGCGCCCTGCTCGTTGCTGAACCCGGCGCGCTGAGCCTGCTCCGTGGTTTCTACGTCGAGCTGCTCTCGACCGACGATGAGCCAGGTGCCGCTCGATACGAACGCTTCACCTTCGACGGCACCTGCGACGACCGCCGACGCGGTGTCATGGCCGCCGACGAGATGGACAGGAACACCGCGCCAGCGACCCGCCTGCGTGCCTACCGGCCAGATCTCCGGAAACAGTTCGGCCTCGAGCCCGATGGCATCACACAGCTCGGCTGACCAGGTGCCGGTGCGGAGGTCGAGCAGGCCGCTCGTGCCGGCACTCGTCCTCTCGGCGGCGATCTCGCCGGTGAGGTGGTAGACGAGAAGCTCTGGGAGCATGACGACGTGTCGGGCTCGCTCGAGCGCCTCACGGCCGTGGGCCGCAAGCTGGAAGATCGTGTTGGAAGGGCGTAACGGCAGGCCCGCGATCTCGTAGAGGCGCCGCTCGCCGAGTTGTTCGACGAACCGTCGGTACCCCCTCGTGCGATCGTCGCGATGCGAGAACGGCGCCTCCACGAGGTCCCCAGCGGCGTCGAGCAGGCCGTAGTCGAGGCCCCAGGTGTCTATCCCGATCGACGCCACGGGGCCGACCTCCATGGCGAGCTCCAAGCCGCGGCGCATCTCGACAACGAGGCGCTGCCAATCCCAGCGCAGGTGTCCATCGGAGCCTCGCACCGCGTGGTGCTCGTACCGGTGGACCATGTCGAGCCTGGGGTACGCGTCTCCGAGCTCGACACGGCACACCCGGATCGAGTTGGCTCCGAAGTCGATTGCTATGACCGGCGTACTCACGAGCTAGCCAGGATAGAGGTGGTGGCCGCTAACGTTGCCCTGGTGTTCACGCCCGAGCTGGAAGACGGTATCCGCGCCATCTGCTTGGCTCTGCCCG
>VAWP01000063.1:31025-42281 GCA_005888295.1 Actinomycetota bacterium
GGTTCTTCCGACCACCGTACGTGGGAGGACGGGGCTGGGTTGGCCTCCGACTCGATCACGCGATCGATTGGGAGGAGCTCGCAGCGTTGTGCGAGGAGGCTTTCCGCACCGTTGCTCCGAAGAAGCTCATCGCGGCCCTCGACCTCTCTCGCGAGCGCAAGGCCCAGTAACGTTCACGTCACTCGCACAGCCAGATCACCGGCTCCTGGTCGTTGCCTTCGGTGTTCGGCCAGAACCGCCCGAGCCCCTCGATCCCCCGCCCCGGCCAGGTCCCGAGCCGGAACCCGAGCCAGCCCGACCGCTCGCCGGGGGACATCCACGCACAGGGGTTCTTCCCGCCATCGACCACTGCGACCTCATCGCGAGGACGATCCAGCATGGGCTACCTGCTGGTTCGGACACCTGGTCGAACGCCTGGTCGTGGACTACACGATCGTGGAGGATCACGACCACCAAGCGCCCGCGGACGCCTGTGTTGAACGTCGTTCATAGACCCCGTGTCGGGCTCGTAATGATGACCGGTGCTGGGTAGGAGTAGAGCATGCAGAAGTTGGACTTGGAACAGCTGGAAGGGCGCGTTGGCGGCAGCCTGTTCGACAGCCGGGGGGATCGGATCGGGCGTATCGACGAGGTCTACGTGAACGAGGCAACCGGGGTCCCGGAGTGGATCCGAGTGCCTGTCGGTCCGCTCGGGACCCGGTCGACGCTCGTCCCGGTCGAACGGCTCGAAGTGCGAGATCAGGACCTAGTCATCTCTCATGAGAAGGCCTTCGTCAAAGCTGCACCGGTCTACCTCGAGCCATATGGGGCACTGCCGCCGGGGGAAGAAGCACGGCTATTCGAGTACTACGGACTTCGTCCTTCGCAGTTCGGTCGGCCTCACGCGGCCGTCCCCCATCGCTGAGCACCGATCAGGCTCTTCACCAGCCGTCTGGCTGAGCTCACCGCGCCTCCACCCGGTCACGTAGCTCCACTGTCGCCTCCATCTCCCGGGCGCAGTGAGCTCCGCAATAGAAACGTCCGGCAACCTCGGCCCCGTGCCCGATGACCTTGCATCCACAGCGCTCGCAGATCGGCGCAACCAGATGAATGGCACATTCGAAGCAATCGAAGACGTGGCGTTGACCGGCGCTGACGACCTCGAACGCCTTGTCATACTCGTTCCCGCACACCTCGCACCGCATCGCCCAGCCTCCTTGCGCATCGCGAAAGCCGTCCCTGCCTCACATACCCGGACTTGACCGAGGTGCTAACCGGGGTCGATCTCGGAACGACCCTCTTCGTTCGACATCAGCGGTAGGTTCGACTCGTGGCTGACGCCGAGATCGCGGTAGACGCGGAGGTGAAGGGAGTACGCCTCCTCGACCACACCGCCGACTCTGGCATCGAGGTCGCGGGTGACTCGCTCGACGAGTGCCTGGCCCGGGCAGCCGCTGGGATGTTCGCCCACATGTGGGCCCGTCCCACTACGCCCGCACCGGAGCGGGTGGTCGGCGTAGACCTGGAGGCCGACCGTCCGGACGAGCTCCTGGTCGCCTGGCTGCAGGAGCTCCTGTACCGCAGTGAGGTCGACGGTGTGTGCTTCTACCGGTTCGAGGTGGAAAGCGATGGCCGCCGACTGAGCGGACGCGCCATCGGGGTTCCCCTTGGCCCTGACGTCGAGCCCGTGGGGCCGTCGGTCAAGGCCGTGACCCGCCACGGTCTCGAGGTACGCCGAGCCGGAGAGCGCTGGCGGGGGCGCATCCTGTTCGACGTCTGAGCCTCCTGCAAGGACGGTGCCTAGCGACCACAGCTGCAGCCCGGCCCCCAAACGGCCGGGCAGGCTCTTCAGCCCTTGAGCACACCCAGGGGGCGCAGGCGGGCGATAGGCCGCGACAGGCCGGCACCCTCGCAGGTGGCTACCACTGACTCGACGTCCTTGTACGCCTCCGGCATCTCCTCGGGCAGGGCTCGGATGGAGCGCGTGGCGACATGAATGCCCTCCCGACGGAGGCGGTCGATCAGCGCTCGCCCGTCGCCCTGCTTCATGGCCTGGCGGCGGCTCATGACGCGGCCCGACCCGTGACAGGTCGAATGGAACGCTTCTCCGCCAGGCTGCCCGGCCAGCACATAGGAGAAGGCACCCATGGAGCCCGGCACCAGGACCGGCTGCCCCACACTCCGGAACTCCTCCGGGAGATCGGCATGGCCGGCGGGCAGCGCCCGGGTGGCCCCCTTGCGGTGCACGCAGAGCGTGCGCCGGCGACCGTCCACTTCGTGGGACTCGATCTTGGCCAGGTTGTGCGACACGTCGTACACCAGGCGGAGGTCGCGGTCACCGAGCCGGGCGCCGAACGCGTCGCGGACCGCGGCGCTCATCACCTGACGGTTCGCCCGCCCGAAGTTGGCCGAAGCCGTCATGGCGGTCAGGTAGCTCTCGCCTTCGGGCGAGCGTGCGGGAGTGGAGGCCAGCTGTCGATCGGGGAGCTGGATGCCGTAGGTCGGCATCGCCTTGAGCATCCGCTCGACGTGGTCCGAGCAGACCTGGTGGCCCAGGCCTCTGGACCCGCTGTGGACCATCACCGTGACACAGCCCTCGCTCAGGCCGAAGGCACCCGCCACCTTGGCATCGAAGACGTGCTCCACCTCCTGGACCTCGAGGAAGTGGTTCCCCGACCCCAGGCTGCCCAGCTGACCGCGACCCCGTGCCAGTGCCCGGTCCGAGATGCCGGAGAGATCGTCCACGGTCAGCGCTCCGTAGTCCTCGCAGCGCACGATGTCCTCGTCGACGCCGAAGCCAGCAGCCACCGCGGCCCGAGCGCCCTGCCTGAGCACGTTGTCGAGATCCCGGTGGGTGACGCGCCAGATACCGCCGCCACCCTGGCCCGCCGGCACACGGCGGTACAGCTCTTCCATGAGCTCGGCGATGCGTCCACGCACCTCCGCGGCCGAAACTGCGCTGGCCATCAGGCGTACGCCGCAGGAGATGTCGAACCCGACTCCTCCTGGAGACACCACACCCCCCTCGTCGACGTCGGTCGCCGCTACGCCACCGATGGGGAAGCCGTACCCCCAATGGATGTCTGGCATGGCGTAGCTGGCGCCGACGATCCCCGGCAGGGCGGCCACGTTCACGACCTGCTGCAGCGACTGGTCGCCCTCGAGAGCGGGCAGGAGGGCCTCCGAAGCAAAGACCACGCCCGGCACCCTCATGGCCGCCTGTCGAGGGATGGTCCAGCGGTAGTCGCCGTCCCGTGTCAGGCCAAGGGTGGCACTGGCAGTCCTCTGTGCTGCTGCGGCCCTTGCCATCAGGTCACTCCTGCACCGTCAGAGCAGTCAACCCACGTCCTCAGTCTAGGAGCCCTGGCGCACCGGACGAGCACGGACTGCGCCCGCCCTCGCTGCCGCGGACGGACCTGGCACGTCCGCGCGTCAGCTCAGCTCTCGCCAATCCTTCTCGGAGAGGTCCACGTCGAACTTCCTGGCAGCGGTCTGGATACGCCTCCACGCCTCATCGCGCTCCGAATTGCTCACACCCTCGACCTGATTGAACCTCGCGACGGCATTACGTACATGCCTCGCGTCGGTCAGAGGCTCCTTGCGCTCCTTCGGAAAAGCGAACTCGGAATCACGGAGGCGGTTCTCCTCGGCCGTGCTCATACCCTGGCTTCCGCGCGGCACTTTCTTGCCGTGCGCTCGTGCGCTCTGTACCTCGCGTGCCCTTGTGATATTGCGGCGTGCCGCCTCCTTCTGCCGGGTCGTGGCCATCGGTGACCGACCTCCTTCCATTTTTGGCTCATGGGATTCACGGAGGTATGTCCCCCATTACACAAATACCCAGGACCGGCGGTGGAAAACGCAGCGACAACCCCGACATAGCGGTCAGCTGCGTCGAGCGCGCAGGATGATGTCGGCAATGTGCGAGGTCCCGGGCGGCGGATCGAGCCGCGGCTCGACCGTTCGCAGCTCGACCCTGAAGTCGTTGCCGAGCAAGCGGCCGAGGTCGTCGGCGCCGACGTAGTCCGCCGGATCGATACCCCGCGACTTCATGTGCTCAGGGTGCTCGTGGTCGAGATCGTGGTAGACGGCGAGCAACAGTCCGCCAGGGCGCATCGTGTCGAGCACCGTCCGCATGGCAGCCTCGCCTGCGGCCTTTGGCAGCGCCGGATACTGCAGCGACAGGAGGTCGAACGAGCGGGCGGGGAACGCTGTCTGCAGGACATCCCCGCAGACCCACTGGACCTCGACGCGCGCCAGCTGCGCAGCCTCGCGCGCCCGGCGCACGGCGACATCGGAAACATCGATCGCAGTGACGTTCCATCCACGCCGAGCAAGCCAGATCGCGTCGGCCCTCGCCACAACCGATGTCGAGCGCCCGCGTCGGGCTCGTTGTAGCGTGCGTCCCACTCGGCGGCCTTGGGCGCTGCCCCGAACCGCTCCTCGCCGTGTCCGTGCTCGAGCATGTCTACCCGCTAGGGCCCTCCGACGGTGGGGTCTCCGGGGTGTCGCCACCGGCCCGAGGCTCGGTCTCGTTCTCTGGATTGCCCGTCGTGCCGAACTGCTCGGCCTCACCGGCAAGGTCGCGCAGCCCTGATGCGTACTGGCGAAGTTGGCCGGCCAGCGTCGCCGGATCCTGTTGCTGGGTGAGGATGGACTCAGCAAGCTTGCGGTCGGCGATGCGGACGGTAACACCCGAGCCCAGGTCGAACTCGAGCGGCGCTGCCGTGGAGGACCTCGAGATGGGAGGAGGTGCCTCGCTCGTCGCGTTGATGTCGATCGTGGTCAACGTCGACTCGACTCGCTCTTTGGTCACGCCGAGCCGGGCCAGGGCTTGGCCCGCCATGCTGGCGGGGTCGTCGACCAGAGCCAAGAGGTAGTGGTGCGTGGCGAGAACCCGGCGGGGCTCCGAGGACGACCGTGCGACCTGGATGGCCCCCCGGGTCAGCTTGGCGACCGCGGCCGTTGACGCAGTCTGCGGCGAGGGCGGGTTTGCGGCGTCCTGCACGTGGCTCAGAACGACCGCCCGAACGTCGGACAACGCGTGCCCTTCCTTGATGAGCACCTGCGCCCCGACGCCCTCGCCCTCGGCGAGAATCCCCAGGAGGATGTGTTCGGTTCCGATGTAGTTGTGGCCGAGACCGAGAGCTTCGTGCAGCGCCAACTCGAGAACCTTCTTGGCTCGCGGCGTGAACGGCGGCTTGCCGCCCTCGCCGATCCCCGGCGAGGGACCGATGGTCTGAACGACGAGCTCCCTCGCTCGTTCGAGACTCACCTCCAATGAGCCGAGAGCCACGGCGGCCACCCCTGTCCCCTCAGCCAGGAGGCCGAGCAGGATGTGCTCGGTTCCGATGAAGTTGTGTCTGAGCCCGAGAGCCTCCTGTTGAGCCAGCACGAGGGTCTGGCGGGCTCGGTCCGTGAACCGTTCGAACATGACAGCAGCCAAACATCCCCGGCTTGACACTGTCAATCCCTGCTACGACCATGGTAACCGTGGTTGATGGCACGGACAATACCCAGGGTGGTGCGACCTGGGACGAGTTGGTCGCCCAGCTGTCGGAGGGGACGGCGGCAGGCGGGGACCTGACCTGGACGACGCTGCAGGAGGCGACCGCCGCCGCGGGTGTCAGTCGGTCGACGCTTCGGTCCTGGTATCGGACACGGCAGATACCGTCTCGCCTCGAGCCTGGGCCACACGGGCCGCAACGACTCGTGCCCCGAGAGCTCGTCATCGAACGGGCCCTCAGGGGTCGAGGCCGCCTCCGTTCGAGCTCGGCTGCGAGCGAGGATGCGCCGGCAGCGTCAGGTACGCCCGACGCGACGAGCCCGCCTGAGCGCTCTCTTGCCGAACTCATGATCACCGCGGCCAACGAACGAGAGCAGCGTCTCGAAGCGCGTGTGACCGCAGTTGAAGCTGAACTGCGCGACGCCCTCGCTCGGGCGTTGGCGGCCGAAGCAGAGTTGCGCCTGTGGCGAGATGGCTGGCGACCCTCATGATCGGTGCGGCACTGTGCCACGAGCGCGAAAGGAGGACGCTTTCAACTGACATCACGACGGGGTTGGCAGCGTGTCATGCGTCCCGCCCTGGGAAGTCCAGGGAGGCCGTCGTCAGGGTTTCCAGGGTCGCTGGTCGCCGGGGACCACGACAGTCAACGTCGCGCGCTTGTCGTCTGCCGTCGTGCCGGTCCTCGAGGCCCACGCCTCCTGACTGCGCATCCAATCGGGGAGCCCCGCGGGTAGGTCGGCTTCAGGAATCGCCGTGAGGTCGCCGGACGCGAACGCGTTTCCGTAGAGTGTCGGATGCGGGGCTTGGTCGGGGTGGGTCAGGGCGACCACCAAATCCGGAATGGCGGCGTTCCAGTTGTCCAAGAGCTGTTTGGTGGCGGCCGCCAGCGTCACCTGGCCAGCAGCCGATGCCGACTCTGGGTACGTCGGGTGCAAGAGCTGGGCGTGGTGGCCGTGGAACTCCGCCCATGCAGTGAAGGCGTCGGCTGCCAGCGACCCGAGGGTGATGACGGCGTCGATGTGGTTCTGCGCAACGATCGCGTCGAGCCAGCGGTGGCGGTAGGCAGCGATGGCGGGGTCGCGGTCGTGACGGCTGCCGCCAGCCTGGCCGTAGACGCTGTACAGGAAGGTGTTGACCATCACATACGAGCGGGTGATACCGAGCTTGCTGAGTAGGCCCTGGGCCCGCTGGCCGGCGACGCCGACGAGGATGCGTCGGGCCGCCGACTCGTGCGCGGCGGGGTCTTGGCCGACCACGAGCAGGACGGCGCTGCCGTCGAGGCGCCCGCGGTGGAAGATCGGCCCCCACTCGACCCGGAAGTCCGCCGCCGGATAGACGTCGGTGCCGGGGTAGCTGGCGACGAGGGCGTCGTACGGCGGGGGGTAGCCGGGACAGAACTCGTGGGCCATGTCAGGGCTTGAATTTGGCCAGGCCGTCGCGGACCGCGGGCGGCAGGTTCTGCTCGGCGGCGATGGTCTCGTAGAAGGCGGGATTATCCACGGCGGTCAGCGGCTCCAGGGTGAGGGGGGACAGGGGGACGGGTGTGGGCGCGGCCAAGCCCCGCCCCGGCAGGTCGGGGCCAGTGGGCTTCCCCTGGTAAGGCAGGTGGTGGCGCGACACCATGCCGTTGTCGACCAGGCCCTCAACGGCCAAGCGGGTCGTGCCAGGCGCAACGGTGGCGAGCCCGGATTTGGTCGTGCCTCCCAGTGCGCCCAGAGCGCCGGAGAGGAGGCTCTGAGCCTCGGCGACGCTGAGCGCCGCCACGCCCGGATCAGCGCCTGTCTGGGCGAGGTTCAGCACCCGGGGCCTCCCACCCACCTGCACGGTCTCGCCGCCCGCGAGTCCCAGAGCGCCCATGAGCGCCGGCGTTCCCGCCCGGGGGACGCCGTTGATGACGACGAGCTCGACGTCCGCCTCGGTGGCGTCGACGAGGGCGGTGTGCGGATCACCGGCGGCCCCCGACACGACCATGGCGTCGGCCCGCTTCCCCACCTCCAGGCTCCCGAGGTGGTCGGACCAGCCCAGCATCCTCGCCGGTGTCGTCGTGGCCATGGCCACCAGCTGCTCGTCGCTCACGGCGGCACCCGAAAGCGGCGCCGCCAGACGGGCCACCTTGAGCTCCCCGAGCAGGTTCTTGCTCCCTGAGGGTGACCAGTCCGAGCCCAGGGCCACCGGCACCTTGGCCTCAAAGGCGGCGGCCAGGTCGGCGGTCTGGCCGTAGAGGAGGAGGTTGGAGAACGGCGACCACACCATCGAGCCGCCGTGGTTGGCGAAGACGGCGAAGTCGGCGGGCTTCAAGCCCACGCAGTGGATGCCCACCAGATCCTTGGTGATGGCCCAGGTGCCGTCGGGGCCGTGCAGGGCGGCGAAGTGGGTATGGGCGGGGGTGTCGATCCCCTCGGCCAGGTGCAGGATCATCTTCTGGCCCCTCGAGATCCGGGCCTTGAACGAGGCCCAGTCCTTGGCCTCCACGTCCGCTATGTGGGTGGCGGCGTTGGGGAGGTCGGGGTCCCCCGCGTTCTCCACGTTGCGCACCAGGCCTTTGAAGTGGCTGATGATCCCGGTGTCGGCGGCCAGGGTGAAGCCCTGGCTCGTCGTAGTGCCTCCCAGGAGGCAGCGGACCTCGACGAAGCGGATGATCGCGAAGGGGAGCTGGCCTTGGGCGGCGATTGCTTTCATGGGCCCGGTAATGAGCCGGCGGTACTCCGGCCTCGCCGCCCACTGGTCCCGGTTGGTGTAGGCGGCCGGCACTTGCCACAGGCTCAGCACGTCGTAGGGCAGGTGGTTGTGCAGCTCGATGAGGCCCGGGAACAGCGTGGCGCCGGTGGCGCTCACCGCGACGTCCTCGAAGCCGGCCGGCGCGGGCTCGCTGGCGGGGTTGACCGCGACAATGGATCCGTCCTTGGCGTACAGGACGCCGTCGGGGAGGACCGTCCCGCCGGAGTCCATGGTGACGATTCGGCCCCGCAGGGCTACCGGGGCACTCGTCGCAGGGTCGATGGGTCCCGAGGGGCTCATCTCGTCCCGATCTCGGGAGAGTAACCCACGCTTCCGCTGCCGACCGCCTTCGGTGTGTCGAGCGACATCGTCCCCACCGTGTCTCTATCCCCAGGTGGACGCTAGTAACGGCCGGGCTGTCCGTAAAGGGGTTGTGTCTCTTGTCCAACGATTCGCTTCCGCGGTCATCGCCCCAGGTCCATGACATCTGTCATCCCGAAGACATGATCCCCGGTACTACCGGGGTCTCGTGTGTCGCCGTACGTTCCCCATATGACGACACGACAGTCCGAAGTCTCCGCTGCTCGAGCCACTTGGGCCACGCAAGGCGTCGACGGCTCAGGGCCGAACGAAGGCCAGGCGTGGGCGGCCCGCCAACTCGCGTTCGAACGTCTCCTCCTGGAACTGGAGCGGCGGGCCGGCCTGGCCCCGCCCCACTCGCAGAAGGCCTGAGCAGGTCGACGCAGAATTAGCGCTCGTGAGCTCCGCGGTTTCCTGGCATCGTCGGCGGGCGGTGTCGATGGCCATTATCTACGTGGGCATTCCCGCCTACCTCCTGATCGTCGGCATCTCCGTCCGGGACATCGTGGCTTCCGACACGGCGCCGACGGCGTCGATCGCGATCACTGCGATCGTCCTGTTCACGATCGTCTTCCTCTGGCTGGGCCTGGTCTCCCCTCCATCGGGATCCGACCGCCGGATCTTCACTGCGATCGTGGTATTGGGCCTCCTTGCCACGTGCATCGCCCTTCTAGGCGGTACCTCGAGCGCCTACTTCATCGTGGTCGGTGCCATGGCCGGCCGCGAGCTCCAGCCCCGGCTGGCGATGCTCGTGATCGTGCTCGCCACGGGCGGCGTCGCGGCCATGACCCTCGCCAACGACACTTCGCTCCGCGACACCCTCACCCAAGTCATCTTTGGGCTCGTGGTGGGCCTGTTCGCCTACGGCGTTGCCCGCTTGGTGGAGAGCAACGAACAGCTCGCCGCAGCCCGCGAAGAACTGGCCAGTCTGGCCGTTGTGTCCGAGCGACTTCGATTCGCTCGCGACCTGCATGACCTGCTGGGCCAGAGCCTCACCGTCATCCGGGCCAAGAGCGAGCTGGCCAGTCGGCTGTTGCCGGCAGATCCCCCAAGGGCGGGTAGGGAGATCGCCGAAGTCGAGGGCTTGGCTCGACAAGCCCTCGGCGAGGTCCGTGAGGCGGTGGCCGGCTTCCGGCGGACAACCGTGGCTTCGGAGCTCATCAACGCTCGCGCTGCCCTCGAGGCGGCCGGCATCGCCGCGGACCTGGCAGCCAACGGACTGGAGGTGCCACCGCCACTGGACGACGTCCTCGGCTGGACACTTCGAGAGGCAGTCACCAACGTCGTCCGGCACAGCGGCGCCCGACGGTGCCGAGTCGTCGCCGCCTGTGAGGATCGATATGTCCGACTCGAGGTTGCCGATGACGGACACGGGCCGATAGCCGACCGGGGCCCGGAGACAGGCCTACACGGAGTCCGGGAGCGACTGGGCACAGTGGGGGGAACCCTCGAGCTGGCAAGCGGTCCGGGTGCCGGCTTCAGCCTCGTGGCCCGGGTACCGAGGGCCACGTGATCCGCGTCTTGCTGGTCGAGGACCAAACGATGATGCGCGACGCCCTCGGCGCTCTCCTGGGCCTCGAACCCGACATCGAGGTCGTGGGAGCAGTGGGAAACGGGGACGAGGGCCTCCACACCGCCGAGCGTCTACGGCCGGACGTCGCCCTTATCGACATCGAGCTTCCCGGCCTCGACGGCCTGACCCTGGCAGAGCGCTTGGCCGGCACTGTGCCGGGATGTCGAGCGGTGATCGTCACCACCTTCGGACGCCCTGGCTACCTGCGTCGGGCCATGGCCGCCAACGTCGCCGGATTCGTCCTGAAGGAGACTCCGGCGGCCGAAGTGGCCTCAGCGGTTCGTAAGGTCCATGCCGGCGAGCGGGTGGTCGATCCCGCCTTGGCGGTCTCGGCCCTACGCGAGGGTGAGGACCCGCTCACTCCTCGCGAACGCGAGGTGCTCCGCGCGGCACGGGACCACTCGACGATCGGGGAGGTAGCCCGCCGGCTCTATCTGTCGGAGGGCACGGTGCGCAACTACCTCTCCTCCGTCATCCACAAGCTGGGGGCCAGGAACCGCGCCGAGGCAATTGCCGCTGCGGAGCAGAAGGGGTGGCTCTGAGTAACCTGGGGCTTTTTCGTTGAGTTGTCGCTCGCTCCGCCCCAACCCGAGCCTTGGCAACGCTGGAGATGCAAAGCTCAGCCGGCTTCTTCCATGATCGGGGAAGCAGGCGCAGCACAGCGAGGTTGAAACAACCATGGATAGTGTGTCGCTTTCTCACGAATTGCGAGAACTCATCGCGGCCGGACCGATGGCCCACCTGACAACTCTGAACCGTGATGGCAGCCCCCAGGTCACGGTGATCTGGATTGGATTGGACGGCGATGGCCTTGTGAGCGGCCATATGTCCCGACATGTGAAGCTGCGAAACATCGAGCACGATCCGCGGGTCGTGGTGTCCTTCGACGCGCCCCGTAACCCTCAGGTCGTCATGAACCCGTACACCGTTCTATATGCTCGGGCCGCGGTGGAACCGAGTGACGAGGCGTGGGACCTCCTCAACCGTCTGACGAAGGTGTACATGAATCCCAAGGCCGAGTTTCCCGCTCCCAGAGGCCCCGGCTACATCGTGCGGTACTCGATCGAGCGCGTCACCGGCGTCGGGCCGTGGGCGTCTGCATAGACCTTCCGGGCGTCGATTG
>VAWP01000063.1:42446-55348 GCA_005888295.1 Actinomycetota bacterium
CGCAGCCGGATCGTGCCCCCTGGGCGGGTGTGCATGGCGGCCGGCACTTGGCTCCCTGTCGTGGTCAGGTACCCCGGCGTTCGTCACATCGTGACGTGCGCGCCTCACGCCTTTCTGGGTGACGGCAAACATAGGCAACACGAGGAGGATGCGATGCCACGCACCACCAAGGCCGAAGCCCCGATCGTGGTCGATGCCCCGATCCTGACCACCCGCCGGGTCGATTTCGACGGGTTCACCTTGCAGTTCGACGAGTACCACGTGGACGCCGACGGGACACCGGTGTTCCGCGGCCTACCCGACGACCGATGCCAGTGCCCGCACTGGGGCGTCGTGGTATCGGGCGAGATCCGGCTGCGCTACGCCGACCGCGAGGAGGTGTACCTGGCCGGCGACGCCTACTACGCCCCGCCCGGCCACGTGCCGGTCGTGACGGCGGGGAGCGAGGTCATCGAGTTCAGCCCAACCGCCCAGCTCGAACCGACGATGCAGCATCTTGCGGCGGCGATGGCGGCGATGGGAGAGCGGGCGTGAGCGCTACGGAGGCCGTCGGGCGCGAGCTCGCGGCCAAGCTGATCGAGTTTCTCGAGAGGGGCGAGGCGCCATCGGGCCTGTTCACACCGGACGTGCTCATCGACTTCACGATGCCGCAGTGGCGACTCCAGGCCCAGGGTTTCCAGGAGGCCGTGGAGTTGCGGCTTGCTGGCCACCCGGGACCCTCCCGTGTCCCCCGCTCTCGCTTCGACACGACGGCGACGGGCTTCATGCTCGAGGTCGAGGAGGAATGGGACTGGGACGGCGAGTCGTGGTACTGCCGCGAGCTGTTCCGAGCCGACATCTCCGGCGACGCCATCTCCCAACTGTCGGTGTACTGCACCGGCGACTGGGACGCCGAGCGGCGCGCCCGGCACGCCCAGACCGTGTCGCTGATCCGGCGCTGACAGCTACGATCGCCCCGATGACGGATGCTGGCCCGTCCGAGCTGCTGCAGCGTGCTGCAGCCGCCCGGGCGGCCGGCGACCCTGATGGCATGCTTGTCGCCCTCATCGCGGCCTTCGACGCGGCGCGCGCCGCCGGGGACGCCAGCGCCATGGCCGCCGCCGCGCTGGCCTTTCCTACCGGGCAGCGCTTCGGTGTGCATCCCGGACGACTGCCAGCCTTGCTACACGAGGCCTACGTCGCCGCCTCGTCTCCACCAGCGCGGTGCCGGCTGGCGGCGGCGCTGGCCCGCAGCTGGGCGCTCGGCGGAGACGCCCTGCGGGCCGGGCGGTTCGCCCGCGAATCGGAGCAGCTGGCCAGCGAGCTCGACGATCCGCAGCTGCTTGCCGATGCCCTCGACGCCCGGCTTCTCACCAGCTGGGGGCCTGACGACCTCACCGAACGGGTCAGCCTTGCTGCCCGCCTCGACGCCGTGGCCGCACACCTGACCGACGTGGAGCAGCGCCTTGCCGCCCACCTGTGGCGGCTCACCACGGCGTGGGAATGCCTCGACATCGTGGCCGTGCAGCGCCAGCTCCGCGCCCTCGACATCCTGGCCGCCGAGTCCGGATCGGCACGGGTGGAGTTCTTCGCAATCTCGCGCCGCGCCATGCACGTCCTGACCAGCGGTGACCTACCTCGTGCGGACGCGCTGATCGAGCGGGCCGGCGCCATCGGCGCGACGGTGGGCGAACCCGACGTCGAGGCCGTGATGCACAGTCTGGCCGCCGACCGGGCCATGCAGACCGCCGATCTCGTCGCCCTGGGCGAGGAAGCCGCTGCCTTCGACGCCTTCGGCATGGCCGAGGGCATCCCATCCGTGCTCGCAGAGGCCGCCGTCCTCCTGTTGGCCTCCGGCCAGCCCGACCTCGCGCTGGTGCGATGCCGCCAGCTGGTCGCCGGTGGCATCGATGTCATCCCCCGCGACGTCGATTTTCTCCTGATCGTGTGCTCCGTCATCGACGTGGCGGCCGCGCTCGGCGAGATGGCCATCGCCGCGGACGCAGCCGCCACCGTGGAGCCCTATGCCGGGAGGGCCGTGCTCAACGCCGGGGCGGTGACGTTCCACGGTGTGGTCGACGAGTACCTGTTCCGCGCCGAACCGAGTGTCGTTCGATGGCGTGATAACGCGGCCAACGCCTACCGTCGGATCGGCGCCGTGTGGTGGGAGCAGCGCGTGAGGGGACGCCGGTCCGCGCTGGTGATGGGCTCCACAGTCACCTTCCGACCGGACGGGGCGACTGGCTGGACGGTCGGGGGGTTCACGCTGCCCGACCTCAAGGGCCTCCACTATCTGCACGAGCTGCTGAGCCGGCCCGGCGTGGACATCGACGCGGCCGCGCTGGCCGGCGCCGGCGTAGACGCCGCCGACACCGGCGAGATCCTTGACACTACCGCCCTCGCGGCCTACAGGGCCCGGCTGGCCGAGATCGAACACCTCCTCGATGACGCCGACACCCGGGGGGACCCGACGACATCCGCCCGCCTGGGTGATGAGCGCGAGGCGCTCCTCGCCGAGCTGCGGGCCGCCACCGGCATCGGCGGCCGCCGGCGTCGCACGGGATCGACCGACGAGCGGGCTCGCGTCGCCGTCCGCAAGGCGATCGCTGCAGCCATCGCTCGTATCGAGGCCGTCGATCCCGGCCTGGCCCGCATGCTGCGCGACACGGTCAGGACGGGAGGCGCGTGCCGTTACGATCCCCAGCCCGACCGGCCGGTCGACTGGATCCTCTGAGGAACGGACGCGAGGTGGGTGGCAAGGCGTCTCGTCGCCTGGGTGGACCTGGCGTCACGACCGATCCAAGAATATGGCAGGCCCAACGCATCCGGTCAAAGACAGCGACGCCAAGAAGGTGATCGGCACCTCCCGCCGGATGGAACATCCGACGACTCGAGGCAACGATGCTCTGGGACCTGCGCGACGCCGGCTCCAGGGCCTCGACCCTGACAGCTCGGTACGTTGCGATGCCGGATCACCTCGACAACGACAGGAACGTGGATTGGCAACTTGGGCCGAGTTCGAGGCAGCTGCGCCGCAGTTGGCGGGCAAGGGCAGGACGCTGCTCTACCAGTACGGACCGCCACTGGGCTATCTCGCCACCGTTCGAGGAGATGGAGGCCCTCGGGTCCACCCCTTTTGCCCGATCGTCGCCGAAGGTGGTCTGTGGGCCTACATCCTTCGTCGTTCACCGAAGGGTGCGGATCTTCGGCGCGATCCCCGCTTCGCTCTTCACGCGTTTTCCCCAAAGGACGTTGATGACGAGTTCTTCGTCCGAGGTCATGCCGAGCGAATCCAGCCCACCGCACACTTGAAGGCAGCGATCGTCTCGGCGGCCCTACCCGCCACTGTCGGCGCCGACGAGGAGGACCTCTTTCAACTCCATATTGACCGACGGCGGCTAGGCGCCCACAATCGCGGACCACAACGTCCCAGGTGACTGTTCCTGTGCGCCGACCAGCTGCCTCGCCGGTCCGTAGCGGTCGCTGATCGAAGCTTCTGACGAACCGAGTGTTCCTCACGGGCCCCAGCGCACCCGAACGGGAAGGCCGCCAGTCGACGTCGATCCGGCCAGGCTATCCGTCATGTTCTGGATGATCGACAACACCCCGCTCATTCCTGGGTGCTCTGTGCGGGAATGGTGATGAGGTGTTGGTTGGCCGTGGTGATCTCCAGGCTGGCAATGTTGGCTCGGTCGATGTCGGTGGCAGCGGGGATGTCGACCCGAGGCGTGTAGGCCGCGTTCCAGGTTCCGGAGATGTCGCTGGACCCGTTGGCGGCGTGGACGACGAGTTCGCACCGAGCGCCGTAAGGCAGCCCTCGCATGCTCAGGCGCACACCGGTGCCCCAGGGCTGAGCGGTGAGCACCGCGGTAGCACTGACCTTCGTCGCGGGATCACTGGCTGCAAGAGTGGTCGACGCAGGCTGGGCCGACGGTCGTATGGCGGGAGGAGATGTCCTGCCCACGGTGAGGTCCAGGCCCGCCACCGTCCCGCCCACGATGGCCAAGGCCGCAACCATCGCCGCCACTCGCCGCCGGTGTCGGCGAGGCCTCGAGCTCGGTACGTCCTCCGGGACTCCTGGTGTGTCGAGCCGAGGCTCGTGCACGTCGTCGCTGGCGGCACGCCACAGCAGACCGGGCAGTCCCGCCAGCCGTACGACCTCCTCCCGGCACATGGGGCAGGACTCCAGGTGCTCCTCGAGCTGCAGGCGCTGGCCAGCGGAGACCGCTCCCAGCAGGTAGGGCCCGATGTCTACGGTGCGGACACACGTCATGGCCGGGTCACCCCTTTGTTCTCGAGCGCGGCTCGCAGCGCACGCAGGGCGTAGAAGCAGCGCGATCGGACTGTGCCCTCTGGGATGCCGAGGACCTGCGCGGTCTCGGTCACCGATCGCTGCCGATAGAACAGCTCGACGACGACGCGACGGTGGTCGGGACTGAGATCGCCTAGGGCCTCGGTCGTCTCCCAGGCCAGAAACACCCGGTCGATCTCGTCCTCGGTGCCGGTGGCGGTCTGTTCTTCGATGGGCACCTCTGCCGGTCGGGCCGCACGACGCCGGTGATACGCAGAGACGGCGACGTTGTGGGCCACCGTGTAGAGCCAGGGCCGATGGTGGTCGGCGGTCAGAGCCTCAGGGTGTTGCCAGGCCCGCAGCAGGGTCTCTTGGACCACGTCCTCAGCCAGGTGGTGATCGCCGTCGACCAGGTGCAGCACGTAGCTCAGCAGTGCCTGGCGATACCGGCCGTCGAGGTCGTCCACCAAGGTGTCGTGGCCTCTCGGGATGTGACCCACACCGGTACTACGCCCGTGGGCTGGGATCCGTTCATCAGTCGGAATTTTTTCCCTCGGCAGCTGAACGCTGCGGAGGTCTGTGGCGTAGTAGCGGGTAAGGCCCGGCGGCGCCGTGGCCGAGGAGAACGGTAGGAGCGATCAACCGCCGTCACCGTCGGCGCTTGTCTTTGCCGTGCTGGGACAACCGAAGAAGGAGGCGCGTGCATGGAAACGGCGAAGGACGGCGCTAGCGGCGGGGTCGATCTGGCCCCGGCCAGCTCCCAGCCGCCGGCGAGCAAGCCCCTGCCGAACAAGTCCCCCGACACTCGGCCGAGCTGGTGGTCACGGATTGGGCTGGCCGCCCGAGGATTGGGAGCGCTATCGGTGCTGGCTGTGGGAGCGGTGCACCTCCAGCAGTACCTGTGGCTCTACTCGGCCATTCCCACCATCGGGAAGCTCTTCGTGCTGACCTTCGCCGGCGCCACCGTCATCGGCCTCGCCCTTCTCGCTCCCATCGAGCGCTGGGCGGGTCGGTGGGGACGCCCGCTGTTGGTGCTCGTCACCCTGGGCGGGATCGCCCTGGCCGCGACCACGTTCGCGCTCCTACTGGTCAGCGAGAACATGCCGCTGTTCGGCTTCCAGGAGCCCGGCTACGACCCCGCCGCCATCGCCGCCAGCCAGGCCGCCGAGATCGCCGCGGTCATCTTCTTGGGGGCTTCGTTGGCGCCGCCTCTCTCCACCCGGTCGCACTTGAGGCGCCAGCGGCCCCCGCTCGAAACCACGACCGACGAGTCGCGCACGGCGCGCCTCGCCCATCCCAGCAAGGAGCCCCTCTGATGAAACGACTGCTTCTACCCGCAGCCGCCCTGGCGGCCGGCGGAGCGCTGGCCGCCTGCGGATCCAGCGGCGGTAGCAGCACCGGCTCGCCCAGTGCCAGCACCCCTACCGGCAGTGCCACGACGGTGTCGGTCAAACAGGTCAATGGACTCGGAAACGTGCTGGTAGACGCCAGTGGCAAGGTGCTGTACTCGCCCGACCAGGAAGCCGACGGAAAGGTGCGCTGCACCGGCGCCTGCACCTCGTTCTGGACCGCATTGGCACCGGGGGCCGGCTCCAATAACCCGATGTCCGATGTGGCCAACCTCGGTGTGATCCAGCGGCCCGACGGCACCAAGCAGGTCACGGAGAACGGGAAGCCCCTCTACACCTTCACCCTGGACTCCGCGGGCACCACCAAGGGAGACAACTTCTCTGACGACTTCGGTGGCCAGCACTTCACCTGGCACGCCGCCCGCGCCACGGGGCCGACAACCGCACCCCCGGCAACGGCACCGAGCGGTGGTGGTTCGGGCGGTGCCAGCCCCAGCACTACCAGCCCCAGCGGGGCAGGAGGAGGATACGGCTACTAACTAATTGACGTTGCGACGGAGGTCGCTAGCGCCGAACGGCCGTTGACGCCTCATCAAAGAAGAGGTGGCCAGGTGTTCACAACCAGAACATTCGCCACGTCCCAAGCGGTCGTGAAGCCCACGGACCGATCGCCTGTCCGGAAGTGGTTGACATGAGACCGCCCGGTCTCTTGCCGCGGATTAGCACGGGATTATGATGACCCCCTCGTCAGCGATGGTCTGCTCGCCCGAGACGACCGGTCGCGACGGGGAATGCGGGGATGGCCGAGTCCGCGCTGGGAGCCGGTAGCCGGCACGTGCTGCAACGTTCGGAGTCGGGGCGCCGAGCGAGAGGAACGAAGCCATTGGGCTTGTGTTGACCCTCCCCCGGTCCGCCCATCGGACATCTGCCCTTTAGCTGACCACCTTTGCCTTGAGGCGCTCGAACTCGACGTCTGAGATGACGCCCCGCTCTTTCAAGTCGGCGAGACGGGCCAACTCGTCTGCCGGTCCCCCATTTGCAGGTTCGTCCGCGGCGTTCCGGACGTACTGGCGGAAGGCTTGATCCTGAGCTTGAGCATCAGCCACCGCGTGTTCGTGCATCTTCCCGCCACGGAAGAGCAGATAGATAAAGACGCCCAGGTACGGCAGTACCACCACAAACAGAGCCCAGATCGCCTTACCAACCCCGGAGAGGTCATGGCTGCGGAAAATGTCGCCGAAGACGATGATCAAGAGGTAGATCCAGATGATCCAGAAGAAGAAGACCAGGAACGAGTAAAGCACTTGGCCTTCGCCAAACGTAGCCAGCATTGGTAGTTCCCCCCTCGCGTTGAAACCGTCCCCATATTATCAACAGGCTACGCCCGCCCGCCTGAAATCTAACTGCTGCTTTGCCCATGGAAGCAGACAAAGCGCGCGTTCCCCGCAGTCACTCCTCGAGACGCGACCCAGGTGTGACCCGCCGCTCCTCGCCTCGGGTCATTCTGACAAGGCGTGGCCTGCCTTGCCGTGCTGCTCAGCAGTGTGCACATCGAGTTCGTCCTTCTCGGTGAGATGTGGCGTGATGTTGAACACCACCTTCTTGACCGCGCCCGTAAAGGCGAACGGCTCTCGCGGTCCCTGGCTGATCTGTATGTCGAGGACAACGCTCGGGCCGAGCCCGCGCCGGCATCTTCGTCCTCGAGATCAAGGATTGCGGGCGACCCAGCCCGACTGGGGTGCGGCCGTCGACCGCTGGTGAAGGACCGCGACGTGGTGGAGCTGGCGGACCTGCCTTGCTTCGTTCGTCAGACCCGGCTGTTATGGCGCAAGGTGCGCTGGGCGTGCCCGGACGTGGACTGCGATCACGACCCTTCAGACCTGGTCAGGACAAGGGCGCGGAGGGGCCGCTCCGATGAAGCCGGCTCCGAATCCATTCCATCCCCGTCAGTCCCACCGCCAGGAGGATCGGGCGAATAAGGGCTTCGTTCGATATCAAGAGCGCGTCTGCCTTCGCGAAGCCGTCACGCCGCAGCCGTCGTGAGCGCGCGCCAATCCACTGCGCCGCCGTCAGGCCGAGCCCCAAGACGACTAGCAATCGTGTGACACGACCCACGATGTCTTCGGTATCCACGGCTGCTGCGTCATGGCGACGCGGAGCCATGCCTTCGTCGGCGATGCGATTGAGCCTGATATCGCCCAAACGGGTCGATATCTGAGGAAAGGAAGCCATAGTACTTTCACCAGCCTCGCGATGATCGGCACGAGTCAGCGTAGAGAGCGGGCCGTCTTTCGTCATCACCTCAAGAGGGTGAATCTGAAGCGGCCCCGCCCTCGCGGATCGTGGCTTCACCACGGTCGCATCGGACTCGATCCCCCTGGCTGAATCCGCAGCCGCCGCTGTCGACCAACTGGCCCCAACGGGTCAGGGTTACGTGACCAGGCTGCCCCCACTCTGACCAAAAGGCGTCGTACGACCTCTTGTCCTCGGGGAACTGACCTGAACCCCTCCGATCAGGGCCGGATGCGCCATAAGTGCCCATGACAGGCGCGTCAGGCTCCCGCCACCGTTGATTACCCCTGGGGTCATCTCACCGTCGGCGTCGGCTGCCCGTCTTTCGGGGTCGGCTCGGAGTTCGGCGGGCTGCTGACCGCGTCGGCGTGGGCGCGACCTGCGGAGTCGACGACCACTTGATTTCCATCTCCAGCTCCGTTTTCCCGTCCTCAAGCTCGATCTCTAGCTCAAACGTGACCTCATTTGCCACGTCCAGCTGAAGCTTCTCCCCGCCCCCTTGCAGCTCGAAGTCACCGCTGGATCCGAGCGCCTCAGCCACTTCCAGAAGCCGCGCCGCCGCCTCTTTGCGCGAGAGCAGCTCCTTTCTCTCGAACTTCATCTCCGCCATCGCTTCCCCGTTCTCGTCAATTCGTCTTTCAGCTGCACCAAGGGCCGCTCAACATCATGGCAACGTTCGAGAGATCTCGCTCGTGGGCACCCGCGCCTCAGGTCTCACCCCCGGCAGTCTGTTGACCAGCATCGGCCGGTAGGAAGATCGAGACAACAAGGTCGAAGAGGCCGATCACGGCCAGAACGCCCATGGCGATCCCATAGGCCTGATGCCCTGACCCGAGATCGGCCACCAGAATCGTTCCGGCGATGGCCGTGCCGAGGGAGGATCCGAGGTTCGACACGCTCCGTGACAGTCCCGAGATCTCGCCCTGTCGCTCCTCGGGGAAGCTGGACTGGCCGACGTTGACCGAGGGGGTCAGCGTGATCGCCGTCTGCACGCCCTTGACGGTCGTTCCCAGGTCCTTGCTGATGTCGGTGGTCATCACGTTCATGTTGGAGCCGGCGAAGCTGCAGATGAACTGGGCCAAGGCCAGAGGGAGCAGGACTCTGGTCCCACCGCCTGTCAACGAACGAGACCACGACCCGCTGAGGATCGGTACTCCAGTGCCAAGTGGGGCATGTTCCCCCTATCTCGATCCGCCCACCGCTGACCAACGCTAGCCTCGCCGCTGGCGGCATAACCTGAGCGGGTGTGAGAACCGGAAGCGGACGTCGTTGCGGCGGTCGGATCGAGCCGCTCGAACTCGTCCTACGTCGGCATCGACCGGCGCGAGTACAACGGCGACGTTTGCTGATCGTCGCGATGGTGACCCGTACCAGCGCGCAACCGACAACCGTGGCATGAATAGCAATAGGGTCTAGGGCTGGTGGAGATGAGTGTCGGCCGCTGGCGGGAGCGCAGTTTTGGACCGTCGTCGGAAGAGCCCTACCGCCGGCGCACGAGCGACTGGGTTCGGGTCGGAGTCGCCGCCGCCGTACTCACGCTGCTGGCGAGCCACGTCGGAGTGGCTGGGGAGGCCCAGCGGGCACTGTTCCACTTCTTCAACTCCCTCCCGGGTGGATTGAAGTCGCTGTTCCGGGCGATCTACACCGTTGGCGCCATCTGGGCCGTCGGGGTGGTCGTCGTGGCCGCGGTGGTCGCCAGGCGCTGGCGCCTAGCCAGGGATCTGCTCATCTCCGGGATCCTCGCCTGGGTGGTGGCCCGGTTGATCGGCGTCTTCGTCGTCCAGGGCAAGAGCTTCGGCGACGGCCTCGACATCGTCACCCGGGTCGGGCACTCCACGCCGAGCTTCCCTCATGTGCGCGTCGCCGTGGTCGTGGCCATCCTCTCGGCTGCCTCTCCCTACCTCACTCGACCCATTCGGCGTATCGGCCAAGTCCTCGCGTTGGGGTTGATGGTGGCCGCCGTCTATCTGGGGACTGCGTATCCGAACGACCTCCTGGCCGGGCTGTTCCTAGGCTGGGGGCTGGCGGCCGTCGTGCACCTGGCCTTCGGGTCACCTGGCGGGCGTCCCACCACGGTCCAAGTCGGTGAGTCGATGGCTGAGCTCGGAGTCCCGGCCACCGAGATCCATCTGGCCCCTCGTCAGCCCGAGGGGGCCACCTTGTTCCTGGCCGAGGACGCCGTCGGCCCGCTGTGGGTGAAGGTCGTCGGCCGCGACGAGGCCGACGCCCAGCTGCTCGCCAAGGTGTGGCGCTTCGTGGCCTACAAGGACTCGGGGCCGACGCTGTTTCTCACCCGCCTCCAACAAGTCGAGCACGAGGCCTACACGGTGCTCCTGGCCAACAACGCCGGTGTCCGGGTGCCGGAGGTCGTCGTGGCGGCCACTGCTGGACCGGGGGCCGCCTTGCTGGTGGAACGGCCCGCCCCAGGTGCGCGGTTAGTGGATCTCGAGCCGGACGGAGTGAGCGACGAGCTGCTGGTGAATGTGTGGTCCCAGGTGGCCCGCCTCCACGCCCGGCCCCTGTCTCACGGTCGGCTCAACGCCAACCACGTGGTCGTTGCCGATGACGGACCGGTCCTCGTCGACTTCGGCACGGCCTCGTCCTCAGCTGGCCCCGAGGACCAGGCCCAAGAGGTGGCTGAACTATTGGCGTCCACCGCCGCCATGGTCGGAGTTCCACGGGCGGTCGCTGCCGCCATCCAGGGAGCGGGTCGCCAGGCCGTGACCCAGGCCCTGCCCCTGCTGCAGTCTCCGGCCTTGAGTCGGGAGAGCCGACCCTGGCACCCGGTGCGACGAAAGGAGCTCCGGGAGCGACTCAGCGCCCTCCGGGAGGCCGGCGCAAAGGCCACGGGCACTGAGGCGCCCGAGCTCGAGCAGCTCCACCGGGTCAGGAGCTCCAGTCTCCTCATGGCGCTCGGCTCCCTGCTGGCGGTCGGCGCACTGCTGAGCCAAGTGGGCAGCCCGGCCCAGATCTGGGACACCCTCAAGCACGCCCAGTGGGTCTGGGTAGTGGTCGCCTTCGCGCTGGCGGTGGGCAACAACGTCGCCTACGCCGTTGCCTACTTGGGCACCATCTCCATGCGCCTTCCCTTCTGGCGAACGGTGGAGATGCAGACGGCCGTGCGCTTCTCGAACCTGGCCGTCCCCGGCGTCGGAGGAGCTGCCGTACAGATCCGGTATCTGCAGAAGCACGGTGCGGACATCGCGTCGGCCGTCACCGCTGGAGGCTTTCTCTCTGGCTTCAGTGCGATCGTTGTTCAGCTCGGCATCTTTGTCCTGGCCCTAGTGTTGGCTCCCAACTCGATCGACCTGGGGAAGATCGACACGGCCGACGCCATCCAGGTGCTGCTCATCGTCATCCTGGTGGTGATCGGCGCTGTCGGCCTCATCCTCGGCATCCCCAAGATCCGCCGGGCGGTGCTACCGCCGCTCCACCAGGCTGGTTCCACCCTGTGGGCAGCCATCCGCTCGCCCCGTCAGCTGCTGCTGTTGCTCGGCGGGAACGCGGCAGCGACCTTCGTGACGTCGTTCGTCCTGCTGTCGTGTCTGGAGGCCTACGGCACACAGCTCTCGCTGTGGACCCTCCTGGTCGTGAACATCGCCGTGGGTACGATCGCCTCGCTGGTTCCCATCCCTGGAGGTCCAACCGCGGTAGGCGCCATCGGTATCTCGGGAGCACTCGTCACCTTGGGCGTGCCCAATGAGAAGGCTGTGGCCGCCGTGCTCACCTACCAGGTGGTGAACACCTTCCTACCCGCTGTGCCGGGCTGGTTTGCCACCCGCGACATGATCGGCCACGACTACCTATGAGTTGTGACGGGCGGTGGCACTCGCCGCCGGCTCCTCTTCACCGGTCTCGCCGTGCTAGCCACATGCCCCGCTTCTGACCTGGCGAGGCCGCGCCGCACCGTCGACCTGGTCAGTTCGCGACCCGGGAAGGGCCGGCGAGGGCTCCCCTAGCCGCTCACCACCTTCGCCTTGAGCTGATCGAACTCTGCATCCGAGATGACCCCCCGTCGCTTCAGGTCCTCCAACTTGGCAAGCTCATCGGCTGGCTTCGCACCGTCGCCCTTGGTCGCAGCCGCCTCCCCCTTCACGTACTGACGAAAGGCTGCGTCTTGAGCCTGTGCCGAAGCCAGCGCACGCTCGTCCATTTTTCCGCCCCGGAAGATCAGGTACAGGAAGACTCCGAGATACGGCAGGACAAGGATGCCCAAGGCCCAAGCTGCCTTGCCCCACCCGGAGAGGTCGCCGCTCCGGAAGAGATCGCTGAACACCATGATCAGCAACCAGATCCAGATGATCCAGAAGAAGAAAACGAGAAGCGCCCAGAAGACCTGGCCGTCACCAAAGGTCGCCAGCATCGCTCCCCCTTTAGTCGTGGCCGGCGCGCCTCACTTCGAGGCGACGACTACCACTGCCACAAGAGTGCCATAGATTTTTGACGTTCGACCGGGGACCAGGAGTGAGGATGGACCTCCGCCTCAGCAGGCCTCGGAGCAGGACCACTCCGCGCGGTTCCGCGTAGGGATACCAGCCCCTCACTCGTTGGACAGCAGCGACCCAAGTGGCCCCAGATCGATGTTGAGGTCCTCTGGCGTCAAGCCAAAGTGCTGCCGCAGCTCGGTCATGTGCTTCTCGAGGGCCATGAGCGTCGCTCCGAGTCGCTCGATCTGCTCGTCACCGAGGTCACCCACCTCTACCCTGCGAAGAGCCTGTCTCTCCATCAACTGCCGCAGGAGCTCCACCACGGCAAGAACCAAGCCGACCAGGCCGCGTTCCAGGGACTCCGGATCGATCTCGACCCGCTCGCCCCACCGGACAGAACGCCGCTCCACCGCAGCGGAATCGGCAGGCAACTGGTTCCAGGGGTCGCCCCACCCGGAGCCATCAGCCACGTCCGCTCGCCACCTCGTAGTGGGACGACGTCAGCGTGGATGTGGACGAGATCACCGCCCGCAAAGAGATATGCACGAGGTCGATATCGGCGAT
>VAWP01000063.1:55375-55799 GCA_005888295.1 Actinomycetota bacterium
ACCGCCGGCGAGGACCCGGTCAAGGAGATCGACCAGGGCAACCTGGTTGTATTCGCTCGATCGGGCTGCTGTTGGGCGGGTCTCGGCCGTCATCTCAGAAGCCCCGCTCCTCGACTGTCGCGAACGAGTATGGAGGCCATGGACCCGTCAGCTCCAGACGCAGGCCCGGGTGCTCGTCGTCGAGAGCTCTCGCGGTCTCGACGAACTGGTCAACTCTGTTGTCCTCGACGAGATAGGCGCCGTTGAGAATCATCCACGAGGGATCTCCCCTGAGCCGCTCATCCTGTGGCGGGTGGCGACGGGCAGCCTCGGAGATGGTACTGAGTGCCTTGTGGACAGCTTCCGCGCCCATCGCCGCCGCGTTCCTCGCTCTCTCGTGGGCCGACAACTGGGCGCGCCGACGGCGTAGGTAGGCCGTCCCAGG
>VAWP01000064.1 GCA_005888295.1 Actinomycetota bacterium
ACCCAATCCCTCACCGCGGGCAGCTTCTCACGGGCGCGGACGGGTGGCCGATATTTTCCGCTGAGCAGGCCTTGGCCTTCAGCGGCGAGAAATGACTCGCCGTGGGAGTGCTCATCACCCTCGACGAAAAGTGCTACCTCGGAAGTCTTCACGCGACCGCCGTCTGGACGCGAGCTGCCGTTGGTAGGAGGAGCTCCTCGCTTCCCATGGGACCGACGAGCTGCAGACTGGCTGGTAGAGGGGAACCGGGGGTTGGCACGGGCTGGGCGGTACACGGTGTGCCAGCGGCGTTGAAGAGTGAGACGTGGCGCGTGATCTCGATGATGGTCGTCACGAGCCCCTCTCCCGAGACCTCCTCGAGGGATGGAGGGAACATCGGCAGCGTCGGCAGAGCAAGCAGTTCGACCTGGTCGAACAGCGCGAAGAGGGAGGCCCGCCAGCCTGGCAGCTGTCGTTTCGCATCCTCGAGTCCCGGGCGAAAGAGATCGACCATCCCCAAGGTCATGACGATGTCGTCGCCGACCGCGGTGGGGTCGTTTTCCACCAGCTTGTGGTCAACCTCCCACAGCTCGCTGAAGAAGACGGCCGTGAAGCAATTGGTCCCGACCTCGAAGCCATCCCAATCAATCGGCACGACGTCGAACCCAGACACATGCAAGGCGTCGTCAATCGCCTCCTCGATCTCCGGCTGGCTGGCAGTTCGGAGTCGACCGATGCGCTGCGCGGGGGCGGCGCTCGGGGAGAAACCGGGCTCCAGGAGCTGCATGCTCGAGATCAGGCCCTCGATGGTGCGTGCCATCGGGCCAATCGTGTCCAGGCTGGGCGCAAGGGGCCATACGCCGTCGAGCGGCAGGCGCCCGTAGGTGGTCTTGAGCCCGCAGCTTCCACAGCAGGCGCTTGGGACCCGAATCGATCCTCCGGTATCCGATCCCAGGGCCACGTCGGCTTCCTCGGTCGCGACGGCCACCGCCGACCCGCTCGACGACCCTCCGGGGATCAGGGTCGGATCGAGCGGATTGACCGGAGTACCGAACCAGGGGTTCGTACCGATCGGCAGCATGGCGAGCTCGTGCAGATTGGTCTTGCCCACGATTCGTGCGTCGGCGGCGCGCACGCCGTCCAGACACGGGGCATCTGCCGCGGCCGGCCCTGCTGTTCGCTCCACCGCCCGCGAGCCGGCTGTCGTCGGCACGCCGGCCACGTCGATGATGTCCTTGACCGCGACCCTGGGACCGGTCCCCGCCACATCCAGCCGGGTGATGAAGGTCGACATGCCGGCACCCATCCTCTCCTCGTCCGAGCTTCCGGGATTTCGGCGCAGCGATCGTTCGCGGATCACGCGGATCATGCTCGAATTGCATTCTGAACTCTGTTGAGCACCCGGCCGGAGTGTCGAACGGCCCTGCCTCCGTCACGCCACCCGACACGGCGCTGGCCTGGCTGCCTCCAACCAGTTCGGCATCCCCAACCAGCCCGACGTCTTCTTCGTTGCGACATCGACCAGAAGTTCCCCCGGACGTCGAGCGGCTGCTCGCCTCTGAAGGTCGGAGGGAAGCCGGCATCATCGGTGTAGCCGAGGTTGAGAAGGTAGGCCGACCTCGAACATCTGACCGTCCTCCTCCCGGGCGTTCGTTGGGCGGCGTAGCTTTTCATGGCGGTCTACCATGATTTCGCACGATTTGGACGAATGCCGACGTTGAAATGCCCGGTGGGCGGCGTATCGTTGACGCTACCTCGCAGGCGAAGTGTGAGACGTCTGGAATCCGGTTAGACCGTTCTTTCGCTCCAGCCGAGATTGAGATCATTCTCTGCGAGGACAGGAGCGAACGATGAGCGGGTCAGCCGGGACGGCCAGCGGCCTTCGGATATTTGGTGGGCGAGCCAGAGCCCTCAGCGGACCGCGGGTGTATACAGGCCCCATGCTGGGGAAGCCGCGAAGGGTTGCCCGATATCGCATGTCGGCAGCGCTACGGATTACGAAGGAAGCACTCCAGTATGCGTGACATGTTGATGATTCTTTGTGGCGCAGGAGGAGCAGCGGCGACGTTTCTGCTGCAACGGTATGGCCTATCGGCAGTGATTGCCTCTTGCTTGATCGGGCTAGCCGGCGCAGGTGTCGCGGCTTTGGTTTCGATTCCTTCTCTCGCGGCGGTCATTTTTGCAGGGACTTTTGTCGGAATGTCAGCTCTCACCCTAGCGTCGCCGGCGCTTATCGCCATCGCTGGAGCTGGCGCGGGCCTTTTGTACGTACTGATGATCAAATTCAACATATTCTCCGGCTATGGTGGACGTTTGGGTTCTGTCGCATTCATTGCAACTGCCGGCGTCATCTTTATTGCGCCGTTTCTCCTCAAACGCTGACGTACGGATAGGCCCTGACAGGGGGCGTCCGGAGTGTCTCCGAAGGCCGGTTTCCTCCGGTTCGCCGTGGCTGGGCGAGATCTCGATCACATGGTCTCGGGGCCACCGCCCGTGAGCGCTACGGCGTTGGCGCGAGGTCGTCACCGCGTCGTGGGCCAGGCGTCGGACCCGTGCGTAGGTCCGCCCGCGTACAGGTGTGTACGGTCGCGTACAGCCGTAGTAATCTGTTTCTTCGGGCGCCGAGGCGACTGAGGTCGCCGGAGCCCAGCAGGTTAGAAGACGCCACGTCAGTCCTCTGGTTCGTGATGCCCCGCGGAGAGATGCAGAAGTGATGGAACGGACCTCCGAGGCCCGATGGGGAGGGGTTTCGAAGGGGCAGGGAGTGCCCACGGCTGCTCGCGCGGGTCGACCGCGTGCGCACGCCTGTCGGCCTGACCGCGCAGGCCTCTCGGCTGGGCCCATGGGCTCGGATCACGTGCTCAGAAGGGGGACTCGCTGATGCCGCCGCCGTCCACGAGCATTCCCATCGGCAACCGACTCCTCGACTCCCTGCCGGCCGCCGAGAAGGCCGATCTGGCCCCTCATCTCGAGCTCGAGCGCCTGGAGCTGAAAGAACAGCTCCTCACACAGGGCAAGCGCATCTACACCGTGTACTTCCCGCTCACCGCGGTGGCGTCGCTGCTCAACCAGGTGGAGGACACCGAGGGCGTCGAGATCGCGACCGTGGGCAACGAAGGCCTGATCGGGTTGTCCCTGTCATGGGGCATCGACACCCTCAACCCCCGGGAGTTCGTGCAGTGCCAGGTTCCGGGCGACGCCCTGGCGATGAACTCCGACATCTTCGCCTCCAAGGTCTCCGAGGGCGGAGAGCTCACCTGGCTCGTCCATCGGTACACCCAGGCCTTCGTCACCCAGATCAGCCAGCAGGTGGCCTGCAACGGCTTGCACTCGATCGAGGAGCGCTGCTCCCGCTGGATGCTGCTCACCCACGACCGGGTCGGCTCGGACGAGTTCCCCCTCACCCAGGAGTTCCTGGCCCAGATGCTGGGTGTGCGCCGCCCCTCGGTGACCCTCGTGGCAGGCACGCTGCAACAGGCCGGCTTCATTCGCTTCCGCCGGGGCCGGATCACCATCACGGATCGCCGTGGGCTCGAGGGCGCCTCCTGTGAGTGCTACCACGTCCTCCGAGAGGTGTTCGACCGGCTCGTTTGAGTTCACGAGGCTCGGCGTCCTCCAGTGATCGGAGGCACGTCCGCCGCCTCGCCGGCGACGAGCCGGCGGACGTCTCGGCTCCGTCCGCCCCCTCCGACTGTTCGGTACCGTACCGATCGACTAACGTTGTGCGGACGGGCCCGACCCGTTTGGTCGGCAGGCAGGCGAACACGCCCGCCTCGTGGGCGGAAGGACGCGCAAGAGCCCTCGCCGGTTCGCCCGGCAGGCTGATCGGAACGAGGGCGCTCGTGCCGGCCCGTGCATCGGAGTTGTCATCGTCGCAATGGAGTTCCACTCGGGGAACCAACGGGGGGCTCTATGACGTCCCGCCAAGACCCCGCTCGGACGCCCTCTGACAAGAGACGGAGTCTTGAGAGCTCCGAGGGTCCAGGTCTGGGAAGGGAAGAGCTGCTTACGCGGACGTTCGTCGACCTGGCCGACACGCTCGTCGACGACTACGACGTGATCGACTCTCTCGAGCTGCTGGGCCACCGCTGTGTCGACATTCTCGGGATCGAGGAGGCCGGCGTCGTGCTCGATGATCAGCGTGGCCAGCTCGAGGTCCTCGGCTCGTCGAGCCAGCGGATGCGCATGGTGCAGCTGTTGGAGCTGGAGGTGGAGGAGGGTCCCTGTCTCGACAGCTTTCGCAGCGGTGCGCCGGTGCGGGCCGACGAGCTCGAGGCGACGAAGCAGCGGTGGCCTCGCTTCGGCCCGTCGGCCCTCGAGGCCGGGTTTCGCTCCGTCTACGCGCTGCCGATGCGCCTGCGAGGCGAGTGCATCGGAGCTCTCAACCTCTTCGCCAACAGGCCGGGGGCGCTGGTGCGATCCGACGAGGTGCCCGCTCAGGCACTCGCCGACGTGGCAACGATCGGCATCCTCCAGCGGCGCTTCCTGCACGAGCACCAGGTGCTCACCGAACAGCTCCAGACGGCCCTCGACACCCGCATCGTGATCGAGCAGGCCAAGGGCATGGTGGCGGAGCAGGCCAAGACAGAGATCGACGGAGCTTTCGAGCTGATCCGGAGCTACGCCCGGGACAACAACATCGCATTGGCGAGCGTCGCCCGGAAGGTGGTGGAGGGCAGACTCGACGCCGCAGCCCTCCGGCGACGGCGCGACGGCTCCGCCCGGTAAGGCGATGGCCCCGCGCCTCGGGGCCGGCAGTTGCTACAGCGCCCAGCTGCGCCGGCGGGTCGGCGCCAGCGGCCTTGCCGAGGTCCTGCGCTGACCGAGGACGTAGACGGCCCAGCCGACCGCCGTGACCATCCAGAAGCTGATGAAGCGGTAGAGCAGCACGGCCGCCACCGCCGACGGTCGATGCATGCCCACACCCATGAGGGCGACGGCGAGCGCACCTTCCACCACGCCGAGGCCACCGGGCGTGATCGAGATGCTCCCCGCCGCGATCCGCACGCCGTAGGCGAGAAGCAGGCCGCGCCACGGCACCGTCCCGCCGATGGCCAGGATGCTCACGGCGAGGACGCCGGCGTCCGTCAGCCAGTTCGCCAGGGCGTATCCCAGCACCTTGCCCCAGTCCCTCCGCCGGAGACGCAGCGTCCGCAGACGGGTGACGAACCTGCCGATGGCCTCGTGCGGACTTCCGACTCGCAGGTGGAGCAGGCGTCGGGCACGCGAGACAATCCGCACCAGGAGTCGCTCGATGCCGCGCTGGACGGGACGATGCCGTATTGCCACCGTGGCGAGGACGACGGCCCCGACGCCGATGATGCCGCCGACGGCGCCTGTCGTCGCCACGGCGTGGTTACCGGAGAGCACCGAGCCGGCGACGATGATGAGGCCGGCGGCGAGCGACGACACCACCCCGGAGACGATCAGTGCCCACCCGGCCAGGGCCGAGTCGATCCCGAGTCGCCTGAACCGGCGATAGGCGAATGCGGTCCCGAGCTGCGGTCCGGCGAGGGGGACCGAGACGGAGATGGCATTGCCGGCGACGCTGGTTGCCATGACGGATCGCTGCGTCGCGCTCTTGCCGCCCGCTCGAAACAGCCTGCGCTGCATGCGAGCAAACGTGGCAATGGATACCCACTCGAGCCCGAGCGCCAGCGGGAGCCAGGTCCAGTTGAGGTGATCCAGGGCACCCAGGGAGGAGGCGATGACGCTCCGTTGGGTGACGACCAGGACGACGAGGGCGAGGAGGGCGAGAAGCGTAAGACCGAGCCGAACGTCGATCCTGCCCGACCGGCGCCACACCGGTCCTGGGCTCTCGGCCGGTTCTGTTTCTCCTGCCCGCTGAATAGCTGCCATCGCCTGCATTGGATCGCGGTCGCCTGAGAGTTCTGCGTGCGTGCCCCGAGGACCTGCTGGGAAGGCGCTGGAACGCGCCGTAGAAAGACCTGAGAGCCACCGCAAGAGTCACTCTCGACGATGCGGGCTAAGGTCGATTCGTGGGACGTGTCTGGGGAAGACGCCCCAGCTGATGGACGGTGAACGAGCTTCGCTCATCATGCCCGGGACCACGCTGCTCGCCAGCCTGGTCGCCGGTACGACCTATGCGGTCTACCGTGCCCACCAGCTGGCCGAGCGGTGGACGCCACGCGGGGTTTCCGTCCTGCCCATCCTGTTCGTGGTGGCCACCTCGATCAGCTACATCGCCAACGGTGGAACGCTCACCCAGCCTGCACCCCGCGGGACGGCCGCCGTGGCGCCGCCGCAGACGGCTCCGCCGGCGCCCTTGCCGCCGGTAGCGACGAAGGGCATCCCCGACTACGCCCTGCCCCGCCAGGGCCTGGACATCACCTACGACTTCGGGCCGCCGGGAAGCCCGCATCCGGTGCCGGGACCGGCCCAGGCGACGTCGGCGACCTTCCCGGTGACGGCGAGATCCGCACCTCCACCGCCAGCTGCACACGCGCCGCCGCCGCCACCACCGCCACCTCCGAGACACAGCATCGTCCCGCCCCTGCCACCGCTGCCCCGGCCGCCGATCCCTCGCGTTCCGGTCCCATCGCTTCTTCATTGACGCAGAGGTCATCCGGCAGGTTGCGCAGCCGCGACATCGCGCCGGTAGTGCCGGCCGCCGCTCACGAGGAGGCGTGAGAGCGAGTCGGCGCCTCGTTCACCGACCGATGCCCGAACTCGGCGGCGTCAGGGTACCGTGGCGGTGTGGTGATCATCGTCGGCGCCGCCCTGGGCCTCATCGCTGTGCTGGCCCGTCGCTCGTTGTGGCGGGCCGTGACTCGCGTCGGCGTGGTACTCCTCCTGGCGACACTGGTCGCCAGCGCGGCGATGCTGGTCGCCGGCCCGCGCTGGCCCTGGGTCGCGCTCTCGGTCGTCCTGCTGGTGACGGCGGGCGTCGCGTGGAAGACGGTCCGCTGGGCTCGCGCCGTGCACGCCGTTGCCATCGCCAGGCTGTTGTGGTTCGGCTGGCAGTGGGTGATGGAGGCTAGAGCGCGCGCCTGGACCAGGGCCACTCGACCGCTCCCGCCGTCCTCGTCCTAGCGGGCCGCCCGAGACCCGGGTCCTCCGGCAGGAGGTTCAGCGGTGAGCGGGGAAGTTCTGGGCCGTGATCGCCTGGTTCCCCCACTCTCAGGCGCCGACGATCGCGGCCGGTCCGGCCGAGCCGAGTCCGTCGCAGGACCGCTGTTGGGCCGATGAGCCCAGCGGTCAGCAGTGCGCGACCGTGATCGAGGAAGACGACCTGCTCGGTCTGTGCGACCGGCATCGCGCGCTCCTCAGAGACGACGGCCAGCCCGACCCCGCGTCCCGGCTGGCCGGCTGATCAGTCGGTCGACAGCCGGCGCCGCCGCCGTCTTCGCCCCTGTCGTCGGCCACCGCGAGAGACACGACGCTGGCGTGACCGTGGGTTACGGCGTGGAATGTCTAGCTGCGGCCCCCGTGCGCCGATGCGGGGTTGGTCACCCAGGCAAACGCCTCCGCCAGGTCGAGGATCTCCCGGGCCCCGACCACCTGGCTTCCCTGGGCCAGGAGCTGCTCCAGCATGGCCCGTCGAACCTCCGCCTCCAGCTTGTGGCTCTCTACGGAGGTCCGCTCGATCTGATCAAGTCTCTGGTCATCGACGTTCATGGCCGCCCCACTGAGATCTCGCTCCGCTCCGATGGCAGGATCTGTACCCACCTCGGCGGAGCCCACCAACGGGGAGATCGACCCCCCGGCGGGTGATTGTCCGGGACCCCCCGGTACTCACCGCTTCGCTCATGGGCCGGCCTGGGCGCTGTCGCGCCTGCGGCTCGTTCATGGGCCGGCCTTCCGGGCCGGCCTCCGTACCTGGGCGGTTACCCGAAGGCGCCCAGGCGCATCGCGGTCGCCACCGCCGCGGCGCGGTCGTTCACGCCGAGCTTGCGGTAGATCGACCGCAGGTGGGTCTTCACGGTCTCCTCGCCCACGACGAGCTCGGCGGCGATGAGGCGGTTGCTCAATCCGTCGACCAGCAGAGCCAGCACCTGGCTCTCGCGTTGGCTGAGCGACAGATTGCTGCCGGGCCACAGCTGCGCCCCCCCGAGCTGGGCGCCCCGCAGGGCGATGCGGGTGGCGATGGTGGGATCGACGACGACCTGGCCCGCGGCCACGCGCACGAGGTGATCGGCCAGCTGGACGCCGCTGAGGGATTTGAGCAGGTAACCGGAGACGCCGAGCCGCAACGCCTCGAACAGGCGACGCTCCTCGGCGTCGTCGGTGAAGATGACCAGCCGGAACGGGGGGTCCTCCGCCAACAGCCGGGCGGCCAGCTCGAGACCGCTCTCTCCCTCGATGTGGAGGTCGACCAGCACGACCTCGGCCTCGAGGTCGGGAATGGTCGCGGCGAGGTCGTCGCTGGCGAGGACGCGGCCGACGACCGTCACCTGGTCGCGATGGCGCGCCAGCATGCTGTGCAGGCCGTCGACGATGATCTGGTCGTCGTTGACGAGGACCACGCGGACCGGCGCGGCCTTGTCTGGCTGGGTGCTGACCGTCCCCACGGCGCTCAGCCCCAAGACCCTCCCGCCGGCGGATGCGCGATCGACACACCCCGCTTACCTGCCATGGTTCCCCCCCTTGGCCCGTTGGTCGAGATCAACCCCTCATCTAGGCTAGCCGTTCACCCCTTCGAGGGGGGAAGGGCGCTCCGGAGGAACCCCACGAGGAGGTCGTTCACCTCGCTGGGCCGTTCCTGGGTCGTCCAGTGCCCGCACCCGGCCAGCACGTGCGAGCCACGCAGATCGGGCAGAGTCTGGTCGAAACGGGCGATAGCCGAAGCTCCCCAGAGAGTGGGCCCGTCACGTTCTCCGCCGATGAAGAGCGACGGCACGGTGATGGGGCGACGGGCCCAGACGCTGAGGTCCTCCCAGTCGCGATCGACGTTGCGGTAGCGGTTCAGCGCTCCGGTGAAGCCGGTTCGCTCGAACTCGCCGACGTAGACGTCGAGGTCCTCGAGGCCGAGCCAGCCCGGGAGCTCGTCGGGGATCACGAAGCGGTCACGCAACCGGCCACCGGCCGGCACCGTGGCGATCGTGCGCCCGTCGGGTGTCCCCACCGCGTCGCCCGAAGCGGCCACGTACATGCCGAGCAGCCACGAGCGGACATCCTCTTCGATCTCTGCTTCGGCCCGCCCGGGTTGCTGGAAGTAGAGGATGTAGAACTCCTCGTCTCCACCCATGCGGCGGAATGCGTCTGTTGGTCGGGTGGGCCCGGCTGGGGAGTACGGCACGCTCAGGAGAGCCACGGCGCGGAACACGTCGGGGCGCAGCAGCGCGGAGGCGGCTGCGATGGGTGAGCCCCAATCGTGGCCCACCACACCCGCCGTCTCCTCACCGAGCGCCGCCACCACCCCGAGGTTGTCGGCGACGTGCGCGAGCATCCGATAGGAGTCGACGCTGGCGGGCTTGGACGAGCGGCCGTAGCCGCGCACGTCGATGGCCGCGGCCCGATAGCCGGCGGCGGCGAGGGCAGGCAGCTGATGGCGCCACGAGTACCAGGACTCGGGGAACCCGTGGAGCAACAGCACGAGCGGGCCCTCGCCCTGCTCGACGACGTGGATGCGCACGCCGTTGGCGGCGACGACCTGATGACGGGCAGCGTTCATGGCGCAGCAGTCTGGTTCATCGAGGAAAGCCTCGCTGGCGCCGTTTACGCCGTTTACAATGACCCCTGGTGACGGCGAGTCCACAGGTGTTGGGCGAAGGCTGATGGCGGGCCGGACCTACCCCCACAGGTTGACGATCGACGTGGAGCCTGAGGTCTACGAGGCATTGCGGGTGCATGCCTTCCGACAGCGGACCAACGTGGCCGAGCTCGTCCGGGAGATGGCTCGGCGCCTGCTGACAGAGGATCGGAGCCTGGCGCGCGAGGTCCGCGAGCGTCTCGACGGCAGCGCCGCCCGGAGCGCCCAGCGTCGAGCGCGTTCGCGCTGATCTGTACATCTGTAAAGCACAGATGACACAGATGTCGTGTGGTAGTCTGGGTGCAGCTCGACCTGTGGCCACTGATATCCCCCCCTCGTGAGCCCGGGCGAACTGCGGTGGCCGGTGCGGGCGACTCTTTCGCCGCCGGGGAGGGTGTCCCCACCGGTCCACCGGCTCTCCCTGGTGGCGGTCAGTCCCAGGCAGTACGGACGGCCAGCGATCGCACGGTGGAAGACCTCACGGCCCGGTACTCGACATTCCACCGCTGGTGGCCGCGATCGAGGCCTCCGGCATTGGCACCCGACGTGCAGACGTAGTCCAGCACGACGGTCCCGACCTGCGGAGCGGTCCCCGTGCCGAGGACACAGCGGTCTCCGTTGACCAGCTCGAACGCCCACACGGGTTTCGGGCCGGACCCGGTCGAGTTGGCGGAGTCGAGAGGAAGCGGCTGGGTGAGGTCCAAGCGGATGGCGGGCGCCCAGGGCGCCGAGGTGCAGATCAACTGGGCGGCATTGGTTTGATCATGCGGGGCGAAGCAGGGGTCCATGATCTGATTGGCGGCCGTGCATCGCCACGCGCTCGGGTCTTGGTACAGGGCGAGCGAGCCTTCCCAGCACGTTCCGGACGCTGTGGCCGAGACAGCGGGGCGTGCGGTCGAGGCCGATGTCAGTGAAGGAGTGTAGACCTGCGCTCTCGTCGGCGCCGCGGTCGAGGTGGTCGCACAACCCCCGAGCCCGAGCGTCCCCGCCACGAGCGCGACGAGGGGTGCCCTCAGCCGCATGCCTCGATCATACCGTCGTGCTGCACGCGCGACGCGCCGCGCGGGGCCCTCAGCTGGGCGGGCGGAGCGCGGCTTCGAGCACGGCGATCACGCCAGGAGCCCGCTCGGGTTGCGGCCGGCCGCCGGTCTGCAGGATGCCGATGAGCAGGGCGAGCACGATGGTGACCAGTCCGTCCGCGAGCGCCGTCGGGTCGACGTCGTGGCGCACCATGTGGGTCTGCTGCTCACCCGCGAGCAGCTCGGCCAGCTGGGCCCGCAACCGGGCCAGCGCCGGGATGTCGAGCAGCCGTTCGGTCGACTCGGGTTCGAGCCCCGAGAGCACGCGCCGGGCCAGCGGGTGGTCGGGCAGGGCGTCCAGCAGCAGCTGGATGAGCTCCGCCCAGTCGCCGGTGAAGCGGCCGCGCTCGACGGCCAGGAGCGCCACCTCGACCAGAGCGTCGGCGTCAGCGTCCACCGCCGCGGCGAAGAGGGCTTCCTTGCCGGGGAAGTACGCGTAGACGGCGGCCGGCGTCACGCCGACGTCGCGGGCTACGTCGGAGAGCGCGACGCCGCGCAGGCCGTCGGCCGAGAACCGATGGATGGCCGCCTGGAGCAGGGCCTGGCGGGTCCGCTCGCCCTTGCTGGAGACGGTGGTGTGGAGGGTGTCCGAAGTCACATAAATGAAGGGTTGACGATTTCTGTCAATTCATAGGATACTCGATCCATGGCTCCTGTGAGTGGGGACGTGAAGCCAGAGCTGAGGCCAGACGTCAAGATCGAGCGGCTGTCTGCGGTGTCGCTGCGCCGGACGATCGAGCCCGACCTCGAGGTGACGGGCGAGCTGGGTGCCGGTGCGGTGCTGCCTCCCGAGCTGCTCAGCGTGGCGGGGCTCGGGCTCGAGCTGAGCGCCGACCAGCTGACCAAGTTGTCGCGGGAGGAGGTGGCGTCGATCGTCGACGCGGGCCTGCGGTTCGAGGCCATCCTTATGGCGGGTTTCTCGTTCCAGCTGGCGCTGCAGCGCGACTACACCGATCCACGTGTCGTGTACGCCCTGCACGAGATGGGCGAGGAGACCCGGCACTCCCGCCTGTTCGCCCGGTTGCTGGGCCAGCTCCGGCCCACCGCCCGCAACCCGCTGGACAAGCGGGTGTTCCGGGCCGTCCAGCGGATCGGGATGGGGGCCATCATCAGGAGGCCGGCGTTGCTCGACGTTCTCGTCCTGGCCGGTGAGGAGATCCCCGATCTCCTGCAGAAGAAGGCGGCCGAGCACCCGGACACCGATCCCTTCCTGGCCGAGGTCAACCGGTATCACCGCCAGGAGGAAGCCCGTCACCTGGCCTTCGCCCGCACCGTGCTGCCCGAACAGTGGAGACGGGCGTCGTGGACGGACCGCTTCGCCGTGCGCCACATTGCCCCGCTCGTGATCCGGGACATGTTCCGCCTGCTCGTGCACCCTGGCGTGTACGAGACCGTCGGCCTGCCGGGGTGGGCCACCTGGCGGGCGGCGAACCGCAGCCCCGAGCGGGTTGCGCTGCGTCACGAGGCGACACGCCCGGTGTTGGACGCCATGCTCCAGGCCGAGGTCGTCACCCCCGGGGGCGTGCCGAGGGGCTGGCGCGACCTCTGCGGCGTCGACGCCAACGGGGTCCCGGCGGCCTGACCGCCGGCCCGGTGACCGAGCTCGATCCCGCCGGCGCCGGGTACCGAGCGCCCGCCCGACCCCGTTCGAAGGAGCCCACGTGACCAGACCGACCACAGACCAACCGCCGGCGGCGTGGTGGCGGTCCGCCCGACGGCACAAGGCCGCCGGCACGAGGGTCGCCGGGCCCGTCCTCGTCACGGGAGCCGCCAGCGGGATCGGGCGGGAGACGGCGCTCGCCTTCGCCCGGTCGGGATCGCCGGTGCTGGCCGTGGACATCGACGAGGCGGGCGCGCGTGCCACTGCCGGCGATTGCGCCCGAGCGGGGCCGCCGGCCGACGCCTACGTGGTGGACGTCGCCGATCGCCAGGCGGTCGTCGACCTGGCCGAGAAGGTCCACGCCATCCACGGGCCGCTCGAGGTGCTTGTCAACAACGCCGGTGTGGGCATGTCCGGCCGCTTCCTCGATGTCGAGCCGGCCGACTGGGACTGGATCCTGGGGATCAACCTCATGGGGGTCATCCACGGGTGCCAGGCCTTCGGGCCGGCCATGGTGGCGTGCGGACGCGGGCACATCGTCAACATGGCGTCGGGCCTCGCCTACACACCCACGGCCAGCGAGGGCGCGTACGTGACGACCAAGGCTGCGGTGCTGGCGTTCTCCCGCTGCCTGCGGGCCGACTGGCACCGCCACGGCGTCGGAGTGTCGGTGATCTGCCCGGGGATCGTCAACACGCCGATCCTCACCAGGGCGAGGTTCCGAGGCACCCAGGCCGACCCGGCGCAGGTGCGCCGGCTGGCTGCGGTGTTCCGCCGCCGCAACTATCCGCCATCGAGGGTCGCCACGGCGATCCTCGCCGCCGTCGAGCACGATCGCGCCGTCGTCCCCGTCTCGCCCGAGGCGAGGCTGGGCTGGGCGCTGCACCGGATCCTGCCCGTGGCGGTCTCGGACCTGCTGGCCAGGGCGGGCGCAAGACGGGACTGACGGCCCGACCGATTTCGCCCCAAATCCTGAAAAGTTGATCAGGTTAGTCAGATATCGCGCTACGATCGCGGTCTGCGCCGGGTGGCCGAGCCCGGACCATCCACTCAGTCGAGGACCGGGATCGATGGAGTTCGTGCGGCCGTTTCGGACCGTGGGCAAGCTCAACGACGTCGAACGGCTCAAGCTGGCCCGTCACCCGCTCGACGTGTACCAGGCCGTGATCGACCGGTATTCGAAGGAGGGTCCCGCCGCCATCGCCAGCGTGGACGGCGAGGCCGAGCGGCTCAAGTGGGTGGGCCTGTACCCGCAACGCCAGGGTGGGGACGCCTTCATGGTGCGGATCAAGGTTCCGGGGGGTCGGCTGAACGCCGTCCAGGCCCGGACCATCGGCGAGATAGCGGACGAGCTCGCCCGCGGCCCCGCGCCCAACCCTGTGTTCGGTGACGGCTACTGCGATCTCACGACCCGCCAGGACGTGCAGCTGCACTGGATCCGCATCGAGGACGTCCCCGAGATCTGGCGGCGGCTCGAGTCGGTGGGTGTCGTGACCGTTCAGGCCTGCGGCGACTCCGCCCGGAACGTCCTGTGCTGCCCCGTGGCCGGAGTCGACGGCGACGAGGTGTTCGACGCCTCGCCGGTCGCCGCCGCGATCTCCAAGTTCTTCACGGGCAACCGCGAGTACGCCAACCTTCCCCGCAAGTTCAAGATGAGCGTGACGGGGTGCCGCGAGGACTGCGCGCAGGCCGAGATCAACGACATCGGGCTGTGGCCGGCCCGCGCCGACGACGGGACCGTCGGGCTGAACGTGCTCGTGGGTGGAGGCTTGTCCGACGGGCCCCGCATGGCGTCCGACATCGACGTCTTCGTGCGCCCCGAGCAGGCCGTCGAGATCACCCGTGCGATCGCCCAGGTCTACGGCGAGCTGGGCAACCGGGAGAACCGCGGGATCTGCCGGATGCGGTACCTCGTCCAGGAGCTGGGACCCGAAGGGTTCCGGGCCGAGGTGGCGGCCAGGAGCGCGTTCCCGCTCGTGCCGGCCGGGGAGCAGCTCACCAGGCGCTACCGGGGTGACCACGTGGGCGTCCACGCCCAGAGCGAGCCAGGCCGGTACTACGTCGGGCTGAGCGTGACGGTGGGCCGGATGGCGGGGCGGGACCTGGTCGAGGCGGCTCGCCTGGCCGAGTCCTACGGAGACGGCCAGCTGCGGCTGGCGACCGACCAGAATCTGGTGCTCACCGGCGTCGCCGAGGATCGCGTCGACGATCTGCTGGCCGAGCCCCTGCTCCAGGTCCACAGCCCCGACCCAGGGCCGTTCGCCCGCGGCGCGGCCGCGTGCACAGGCAGCGAGTTCTGCCGCTTCGCCGTGGTGGAGACGAAGGCCCGAGCGGTCCAATGGGCGCGCTTCCTCGACGACGAGCTGGCTGACGAGTGGCGCGGTGCGAACGGCAGTAGCGGCGACGGTGTCGTCCGCATGCACTTCTCGGGGTGCTCGGCGTCGTGCGCCCAGCCGCAGATCGCGGACATCGGGTTGCGCGGTGAGACGGCGCAGCTGCCGGATCGCATCTCCGAGGCGGTCGACATCGGCCTCGGGGGCAGCCTGGGCACCGAAGCAGCATTCGCCGACTGGGTCGAGGGGGCCAAGCCCGTCGACGAGGTTCCCGAGGCCCTCGTGCGGGTGTTGCGCCGCTACCGCGCCGAGCGTCGACCAGACGAACCGTTCCATCGCTGGTCCCGCCGGTCCGAGAACGCAGACCTGCGGGCGACGCTGAAGGGCTCCACCTGATGGCCGGCTTCCGCATCCGCGAGGAGATGACCGGCGCCGAGGAGGCGCCCGGCAAGACCTGGTTCTGGGAGCTCGAGGCGGGAGTCATCGACGCCGGGCGCTGCATCCAGTGCGGCACCTGCGTCGCCGTCTGCCCGTCGGACTCGATCGGGATCGGGCGGGACGACGATCTCCCCGAGCTGGTGAAGATGTGCACGGGTTGCTCGCTGTGCTGGGACTTCTGTCCACGCGGAGGACTGCGGTACGAGGCGACCTGGCCGCTGATCGAGGAGACACCCGTCACCCTGTCGACCCGCGGCAACGGCAACGGGAAGCGACAGCGGGCCGCTGCCGCCGACCCTCCTGGTGACGGCTCGGCGTCGGGCTGGACGATCAGCGGAGGACCGGCGAGCAACGGGCTCGGGGTCGTGCGTGAGTCATACACGGCGCGCGTGGCCCCGGAGGTGCCGGGTGCCCAGGACGGCGGGGTGGTCAGCGCGATCCTGATGGCCGCCCTCGACGCCGGTCACCTCGACGGTGTCCTCCTCGCCCGAGAGGACGACGACAAGCCGTGGAAGGGCGTCGCCCACCTGGCCCGGACGCCCGAGGACGTCGCCGCCTCGGCGGGGAGCTTCTACAACCAGACGATGGCCCTCGGTCATCTGGACCTCGATCGCCACGACCTGCCTCCAAACCCCCGGATCGCCGTGGTCGGCACGCCCTGCGAGGTGGAAGGCATCCGGGCCATGCAGGCGCGGCCCTGGACGTGGGGCAAGTCTCGTGTCGACGCCGTGGTGCTGACGATCGCCCTGTTGTGCACCAAGAGCTTCGACTACCGGGGGCTCATGCTCCGGGAGCTGCGGGACGAGCGAGGCGTGCTGCTGTCGCAGGTGGGCAAGGTGGACGTCATCCACGGCCGCATGATCGTCGAGGACCGCGAGGGCAACCGCATCGTCGACGAGCCCGTACGCGACTTCCACGGCGCCGCCTTGAAGGGCTGCGACGAGTGCGCGGACTTCCTGGGCCACGGGGCCGACATCTCGGTCGGCAGTGTCGGTAGCGACGAGGGCTACTCGAGCGTTCTCGTCCGCACCGAGCCGGGTCGCGCCGCATTCGAGCTGGCGAGGGACCGGCTGGACCTTCGGGGTCTCGACTGCGCTCGCTGAGACGGCCCTTCGACCCGGACGGGACGCTGTTCGTCGACTTCGAGGAGCACGTGCGGTCGTACCGGGACTCGGACCGGGCACCGGTCTTTCAGGAGCGCTGACCTCCGTGGACCTCCCGGGGCTCGACGAGCCGGTCGGGCTTCGGGTACGGGCGGCGACCGATCCCGGCGCGGTGCGGGCTCAGATCGCGTCGGGCCGCCTCATCGTGGCGCCCGTGTGGAAGGCCTGGGGTCCGACGCTCACCGCCCGGGGGGTCGACCGGGCCGCCCTGTCGGCCGTACTGCGCGGCTCCAGCTACGAGCTGTGGCTGTGGGCGGCGGGCGAGCGCACGTGGGCGCAGTTCCTGGAGGGACTGGCCGGGAGGGTGGGCCGGCGAGCCGAAGCCGGGGCCGCCAAGGGGCGTGCTCCCGGACGTGCAGCGAAGGCGTCCAGGGCGGGCAAACCGACGAAGTCCCCGGCGCGGGCGGGGTCGTCTCGGGGACAGGGCCGGCCGGCGAGTGCAGCGAAGGCGACCAAGGCGAAGGCGACCAAGGCGAAGGCGACCAAGGCGGGCAAGAAGGCGACGCCGACCAAGGCAGCGAAGAAGACCCGCCGGCGCTAGCCCGATCGCTCTCCTCAGGCCTGGATCTGGACCGGGGTGCCGAGTGGCAGCACGGGGACCAGCGCGTCGACGTCGGCGTTGTTGAGCCGTACGCAGCCGTGGCTCACGCTGTGGCCGATGCTGGACGGGTCACCGGTACCGTGCAGGCCGATCTCGGCGTCGTAGCCGTCGAAGTCGGTGAGCGTGGGGGAGTGGCCGGAGAGGCCGTAGGCGTAGTCGCCGTAGACGCCGGGGTTGGTCGTCTTGAGCAGCTCGGTGATGTAGAACGTGCCGACGGGTGTGGGCGTCTCCGGGGCGCCGACCGCCACCGGGTAAGTTCGCTCGAGGTTGGCCAGGTTGTAGACGTCCAGTCGGTGCGTGGACTGGGTCACCACGAGCCGGTAGGGGTCACCCTGGATCTTCACCGCGCTCGCCTGGATCCAGCCCGTGCTGCCGTTGGGCTTGATCGGCAGGTAGGCCTGGACCCAGCCGCCGGCCGACTGGCTGTTGTCGGCCGTGAGCAGGAACGTCAGCTGGGAGCCGTCCGGCAGCGGGTTCGTGAGCGTCGCCGAGACCGGCCCGTTCGGGGCGCTGTGCACGTCGACCTGAGGCTGAAGGGCGGTGGCGGTGTAGGAAGGGAACCGTTGAGCCGGGGGGCTGGTGTGCTGGGAGACCGTGGACGGTGGCCTGCCGGATGCTGCCGCTCGTAATGCCGCCTTGGCGGTCGCGGCATCGCTGCTATTGCCGCAGCCAGCGGCCGCCGCGCCGACAGCGACGACCGCCGCGAGCATGACCATGGATCGCACCTTTGACACTGCGAGAACTCCCCCGTCGCTCGAACAGCAATAGTACAGAGGGCCGCACACCGGGAGGTGTGCGGCCCTCTGTCTGGGTACTACCGCTGCCGTAGGGCTAGCCGGTGAAGTGCGCCGTCGTGGTGACGGGCGCGGCCACCGGGGCCTGCTGGACAACAGTCTGAGGCACCACGACCGTCCTGGTCACGGTGTGAGGCACCACGACCGTCTTGGTCACGGTGTGAGGCACCACGACCGTCTTGGTCGGGTTCGTCACCGAGCAGTTGACGGACTGGGACTGCGAGATGTCGACGTTCCCCGGAGAGAAGTTGGCACCGTTGCCGCCGTTGGCGGTGCTGCTACCGCCGTTGCCGCCGCTACCGCCGTTGCCGCCGTTGGCGTCGCCGTTGCTGTTGGAAGTGCCGCCATTTCCACCAGCGCCACCAGCGCCG
>VAWP01000065.1:0-1245 GCA_005888295.1 Actinomycetota bacterium
TGGCCGGCGTGTCCGCGACGATCCAGGCCCGCAGCGAGGAGATCGCACGCACCATCACCGAGCAGAACGGCTCGCCCATCTCGTGGTCGCTGATGGGTCAGGTGTTCTCGGCCACCATGGTGCTCGACTACTACGTCGGCCTGGCACGGGAGCACTCCTTCGAGGAGGTGCGCGCCGGCGTCATGGGGCCGGCCCTGGTGCGACAGGAGCCGGTCGGCGTGGTGGGCGCCATCGTGCCCTGGAACGTCCCGCTCTTCGTGGCCATGCTCAAGCTGGCGCCCGCCCTGGTGGCTGGGTGCACGGTCGTTCTCAAGCCCGCGCCGGAGACGCCGCTCGACGCCAACGTGCTGGCGGAGATCCTCGCCGAGGCCGGCCTCCCGCCGGGCGTGGTGAACGTCGTGCCCGCCGGTCGGGAGGTGGGGGAGCATCTCGTCACGCACCCCGGTGTCGACAAGATCGGCTTCACGGGCAGCACCGCTGCGGGCAAGCGCATCGCCGCCCTGTGCGGAGAGCGCCTCAAGCGGGTGACCCTCGAGCTGGGCGGCAAGTCGGCGGCGATCGTGCTGCCCGACGCCGACATCGACGCGGTGGCGGCCGGCCTCCTGCCTGCGTCGCTCATGAACAACGGCGAGGCGTGCGTGGCCCAGACCCGCATCCTCGCGCCCCGCGACCAGTACCAGCGGCTGGTCGACCAGCTGTGCGAGCGGGTCGGGGCCATGACCGTCGGCGACCCCCTCGATCCCGTGACCGAGATCGGTCCCCTCGTGACCTCCCGCCAGCGTGATCGGGTCGAGGGCTACATCGCCGCCGGCCAGGAGGAGGGGGCGAAGGTCGTGCTCGGGGGTGGACGCCCGTCCGGGCTGTCCAAGGGCTGGTACGTCGAGCCGACCGTCTTCGTCGACGTCGACAACGGTATGCGGATCGCCCGGGAGGAGATCTTCGGCCCCGTGCTGTCCGTCATCCCCTACGGGGACGAAGACGAAGCGGTGTCGATCGCCAACGACTCGAACTACGGCCTCTCGGGGACCGTGTGGAGCGCGGACGTCGAGCGGGGCGTCGACATCGCCCGCCGCGTCCGGACCGGCACCTACACCGTCAACGGGTTCATGCTCGAGTTCGGCGCGCCCTTCGGCGGCTACAAGGAGTCGGGCATCGGTCGTGAGCTCGGGCCCGAGGGGCTCGCCGGCTACCTGGAGTACAAGTCGGTGAGCCTTCCCGCCGGGTGGACGCCGCCGCAAGCATCCT
>VAWP01000065.1:1255-3735 GCA_005888295.1 Actinomycetota bacterium
AGCCGCGATCGTGCGCGGGCTTCCGGACTACTTCACCGACGACGTCCCCGAGAAGGTCGAGCACGACGCGACCGCGCACGAGGCCTGGGTGCTCGCCGAGACCGATGCCGTCGTGGGCTTTGCCGTCGTGGGCTTTGCCGTTGCCGAACGTCGATCCACCGCAGGGGCCGAGATCCTCTGGATGGCGGTCGAGTCGACGCGGCGGGGCGCGGGGGCGGGAACCATGTTGCTCGACCATGTGATCGACGAGCTTCGCGCCGAGGGCGTGGCGGTGGTCGAGGTCAAGACTCTCGACGCATCGGTCGACTACGAGCCCTACGAGGCAACCCGCGCCTTCTGGGAGGCACGAGGCTTCGTCCAGGTGGACACCATCGACCCTCCGCCGGGCTGGCAACCGGGCAACCGTGCCGCTGTCTACGTCGCCGCGCTGCGACCGACGCGCTGACCCGGGGGTGCCGATCAGGGGCGAGGGACCCCGGCGGCGGTCGGGGCACCAGCGCCGGTGGTGAAGCTCCAGACGCCGTTGTTGCCGGGCGGGAGGGTGCTGGGGCCGGCCTGACCCTGGGACAGGCCGGAGCCGACGAAGACGCTCGGGCCTGCGATCGCGGTACCCGAGGCGGCGGCGGCCCCGAGCGGGAACGTCCAGACCGGGGCGCCGGTGTCGGCGTCGTACGCGGCGGCGGAGAAGGTGGTCGTCGAGGGCGCGAACACGACCCCGTTGCTGTAGGAGGTCGCCGCGTAGCTGGGGGCCGACGGGGCGCGCCACACCAGGTGACCAGTGGCGGCGTCGACGGCACTCAGCGACAACAGCCGGGCGGGGTCGTTCAGCAAGCTCGGGTCCGGGCATGCCGGCAGCAGGGGGAGGTGCAGCCCGGCCGGACCGGGGCAGGTGGCGCCGGCGTCATCGCCGTCACCCGGCAGTCGGACACCGTCGTCGGCGAACGGCAGGAAGAGGGCGGCGTTGAAGAAGGCGGTGGGACGGCCCTTGGCCGTACCGAGTGACGGGCTGCCGATGAAACCGCCGCCCGCTCCGATGAGCTCGGGCGAGATCTGACCGGGCTGTGCCGCCTGCACTCCCCACGCCTTCGTCCCGTTGCTCTCGCACAGCCCGTAGGCGTAACCGGACTTGCCCCCCTGGATCACGAGGTTCGTCGTCGAACCCCTCGAGCGGCAGGTGTTGCCGGCGGGGAGATCCCGCGATGCCACCGTGGCCAGGATGGCAGAGCTCCCGAAGTCGGTGTCGCCCGCACCTGCCTCGTTGGGCGACCCGGTGTTGTAGAGGTTCGGAGGCTCGAACCAGTTCCAGACCCGCACACCCGTCACCGGGTCGAGGGCGAAGACGCCCTCGGTGTGCGCGTAGTCGTCGTGCGCATAGGTGGTCGCCGGGTCGGGGTTGGCGCCGCAGTTGCCGGTGCCGAACACCACCAGACCGTCGCGTGCCGGCCGGCCGGTGGCCGTGATCTGCTTGGGGAACCACACCGGGTCGGTCGTCGCCGCCGTCCCAGCCGACTGGTAGGCGTTGTCACCGGCGGGGTCCACGAAACCCGTGTCGAGCGACGGCGAGGACCAGACGTCACCGCAGGCGTCGGCCCATGCCGTCGAGTTCGCACCGATACCCGGGACGTTGGACGGGTTGCAGAATGCGTTGGGGTTGCCGTCTCCGCAGCTGAGGGTGAGCGCTTCCGACCCGCCGAACTCGCTCGGCGTGAGCGTCACGTCGCGCTCGGGCTCGTACCGCCACAGCAGGGCACCGGTGGCAGCATCGAAGGCCTGGAGCCCGGTCACGCCGCGACCGGCTCCGCTGTTGTCGTCGGACCCGACGAGCACGCGAGGCGGATTGGTGGCCGAGTCGACGACCGGAGAGGACTCGACCTCCACCGCACTGGTCGGGCTACCGGGGTCGACGTCCTGTGCCCACTGGCACGCGCCCGTCACCGCGTCGAGCGCGAAGATGCTGCCGCCGCCGCCCACGTACAGCATCGGGTGGCCGGCGGCGTCGGCGAGGTCGGGCGCGAACGCTGCCGACGAGGTGATCGATCCGAACCCCGCGTCGTGCTTGTCGGAGTACGGGTGGGCCTGGTCCCGGTAGCACGAGTTGGGGCTTGTCACCGAGAAGGTCCACCGGCTCGCTCCGGAGGTCTCGTCCAGGGCGTGAAAGGCGCCGGTGGAGTCCCCCACGTAGACGGTGCCGGCGGCGACCGTGGGTTCGGCCGTGACGGCTCCTGCGGTCGGCGAGAACCACGCGGGATGCATCGTGGAGCTCGTCCGGGGGGTGAGGGTCGAGCAGCCGCTGGCACTGTGATGCCCGTCGTGCTGGTACATCGGCCATGAAGACGTGCAGGCGGAGGACGCCGCGGCCGCGGACGGCGTCCCGGCCGCGGCGGGCGCCACTGTGGTCGCGACAGTGGATGTCATCACCGCGGGCACGATGATCGCCGGGAAACCGAGCCGAACCACCACGCCGCGAAGACGTGCAAGGA
>VAWP01000065.1:3783-25527 GCA_005888295.1 Actinomycetota bacterium
CCGCTGTGAGCGACTACTGGCCCGCCAAGGTTTCGCCGACCTGGTGGTCACCACCTGCCGGGCCGCCGGAGGGAGGGGTCCGGCCCCGAGCCAGACCGGTCTCCGATGTCCCGACACATCGGTCTCCGATGTCCCGACACATCACACTGGTCGGGAAGGCGGGATTTGAACCCGCGACCTCAGCGTCCCGAACGCTGCGCGCTAACCAAGCTGCGCTACTTCCCGTTCTCCTGTGGTGGAGCTTCGCCGATCGTACCCGACGGGGCCCGGATCACGACCTTGGCAATGCGGCGGCGGTCCATCTCGGTCACCCTGAACTCCCAGCCGCCGACGACCAGCTGTTCGCCCTCGGTCGGGATGTGGCCGAAGCCGTCGAAGAGGAACCCGCCCAGGGTCACGTACTCGCCGTCGGGGAGCGCGACGCCCAGGCTGGCCCCCACCTCGTCGACGGGGCAGCTCCCGTCGACGAGCCAGCGGCGGCGGTCGACCCTGGTGATGGCTTCGTCGGCCGGTGGGTCGAACTCGTCGAGGAGATCGCCGACGACCTCACTCACGAGATCCTTCACCGTGAGGACACCCTCCACGCCGCCGTACTCGTCGACCACGACGGCGAAGGCCTTGCGCCGCTGGCGCATCTCCGAGAGCAGCTCGAGCACGTGCCGGGACTCGGGAACGAGGAACGGCTGCCGGACCCGCCGGGCCAGGTCCAGGCACGTGTCCCGCTGTCCGGCCTGGGCCTCCTGGGTCAGCCAGCCGGAGCGCAGCAGATCCTTGACGAAGAGCACGCCCGCCCGGGTGACGTCGTCGAGGGTCACGGGCACCGACAACGCCACCACGTCGACCCGCGGCGTCATGACCTCGCGGGCGGTCGTGTCGCCGAGCGACGCCAGGGCGGTCAGGATCTGCTGCTCGTGCTCGGTGCTGTCGGCCGCCGCATCCGAGGCGTCGTCGGAGGTTCGATGCCGACGCAGGACGTTCCAGAAGCGGAGCACGACTCGCGGCGGGGACGTCAGACGCCGCGGTCCCCGGGAGCCCCACCCGCGCCGACGAAGGTCGGAGCCGGCTGGTACGAGGCGTCCTGGTAGCTGCGTCCGGCGAGCACCTCGTTGATCGCCCGGCGCAGACGGAGCGGATCGAGGGGCTTGACGACCCATCCGTCTGCCGCCGCACGCTTGGCCAGGAACACGTCCGCCCGGCGGTCGAGGAGCATCAGCACGCCCACGTGGGGCAGACGGCCGGCGGAGTCCTCGAGCCGCAGATCCAGACACGTGGCCATGCCTCCCATGTTGCCGATCTGGAGGTCCAGCACGACCAGCTCGGGCGGGCTTGCCCGGATGGCGGGGGCCACGGCGCTACCCCTCGTCACCTCGGTGACGGCGGTGTCGTGACTGCTCAACACGGACTTCACGTCCTCTCGGACGGCGGCGGAGTCGCTGGCGACCAGGATGTGCGGCACATTCGAAGGGTAATGCGGCGCCCAGCCCGGGTACCATCCGGTAGCGGTCCGGTCCCACCAGGTCAGGCGGACGCCGGCACCGGCAGCGAGGAGGACTCCCGTGCTCGACATCCAGATCGACTCGGCCGACGACTACACCATCTGTCGGCCGGTCGGTGAGCTGGACGCCTTCACGGTCAGCCAGTTCCGTCAGGCCCTGGCTCAGCTGGCCTCCAACCCGCGCCTGCTGATCGACATGTCGGGAGTGCCGTTCGTGGACTCCGCCGGGCTGGGCGCGCTCATCGGCGGGATCCGGCGGGCGCGCGAGCTCGGCGGCGACGTGGCGGTGAGCTGCAGCCGCCCCACGTTGACCCGGCTCCTGCGCACCACGGGCTTCGACCGCATCGTCACGGTGGCCGAGACCGTCGAGGAGGCGGCAGCCTCCCTCGTCCCCGGTCCGTCGCCGACCTGACGCGCCGACCTGACGCGCCGACCTGACGCGCCGAGCGAGCGCGTCGCTCAGGCGACCGCCGGCTGCCCTCGTCCGAACAGGTGGTCGGCGATCACCGCCAATCCCTCGAGGTCGTGGACGTCGGCGGGCAGGAACGGCACCCGCGCCACGGGAGCCGGCGCGACCTGGGCGGCGAGGGCGGCGAAGTGGCCTTCCTCGCGCTCGGCCATGGCGCCGAGCTCGTCACGGTTCGCCCGCAGGGCGTCCAGGGCCCGGGCGTCGTCGCCGGTGCCCGCCACGGGCCGCGTGTCGCTGTCGCTGACCCTGCCGCTGTCCACCGACGACACCGCGCCGGACCCGGCGTCGAAGCGCGGGTGCAGGCGGTTGACGATCAGACCCTGCACGGCGATGTGGGACCGGCCCAGGCGCTCGGCGAAGAACAGGGCCTCGTCGACCGCATCGCGTCGGGGCGAGGCCACGAGCAGGAACGCGGTCGAGCGCTGCGACAGCAGCTCGAGCACGCGGTCGGCCCGGTTGCGGAAGCCCTGCTCCATCCCCTCGAAGGCCTTGAAGAAGGCCACGGTGTCGCTCACCATCTCGGCGCCCACGACCTTCGCCACGGTCCGAAGGAACGCCTGGGTCGCGACGCTGACGGCCCGCAGGTACGCCCGGGTCGGCATCACCAGCAGCCGAAAGATCCGGTTGTCCAGAAACCGGGTCAGGCGCCGCGGTGCGCTCAGGAAGTCGAGCGCGCTCCGGGTCGGCGGTGTGTCGACCACGATGAGGTCGAAGCCGCCCTCCTCGTGCAGCTCGTACAGCTTCTCCATGGCCATGTACTCCTGGGTGCCGGACAGGGCGACGGAGAGGTTGCGGTAGAGCCGGTTGTCGAGGATGCCTCGAGCCTGTTGCGGATCGTGGGCGTAGCGGACGACGAGGTCGTCGAACGTCCCCTTGGTGTCCAGCATCAGCGCCCACAGCTCGCCCGGCCAGTCGCCCTCGACGCGCCTGGGCGTGTTCGTGAGCGACCGCAGGCCGAGGGCGTCGGCCAGCCGACGGGCGGGATCGATCGTGACCACGCAGGTGCGTCGACCCATGCGGGCACCCTCGACGGCGACGGCCGCGGCTGCCGTCGTCTTGCCCACCCCACCGGAGCCGCAGCAGACGATGATCTCGCGTCCCGAGACGAGCGAGGCGAGGCTGCTGACGCTCACGACGCCGACTCCGCGCTTCGAGACCGGCCTCCCGGGCCGGCCATGACCTCGGGCAGGCGCTCCAGTCCGGCGGCCAGCGCGTCCGCCAGCTGGTCGACCTCCCGCAGGCCGAGCTCGGTCGTGAACAGGTGCGGCAGCCACAGCTGCGGCAGCGGAAGGCCGTCGGCCAGCCGGTCGACCTGCTCGGCCTGGAGCTCCTCCCGCCTCCGGCGGAACACGGCAGCCGCCCGCAGGGCGTCGGCTTCGCCCGGGCCCAAGGTGACGCCGGCGGCGGCCGCGGCCTCGCCGGGATCAGCCTCCAGGTGGTCGAGATGGGGGTAGATCCCGTTGACGATGACCGGACCCAGGCTGGTGCCGACACTGTCCTCGAGCTTGTACGCCGTCTCCACCGTCTCGTTGACGGGCGTCTCCTCCGGCAGCGTGACCAGCACCACCTGACAGCGGGCGGAGTCGGACAGCAGCTCGACGACGTCCGCGGCCTGGGTCCGGATCGGTCCCACCCGGGCCGAGTCCAGGAGCCCCTGGGCGCTGGTCAGGAAGGTGATGGCGTGGCCGGCCGCGGGTGCGTCCACCACGATCACGTCCGCCCGTCGGGACCGCTCCAGCTGCTTGACCTTGCCCAGCACCAGGATGTCCCGAATGCCCGGAACGGCCGTGGCCACCACGTCCAGCGCACCCGAGTTGACCAGCCGCTTGGAGACCCGACGAAGGCCGTGGTCGACCAGGTACTCGAGGAGGGCGTCGTCGGGGGTGAGGGTCCGGGCGCGGATCTCCGCCATCGCCCGGCCGTCCTCGGCAGGGCTGCCGGCCTGGCTGCCGCCCGGGCTGAGGACGACCTCGTCGTAGGTCAGGAGCTCGGGATGGCCGAGGGCCGAGGTGAGACCGCTCTTGCCCTCGAGCTCGACGATCAGCACCGAGAGGCCGCTGCGGGCCGCCGTGCGGGCCAGTGCGGCGCTGACCGTCGTCTTCCCGACCCCGCCCTTGCCGGCGACGATGATGACCGCGCTCTGGGTGCAAAAGCCGGCAATATCCATGCAATTGGCACACTAGCCGTCGTCGGCGAGGGTCAAATGCCCTGGTCAGTGGCCTTTCTTTGCAGAAGACCCTTGTTGACCGGGCGAGCCAGGGGTAGGGTCGAATCGCAGAGAGGGGGAGCTGTGAGCGTTCAACGAGTCGAGGAGACGTGGCAGGTGCGGGCGGCCTGTCGGGGACCACAGGCGGCGGTCTTCTTCCCACCTTCGCATTTCGAGCGTAAGGACGAGCGCAACGTTCGGGAGACTCGGGCCAAGGCCATCTGCGCAACCTGCACCGTCCGGAGAGAGTGCCTCGATTACGCCCTCCGCATCCGTGAGCCCCACGGGATCTGGGGCGGGCTGAACGAGGTCGAGCGCAAGAGCATGCTGGCGGGGAAGGCCGGGTAGTCGGCCGGCGGCGTCACGTCCGCAGCGGTCCCTCGGCCCTCGCCAGCTGGAGCCCATCGATCACCCGTGGCGGGTCTCGGTGCCGTGGCGCGGCGGGTGGCCGCCGCGGCGATGTCACCGATCGTCCATCTGCCCTGGGTAATCTTGCTGACGATGGCAAGCGCGCCCGGTGTCACCTGGAGTGGGCGCGCACGACCGTCTCGGGCCGTCCCGCCTGTTACGGCGTCGCCGGCACGGGACGGCCGGTGGTCTTCCTGCACGGCTGGGCGCTGGGCCAGCACGCCTACAAGCGGGCCCTCAAGCGGATCGTCAACCTCGGGTATCGGGTGTACGCGCCCGCCCTGCCAGGGTTCGGGGGAACCGCCGACCTTCCCCCGGAGTCCGTGTCCTTCGCCGGGTACGCCGAGTGGCTCCACGACTGGTTGGCCGCACTCTCGGTGGACCAGCCCGTCTCGCTGGTCGGGCACTCCTTCGGGGGCGGGGTGGCGATCGAGCTGGCTCACGACCATCCCGAGCGCGTCTCGTCGCTCGTCCTGGTGGACGCCGTCGGGCACCCGACCGGGCGCAGGATGTGGGAGTGGGGCGTCCCGCGTCCTCCCCGCCATCCTGGAGGACGCCCTGCCCAACGTCGTCCGCAACCCGTTGGCCCTCTGGCGGGTGGCACGGCTCGTCCGCAGCTGCGACCTGTCGTCGGAGCTGGCGGCCATCAGACGCCGGCGCCTGCCCGTCACCGCCATCTGGGGGGAGGGTGACCGCGTCGTGTCCCGGGCCTCGTTCGAGGGGTTGTGCGCATCGCTCGGCTCGCCGGGCGAGGTCGTCGCCGGCAACCACTGCTGGCCCCTGGCCGATCCGGATGCCTTCGCCGAGACCGTCGCCGCCGCCTTCGAGGCGACCGAACGCGCGGCCGGCCGGCTTCGGCGCCCCGCCTGAGCACGTCCTGACGAAACTGGCCATGGCGCGCCACGCGCCGCGCCCACTACCGGGAGGCGGGTAGACGGGGACCGGCCACCCGCAGGTCGCCCCGCCGTCGGGTGACCCCGCTGGCGTCCAGGTGGGCCAGCAGGGGGAGGAGGAACTTGCGGGTGGTGCCCAGGGCGTCGCGGATCGTCGCCACGGTGATTCCCTCGGGACGGGCCAGGAGCAGACCGGCGACGACACGGGCAGCCTCGTCCACGGCCTCGACCGCGAAGCAGCACCCGTCCCGTTCCACGACCAGCCCGAGGCGGACGAGCTCCCGCAGCTCGACGCGCTCGATCCGGTCGTCGGGATCGGGCGGACTGAAGGGCGCAGCCCGCAGCGCGGCCAGGTACGGGTGGGCGGCGAGGGACTCCTGGGCGCCCCCGCCCGATGCCGGGCGAGCCCAGCCGCCCTCGACCACCACACCGGCCAGGGTGGAGGCCACGGCCCGCTGGCGGTCGTCGAGGGTCGCCAGGTCGAGGCCCAGAGGGCCGGCGCCGGCGATGGCCGTCCTGAGCGACTCGGCCGCCTCGGTCAGGGCGGCCGGGTCCACGACCCACCGGCCCGCCACGTCGGGCGGGCGGCGCTCACCGGTCAGGCGTTCGAGCGTGTCCACCTCGACCCAGCCCCGTTCGGCCAGCACCCGGGCAACGGACCGGCTCGGGGTGGCCTTGGACGCGGGTAGGACCGGGTCGACGTCGAGGACCTCCCCGCCACCGACGGTCTCGGACCGCCCGCTCTCGCGCAGCACGTAGCGGTCCCCGGGAAGCAGCGGCAGCGCCACGGGCAGGTGGATCCGCACGTGGCCCTCGCCGCCGGGAGCCAGCGCCTGGCTACCGAGGACCCGCAGGCCCACGGCGTGCTCGCCCGAGCCGAGGTAGGCCTGATAGGCGCCTCGGCGGCTGACCTCGTGGTCGAGCGTCGCCAGCACCCCGAGGGAGCAGTCGAGGGTGCGGGACAGGAACCACTGATCGGGCCGGACCAGCGCGTCGCCCCGGTAGGGGCGCTCGTGGGCGAGACCGCTCAGGTTGACCGCGACCCGCCGGCCGGGGCCGGCCGACTCCCGGCTCTCGTTGTGGCTCTGGAGCGCACGCACGCGGACCCGCTGAGGTCTGCGCATCGTGGGACCGACGACGAGCAGCTCCTCGCCCACCTCGAGAGAGCCTCCGGTCAGCGTGCCGGTGACGACCGCCCCCGATCCCCGGGCGGAGAACGAGCGGTCGACCCACAGCCGCGGGCGGCCGTGGTCGGCCGCCGTCGGGGTGGAGACGAGCAGTCGGTCGAGCGCCTCCCTGAGAGCCTGCAGGCCCTGGCCGGCGGGGGCGTCGACCTCGACGATCTCGGACGGGGCCAGGAACGTGCCCGCCACGTGGTCGGTCACGTCCAGGCGGGCCAGCTCGCGCCACTCGTCGTCGAGGCCCGCGACCTTGGTGAGCGCCACCAGGCCGTGCCGGACACCCAGGAGCTCGAGGATGCGTAGGTGCTCCTCCGACTGCGGCTTCCAGCCCTCGGTGGCGGCCACGACGAACAGGCACGCGTCGACAGCGCCGACACCCGCCAGCATGTTCTTGATGAACCGGACGTGGCCGGGCACGTCGACGAAGGCCAGCTCGGCTCCCGACGGCAGCCTCGTCGAGGCGAAGCCCAGGTCGATGGTCAGGCCCCGCTCCCGTTCCTCGACCAGACGGTCCGGGTCGGTGCCGGTCAGGGCCTCGACGAGGGTGGACTTGCCGTGGTCGACGTGGCCGGCGGTGGCGAGGACGTGCACGGTCAGCCCGACGCTGCCGCTGCCGCCGACAGCGCCTTGGCAAGGACGGGATCGTCGGCCGGGTCGACGCTGCGGAGGTCGGCGACGGTGCGATCTCCGGCGACCCTGGCGATGACGGGAGGATCGTGGGCCCGGAGGGCCGCGGTGCGATCGCCGGCGAGGGCCACGCCCGCCGAGGGGATCTCGAGTCCGGGCAGCGATCCTCCGCCCGCGACCGAGGAGCAGTCGACCGGTTCGCCGACCCCGACAGCGCTCGCCCGCCGGCGCAGCTCTCCCACCTCGGTCGTGGCCATGCGCCAGAAGGGGATGGCGCCGGCGTCGCGGCGCAGGTAGGCCAGAACCGTCTCCTGGAGGGCCCCGAGCACCAGGCCTCCCGGGCGCAGCGCCCGGGCGAGCGGGTGGCGGGCGCAGGCGGCGACGAGGCCTGCCCGCCCGGCGAGGACCCCCGCCTGCGGACCGCCCAGGAGCTTGTCGCCGGAGAAGGTGACCAGCGCCGCTCCCGCCTCCAGGGTCTGGCGGGCGGCCGGCTCGCCGGCCAGCCATGGTGGCGGCCCGCCGGGCAGCCACGGTGTCCGCTCGTCGAGGAGCCCGGAGCCGATGTCGACGACGACCGGGGGCCCGAGCGCGACCAGCTCGGCGACCGTGGCCGACTCGGTGAACCCGACGACGCGGTAGTTCGACTGGTGCACCTTGAGGAGCAGGGCGGGATCCTCGGCCAGGGCGGCGGCGTAGTCGGGCAGGCGGGTGCGATTGGTCGTGCCCACCTCCACCAGGCGGGCACCAGAGGTGGCCATCACCTCGGGGATGCGAAAGCCACCTCCGATCTCGACCAGCTCGCCCCGGCTGACCACGACAGCGCGGTCCCGGGCCAGCGTGGCCAGCACCAGCAGGACGGCGGCGGCTCCGTTGTTCACCACCAGCGCCGCCTCGCAGTGGGCCGCCCGCGCCAGGAGGGCCGCCGTGTGGGACTGGCGCGATCCGCGCCGGCCCGTCGAGAGCTCGAGCTCGAGGTTGACGCCGCGGATCGCCGGAGGCTCCGGCGCCGGCCCCAGCGGCGCCCGGCCGAGGTTGGTGTGCAGCAGCACCCCGGTGGCGTTGATGACCGGGCGCAGCAGGCTGCGGGAACGCGCCTCGGCCCGGCCGGCCGCCGACCCGGGGTCACCGGCGGCGATGGCCTCCCGGGCGGCGTCGACCAGCAACGGATGAGGCAGGCCGGTGCCGGCGAGGCTCCTGGCCAGCGAGTCCACGGAGGGAGGCCTCACCTGGCGGAGCCTACCGGGGCCGTGTTCGCGGGAGCTGTGCGTCGTGCCACCATAGGGGGCACACAAATGAGACGGCTGCTGCGTCCGCTGGCCGTGTTGGGGCTCTCCGGTGTGGTGGTGCCGTTCGCCGTTGGTGGCACCGTCCTCGCCTCGTTCCTCTACCTGCCCCTCCCCGCGGCCCTGCCCCCGACCAAGCCCGGCGCGTCCGCGGTGAGCCACCTCCTCGATGCCAGCGGTCACGAGTTCGGCCAGTTCCACGCCTTCGGCGAGAACATCCCCGTGGCCGAGCAGGACGTCCCCGCGGTGCTCGACCAGGCCGTGATCGCCTCCGAGGACCGCAACTTCTACGACGAGGGCGCGCTGTCGCTGACCTCGACGCTGCGGGCCGTGTGGGCCAACATCCGGGGCACGGTCCAGGGCGGGTCGACCATCACCCAGCAGTACGCCAAGAACGCCTACACCAGCGGCCAGCGGACGATCGTGCGCAAGCTGCAGGAGGCCATCCTGGCCGCCCAGGTCAGCCGGCAGCTCCCCAAGCACCAGATCCTCTTCCGCTACCTGTCGACCATCTACTTCGGCGAAGGGGCCTACGGGGTCGGCGCCGCGTCGGAGGCCTACTTTCGCAAGCCGGTGAGCCAGCTGACCGCGTCCGAGGCCGCCACGCTGGCCGGGCTCATCCCCGCCCCGAGCCTCTACGACCCGCTGGTCAGCCCCGAGCTGGCCGAGCACCGCCGGGAGGTCGTCCTCGGCCTGATGCGCGACCAGCACTACCTGTCGCCCGACCAGTACGCAGCGGCGATGGCGGAGCACCTGGTTCTGGCGTCGCAGACCAAGCCCCCGGTGCCGGCCACACTGTTCTATCCGCCGCAGCAGCCCCAGATCGCCTTTCCCTTCTTCGAGGACTACGTGCGGCGGTACCTGCTCGCCAAGCTGGGCCCAGGTGAGGTGTTCCACGGCGGCCTGCGGGTCGAGACGACCGTGGACCCCCGCGTGCAGAGCGCGGCCGAGGCGACCGTGGCCGGCAAGCTCAACGGCACCAAGCCACCGGTCGACATGTCGCTGGTCTCCATCGAGCCCTCCACCGGCTACGTGAAGGCGGTGGTCGGCGGCCGCGACTACACCGCCTCACAGGTCAACCTGGCCCTGGGCGGGTGTCCGGCCCGGCCGCCGCCGACCATCCAGGAAGTGGTGACCCCCACCTGCTGGGACGGCGGGACCGTGATCGGCGGCGGCGGCGGTCGCCAGCCGGGCTCCGCCTTCAAGATCTTCACGCTCGCCACCGCCCTGTCCAAGGGGTTCCTGCCCAGCCGCACCTATCCAGCTCCGGACGCCTACCAGGTGCCGAACTGCAAAGGCCCCGGCTGCACGATCCACAACGCCGAGGGACGGGGCGGCGGCCCCGCCAGCATCGCCAGCGCCACCTGGGCGTCGATCAACACCGTCTACGCCCAGATGATCCGGGACACCGGGGTGCAGGACGTGGCCGAGATGGCGAAGCGGACGGGCGTCACCAGCGCGCTCTACAACCCCCAGCAGTTCGGGCTCTCCTACACCCTCGGCGTCATCGGCGTGTCGCCCCTGGACATGGCGTCGGCCTACGGCACCTTCGACAACCACGGCGTCAAGATCGACCCGACACCGGTCATGAAGGTGACCGACTCGAGCGGCAAGGTGCTGCTCGACAACACGCACCCCAACGGCGACCAGGTCGTGAGCCGGCCCGTGGCCGACAACGTGACCGACATCCTCAAGGGCGTGATCTCCCAGGGCACCGGCAACCCCAACGCCAACCTGGGCCGCCCCGCCGCTGGCAAGACGGGCACCACGGAGGGCTTCCACGACGCCTGGTTCGTCGGCTACACCCCGACGCTGTCCACCGCCGTCTGGATGGGCAACTCCGACTCCGAGACCAAGTCGCTCGTCGGGATCAATGGTGTCGGCCAGGTGTTCGGCGGCACCATCCCCGCCCAGGCGTGGCACGACTTCATGGTCCAGGCGCTGCAGGGCGTGCCCGTCACCGACTTCAGCCAGCCCCCACCGCTCATCGCACCGCCCACCCAACCCCAGGGTGTCTCGCAGGGATCGCAGCAGACTCCGGCCCAGACCGGGCAGGGCGGGCCGTACCTCCTCGAGCCACCGACACCCTCGGCTCAGGAGCCCACGACGACCACGACGTCCCCGTCATCGGGCACCACAACCACCCGGCCGCCGCACAGCACGACCACGACCACCGGGCTGCTGCCGACGCCGTAGACGCGCGTCGGTCAGGACTTGGGACCGGCGGAGGGCGGAGACCCGCCCGGGCAGTTGAGGACCTGGTCGCAGGCGGCCTGGATGGGCACCCCGAAGTAGACCCCGTCGGAGGTGAAGCCGAGCGGGTTGTACGAGCGCGAGGCGACGCCCACGACGTCACCCTGACTGTTGATCAGCGGACCCCCCTGGAACGAGGTGCCCACGGCGGCGTCGGTCTGGACCACGTTGGACGACGCGTCGGCGACTGTGCCGGCCGTGATCGATCCGCCGGACGCCCCAAGGCCGGAGACGGCGTAGACCCGATCACCGACCTTGAGCGGCGCGTCGCCGGTCGCGAAGTTCACCGTCTTGACGTTCTCCCGGTTGATCGTGAGGAGCGCGAGGTCCTTGGCCGGCTGCCAGGACCACAGCGTCGCCGGGGTGTCGGTGTCGCCCTTGCGAACGTAGATGGTGGGAGCCGGCTGGTGCGTCGCGGCCTGGACCGCGTTGTACGAGGTGACCAACAGGGTCTTGCCGTTGCTGGACGAGACGGCGAACGCCGAGCCGACCGAAGGCTGACCGTTGGCGTCCACCGTGTGCACGAACCACACCGACGCCTGAGTCTGCTTGAGCAGGTTGGAGACGGCCGCCCCCTGGGACTGCACGCTCTGGATGGGGCCGAGGGAGCGCTGGATGGACGCCTGGGCGTTGGCCTGATCGGCCTGGATGGTGCTCACGGCGGTCTTGAAGCGCTGGTCGAAGCCGTCGACGAACGAGCCCACCCGCTGCTCGGTCTGGGTGAGGCGGTACTGGTAGTAGGCGTAGAGGATCGTGCCGCTCAACGCTGCGCCCAGAGAGGCGGCCACGATGAGCGAGACCATGCCCCGAACGGTCTTGGGCAGCAGCCGCTGGCGCCACGTCATGGCCTCCGGCGGGTCCGGTAGGTCCGACGCCACCGTCGCTCCGGCGGCGGCACCAGCTCCGGCGGCACCAGCCGCACCAGCCGCACCCGCCGGTCCGGCGCGAAGACCCCGACGGGCTCCGGTGTCGGCCCCACCCGCCTCGTCGACCGCCTCGGTGTCGAACGGGGCATCGCTCGCCTTCCGGCGTCCGTTGTCGGCCACCGGGCGCGGGGGCGGCGGCAGGGTGTTCCTCCTCGCCGTCCGGTCGTCTCGCGACTGTGGCGGATCGAGACCCGATCGCCGCTCGCCGGCCGGGCGCGCGCTCCGGTCGCGCTGGGCCGATCGGACCCGTCGAGTGTCCCCTGTATCCCCTGCTCCCGACCCATCCCTCTCGGGGTCGAGTCTGCTGCTCCCCATCGACACGAGGGTAGCTTGCCTGCGGCTCGGCGATGAACGCCCTCTGGCCTGACGGCCGGGCCGGTAGGTGAATCTCGGCCCGCGTCGAACTAGAACTGGGTCATGCCCGACCGAGACACGGGAAGCCGGCGGCCTGTCTCGCTGGCCAAGGCTGCGGAATACCTCGACCTCCCGGCCGAGTCGGTCGAGTCACTCGTTGAAACCGGCTATCTGGCCTCGCTGGGCACCGGCGCCGGCGGGCCGGAGTTCGCCCTGGTCGACCTCAAGGCCTTTCTCGCCCGAAATGCCGAGAACGGGTCGGGCAACATCCTCGACGCCGCGCTGGAGAGCGTCGACCCGCAGGGCCTGCTCGACGCCCTCGACGGGCGCTCCGACGAGATGGCCAGACGGGCGTTCGAGATCTTCTCGACCGTGTTCCCCGAGTCCCGGGGATGGTCGCTGTCGGAGCAGGCGCGCTTCATCGATCAGGCCAGGGCCCGGTTCGAGGCGATTCTCGCCGTCACCGGTCAGGGCGCCGAGGTCGACGAGGCGCTGGTCGGCGACCTCCAGGAGGTCGGAGCGAGCGCGGCCTGGGCGGGCTCGCCCCTTCCGCAGCTGCTGGTCGTGCTGCGCATCTCGCGCGACCTGGTGGTGCAGACGGCGGTCGAGCTGGCCGAGGAACGGGGCCGCCACTGGGGGCTCGCCCTGTCGCTGCTGCTGACCCGGGTCCTCCCGGCCATGGATCGTCTGACCGACGCCCTGGCCCAGGGCTACTGGGCCGCCGTGGTCGAGGAGCAGAAGGAGAGCCGGGCCCGCTACGAGAACATCGTCGAGCACTCCTTCAGCGGTATCTGGGAAGTCGATCTCGAGGGTCGGATCCAGTACGCCAACCCCGCCCTGGGGATCATCCTCGGTCGTCCCACCGAGGGGTTGGAGGGCAGCCGGCTCACGGAGATCGTCGTTCCGCTGGACCCGACGTCCAAGCTCGACGCCCTCATCAGCGAGCCACCGGAAGGCGCCGACCTCCTCGAGCTCACCATCGTGCGGGCCGACGGCGTACGGCGCGTCCTCGAGGTCCGCACGGTGCCGCGCTATCACGACGCCGGGCTGGTGGGCTTCCAGGGCGTCGTCCGCGACACGACCACGGCCCACGACCTGGAGGCGGAGAAGAACGAGTTCCTCGCCCTCGTCACCCACGATCTGCGGACGCCGCTCAGCACGATCCTCGGCCTGGGCTCGACCCTCGAGGCCCACGGCCGGGAGCTCGGTCCCGACCACATCCAGCGCACCGGCGAGTCGATCCGCCGTCACGCCGAGCGCATCGCCCGCCTGGCCGACGACCTCTACGACGTGAGCCGGCTGGAGGCCAGCTCGCTGCTCCTCAACCCCCGACCGGTCGATCTGGCACGGGTCGTCGACGTGGCCCTCCACTCGGTCGACATGCTGTCGAGCCACCCGCGCCCCTCGGTCGACGTGCAGGTGCCGTCGGGCACGCCCGTGCAGGCCGACCCGCGTCGGCTGGAGCAGGTCATGGCCAACCTGGTGGAGAACGCCCTCGTGCACGGGGCGCCGCCGGTGGCCGTCCAGCTGCGTCGGGCCGACGCCGGCGAGGTCGAGCTGGCGGTCGTGGACAACGGCGGCGGGGTCGCCCCGGTGATGATCCCCCGGCTCTTCAATCGACTGCAGATCCTGTCCCTGCGCGAGCGCGACCGGGCCCGCGGTACCGGCCTCGGCCTGTCGCTCGTGCGCGGCCTGGTCGAGGCCATGGGGGGCCGGGTGTGGTACGAGCCGGCCTCTGAGGGCGGCGCCTGCTTCGCCCTCACCCTTCCCGTGCCCCGCAGCGGCGCCGTCGGGGCCTGATCGACGCCAGCTGCAGGCGTCAGCTGTCGAGCGCGGCCTCGACCCGATCGAGCAGCCGCGCCGTGCAACCCGACATCTCCACCACCGGGAGAACCTCGTCGACCAGCCGGCTCGCGATGCTGGCGAACGCCTCGACCGTGGGTCCCTCGCCGTCCAGGGCCACCGGAGTGCCGGCGTCGCCGCCGAGCGCGACGGCAGGATCGAGCGGCACGGCGCCGATGAGCGGCGCGCCGATGTCGTCCGCGACCCGCTGACCACCGCCCTGGCCGAACAGCGGGTAGGAGTCGCCGTGCTCGCAGACGAAGGCGGTCATGTTCTCGATCACGCCGGCCACGCGGAGGTAGCCCTTGCGGGCCATGTCGGCGGCGCGGGTGGCCACCTTGGCCGCGGCCAGAGCCGGGGTGGTGACGATGATCAGCTCGGTGCGCGGCAGCATCCGGGCCAGGCCCATCTGGATGTCCCCGGTCCCCGGTGGCATGTCGACGAGCAGGTAGTCGAGATCGCCCCACCGCACGTTCTCGATGAAGTGCTGCAGGGCGCGGTTGAGGAGCAGGCCTCGCCACATGATCGCCTCGTCCTCGCCCTGGGCGAGAAAGCCCATCGACACGACCTTCAGCTGGCCGGAGCCGACGGGCTTGGTGATGGGGATCATCGACCACGCCTCGGTGGTCCCCTCGGCCTCGATGCGCCCTTCGATGCCGAGCATGCGTGGGATCGAGAAGCCCCAGATGTCGGCGTCGAGCAACCCCACGGTCAGGCCGCGCGCCGCCAGCGCGGCGGCGAGGTTCACGGTGACCGACGACTTGCCGACCCCTCCCTTGCCGGAGGCCACCGCCACCACGCGGGCGCTCGCCGGGATCTCGGTCGCGGACGGCCGCTCCCGGGCCTTCCATCTGGCGCGGGACATCACCCGGCTGCGCTCCTCGGCCGTCATCTCGGCCATGCGCACGGTCACCGAGCCGACGCCGGGGAGCCCGCCGACGCGCGCCTCGACGTCACCCCGCAGCTGGGTGCGCAGCGGGCAGCCGGCGATGGTGAGGGCCAGCTCGACCTCGACCTCGCCGCCGGCGTCGACCTGCACCCCGCGGACCATGCCGAGGTCGACGACGTTGTCACCCAGCTCGGGGTCGATGACCCCACGGAGGGCGGAGACGACGGCCTCGTCGGCCGGGGGCGGGGGGGCCTTTGCGGACACGCGTGAATTCTACCGGTCTCGGACAGTAGTATTCGATCGTGGCACAGGGGCCAGCGACGCACTCGGGGCCAGGGGCGGCGAAGCAGCCGGCACCTGAGCAGCTCTCGGTGTTCCGGGCCCTCGGCGACCGGACCCGGTACGCCATCTACAGCGAGGTGGCGTCGTCGCCCGTTCCGCTGTCGACCTCGGACATCGCCGAGGTCCTCGACCTGCATCCCAACACCGTCCGGCCCCACCTGGAGCGGTTGCGCGAGGTCGGGCTGCTCGACGTCGAGTCGGCCAGCCAGGGCAGCGTCGGACGACCGCAGCACCGGTACATGCTCACCGATGGCGCCCCGTCGCTGGGCCTCGAGCCCCCCGCCTACCCGCTGCTGGCCGACCTCCTGGCCCAGTTGGCCGCCGAGCTGCGCCCGGGGGACGACGACGTGGCCGAGGTCGGCCGGACGTGGGGCCGCCACGAGACCGAGGGGTCGCGCGGTAGCGAGGAGGAGCCGGGGGCCGCCGGCGTCTCGGAGGACAACCCCTGCGTGGCCGCTCTGGTGGACGAGCTGGCCGAGCTGGGGTTCGATCCCTCCACGAGCTGCGCCGAGGCCAGCACGACGGTCTCGTTCACGCGCTGTCCGTACCGCGAGCTGGCCGAGGCGCACCCGGAGCTGGTGTGCTGCCTGCATCGCGGCATCGTGGAGGGCATCGTCGAGCGGGTGGGAGGGGCGTCGGTCGCCAGTTTCGCCACCCTGACCGACCGCGATCCCTGCCGGGTAGAGCTGGTGGTCCGGTAGTCTTTTGGAGCAGAGTCCGAGGAGGCGCGATCCGTGAGCATGACGTCAGTGAACATCGGCCGGCGGCCCAGCCCCATCACCCTGACCGACCAGGCGACGACCAAGGTGGCGGACCTGCTGGCCCAGGAGGGCAACGCCGAGCTGGCCCTGCGGGTGGCCGTGCGTCCCGGTGGCTGCTCCGGCTTCAGCTACGAGATGTTCTTCGACTCCGAGCTGGAGGACGAGGACATCGTCCGCAGCTTCGGACACGTCAAGGTCGTCGTCGACCCGGCCAGCGCCGAGCAGCTCGCCGGCGCCACGCTGGACTACAAGGACGGGCTCCAGGGGGCCGGCTTTCACATCAGCAACCCCAACGCCACCCGCACCTGCGGGTGTGGTTCGTCCTTCAGCTGAGCCGGCGCCGGTGCCGGTGCGCGCGTTCTCGCGACAGGAACGGTCGTCGGCGCCGCTCCGACACGACCTTGCAGCGGCGAGGCGCGCATAGCGCGCGCACCCACGACAAGAACGGCTCGCGGCCGCCCGGCGATCCGTTCTTGTCGCGATCACGCCCGTTCACGCTGCTGCCAGCGCTCCCCTCCCCGTAGCCATGTCCGTCCGCCTGGTCGTCGACGGTCGCCCGGTCGAGGTCCCCGACGACGGGTCGTCGTTGCTCGAGGTGCTGCGGGACCGGCTGGGACTGCGGACGGCCAAGGACGGCTGCAGCCCCCAGGGCCAGTGCGGGTGCTGCACGGTGTGGGTCGAGGGGGCGCCAAGGGTCGCCTGCGTCACGCCGGCCAGGCGGGTGGCCGGTCGCTCGGTCACCACCCTGGAGGGTCTCGAGCCGGCCGAGCGCCGATGCTGGGCCGAGGCGTTCTCCGCCACCGGGGCGAGCCAGTGTGGGTTCTGCACCCCCGGCATCGTCATGCGCCTGGCCGCGCTGCGACGGCGCGGCGACGAAGCTCCCGACGAGGCATCGGTCGGGCGGGCGCTCGCCGCACACCTCTGCCGGTGCACGGGGTGGCGCACCATCTTTGACGCAGCCCGGCTGGTGGACGGTCACGCCAGCGGTCCGACGCCTGGTCGGGACGTCGCCGCCGCCGGCCGCAGGGCCGCCCTCGAGGGTGGGAACCCGCAGACGGTGGGCCCCGCCGTGCCGCTCGGCGAGGGTGGCTTCGCCGACGACACGGCCCCCGCCGACGCCCTGGTCGCCGTGCCCGACGGCGACGGCGGCTGGGCCGTGGGCGAGACGCTCCGCGAGGCTCGGGTGGCTGCCGGCAAGGTGCAGGGGCGACGCAGCCCGGTCCAGCTGGGCCACCCGCTGGAGGTGCCGCCCGGGGAGTGGCCGTTGACCCTGCGCACGACGTGGGTCGAGCCGGCCTACCTCGAGACCGACGCCTCGTGGTGCCGACCCGGGGGCGAGCCCGCCACACCGCTCGCCAACGGCGGCGCCTTCGGTGGCAAGCGGGCGTCGCCCGCCCCGGAGGCAGCCCGGCGGCTGGCCGACGAGCTGGGTCGGCCTGTACGCGTCCTTCTCTCGCGAGAGGACACGGTGCGGCTGGGACCCAAGCGCCCTCCCGTCGCCGCTGGCATCGGGCTCGACGGCAGCGGCGTGATGCGCGTCGTCCGGACACCCGGCGTCGCCGAGGCGATCCGTTCGGTCGCTCCTGGTCTGGTCGTGGAGGAGGTGGACGCCGCCGGCCCGGCCACGTCGAGCGACATTCGCGGTGCGGGCTGGGTGGAGGCGGCCGTGCTCCTCGCCGTGGTGTCGCGTCTCGGAGGTGAGGGTGGCCGCGTCGAGGCCGGAGGGCCGGTGCGGATCGACCTGCCTTCAGGCGCGGCGGCCGAGGCGTCGATCGGGCCGGACGGCGCAGTCACAGTCCGGGTGTCGTGCGGCCTCCCGCTCGACGAGATCGTCCTGCGCTCCTACTGCACCGGCGCCGCCCACATGGCGATGAGCTGGGTGCGCTCCGAGGGCCTGGCCGTCGACGAGGATGGTGAGCCCACAGACCTCACCATCCGCTCCTTCGGCATCATGTCCGCCAGGGACACCCCGCCCGTGCTCGTCGAGATCGTCCCGAGCGAGAGCCCTCCGGTCAACGGCTCCGACGCCGCCTTTGCCGCTGTGGCGGCGGCGGCGTGGATGGCCGACGGCCTGCCTCAGGACTGGCCCACGCGGGGCCGCGCCTAGCGTCTAGCGCAGCGACTCAGGCCCGGCTCAGAGCGACCATTTCGGCTGCCCGAAGCGGTAGCCGACCGAGCGCACGGTCTGGATCAGGTTGGCGTGCTCCTCGCCGAGCTTGGCCCGCAGGCGTCGTACGTGGACGTCGACTGTGCGCGCCCCGCCGAAGTACTCGTAGCCCCAGACCCGGCTGAGCAGGATCTCGCGCGTGAAGACCTTGCCCGGGTGGGTGGCGAGGAACCGGAGCAGCTCGTACTCCATGTACGTGAGGTCGAGGGGCCGGCCCTCGACGGCAGCCTGGTAGGTCTCCAGGTTGAGCGCCAGGGGTCCGTGCTCGACGAGCTCGGGTCGCGTGCCGCGTCCGCTGCGTACGAGGAGATGCTCGAGCCGCGCTTGGAGCTCGGCAGGACGGAACGGCGTCAGGCAGAAGTCGTCGAACAGGTCCTCTCGCACCTGGAGGTCGCCCACCTGCTGCCCGCTCACCATGAGCAGGATGGGTTGGACCACCGGCTCCCGCTTGCGAAGCGCCCGGCACAGGGCGTAGCCAGCGTCGGCGTCCTCGTCCACCGAGATCACTGCACCCGCCCATCCCTCGATCGGCTCGATCGCCGCCGCCTGCTCGACCATGGACGCGGCGCGCCACCCGTATCCAGCCAGCTCCAGGGCCTGGACCAGGTTGGCCGGCGCTGGGTCGGGGAAGAGCAGGAGGGGCTCCACTGAGGTTCCTTCTGGGCTCCTACAGCTGCGGGAGATAGCGGTCCAGCTCGAACTGGCTCACCTGGGTCTTGTAGTCGGCCCATTCGGCCCGCTTGTTCCGGATGAACCACTCGAAGACGTGCTCGCCCAGGGTCTCGGCGACCAGCTCCGAGCTCTCCATGGCGGCGACGGCGTCGGCCAGGCTGGCGGGTAGGGGGCGGATGCCCTCGGACGCCAGCTCCTCGGGCGTCATGGTGTAGAGGTTCGTCGCCGCCTCGGGGGGCAACTGGTAGCCCTCCTCGATGCCCTTCAGCCCGGCGGCGAGGATGACCGCGAAGGCCAGGTACGGGTTGCAGGCCGGGTCGGGCGCCCGGTACTCGATCCGGGTGGAGTCCACCTTGCCCCGCTTGATCACCGGCACCCGTACCAGCGCCGACCGGTTGTTGCGCGCCCACGAGAGGTGGACGGGCGCCTCGTAGCCGCGCACGAGGCGCTTGTAGGAGTTGACCCACTGGTTGGTGACCGCGGTGATGTCGGAGGCGTGCCGCAGCAGACCGGCTATGAAGCCCTTGGCCACCTTCGAGAGGCCGTGCTCGTCGCCAGGGTCGTGGAAGGCGTTGACGTCACCCTCGAACAGCGAGAAGTGGGTGTGCATCCCCGAGCCCTGCACTCCGGCCATGGGCTTGGGCATGAAGCTGGCGTGGACACCGCGTTCCTGGGCGATCTCCTTGACGACGAGACGCACCGTCATCACCGTGTCCGCCATCGTGAGGGCGTCGGTGTAGCGAAGGTCGATCTCGTGCTGGCTCGGCGCGTCCTCGTGCTGGGCGTACTCGACGGGGATGCCCATGTCCTCGAGGGTCAGCACCGTCCGCTTGCGCAGGTCGCCGGCGAGGTCCGCCACGGTGAGCTCGAAGTAGGAGCCCCGGTCGAGGGGTTGGGGAGGATGGGACGGGTCGGCGTCGGCGAAGTAGAAGTACTCGAGCTCGGGGGCGGCGTAGAAGGAGAACCCCCGCTCCCGGGCCCGCTCCAGGCAGCGGCGCAGCACGTGACGGGGGCAGCCCTCGAAGGGGGAGCCGTCCAGGTTCGTCACGTCGCAGAAGACCCTCGCCACCGCTCCCTCGTCGGTCCTCCAAGGAAGGATCTGAAAGGTCTTGGCATCGGGCCGGGCCAGGACGTCGCTCTCCTGGATCCGGCTGAACCCGTCGATCGACGAGCCGTCGAACGTCATGCCCTCCTCGAGGGCGTTCTCCAGCTCGGCCGGCGTGATGCTGAAGGTCTTCGGTGTTCCCAGGACGTCGGTGAACCAGAGCTGGACGAAGCGGACGCCCCGCTCCTCGACCATCCTCAGCACGTATTCCTCTTGGCTCTGCATGACTGCCCTCCGAATGGCTGCCCTCCGGGCTTGCCTCGACCGACGCGCACTAGTCTCGCAGGCGCCAGCCGCCGTCGAGGCCCGGTTCACAGCATGTTCACACTGGGGCAACAGGCGGGAAATGCCAGGCGACGACGCTGTCGTCCGGCGCAATGCGGCGTCACGCCGAGCAACCAGCCGGCCCGGAAGGCGGGCCCGAGGACAGAGGCCAGAGGCCGGCCCGGGAGGGCGGCCCGAGGACGGAAGGCCGGCCCGGGAGGCCGGCCCGAGGACGGAAGGCCGGCCCGGGAGGCCGGCCCGAGCGCACAGGTCGCCCCGGGAGGGCGGCCCGACGACACAGGAGGACCAGTGCAGGAACGGACGCCCGCCGAGGTGCTGCGCCTCGCCCAGGACGAGGACATCGAGATCGTCGACTTCCGGTTCTGCGATCTCCCGGGGTTGACCCAGCACTTCTCCGTGCCGGTCGGCCAGCTCACCGAGGATGGCTTCGAGGAGGGCTTCGGCTTCGACGGCTCCTCGATCCGGGGGTTCCAGGAGATCCAGGAGTCGGACATGATCCTCCTGCCCGACGCCAACACGGCGGTCGTGGACCCCTTCCGCCAGCACCGGACGCTCAACATCAACTGCTTCGTCAACGACCCGGTGACCGGCGAGAGCTACACGCGCGACCCGCGGTACGTGGCCAAGAAGGCGGAGGACTACCTCATCTCGACGGGGATCGCCGACACCGCCTACTTCGGCCCGGAGGCCGAGTTCTTCGTGTTCAATGACGTCCGCTTCGACCAGGACCAGCGGTCGGCGTTCTACTCGGTGGACTCCATCGAGGGCATCTGGAACTCGGGCAAGGACGAGGGTCCCAACCTCGGGTTCAAGCCCCGGTACAAGGAGGGGTACTTCCCGGTCCCGCCCATGGACCACTTCCAGGACCTGCGCTCGGAGATGATCCTCACCATGCAGCGCATGGGGATCGACATCGAGGTGCACCACCACGAGGTGGGTACGGCCGGACAGGCGGAGATCGACAACATCGTGAAGTGCGTGGCGCGGGATGCCGGGTACACGGCGACGTTCATGCCCAAGCCCGTGTTCCAGGACAACGGGTCGGGCATGCACACCCACCAGTCGCTGTGGAAGGGCGGCGAGCCCCTCTTCTACGACGAGACCGGCTACGCCGGGCTGTCAGACGAAGGGCGCTGGTACATCGGCGGCTTGCTCCACCACGCCCCGGCCATCCTGGCCTTCGCGGCACCGACGACCAACTCGTACAAGCGGCTGGTGCCCGGCTACGAAGCGCCCGTCAACCTCGTCTACTCCCAGCGCAACCGCTCGGCCTGCTGCCGGATCCCGCTGTACTCCAAGAGCCCGAAGGCCAAGCGCGTGGAGTTCCGCCCACCCGATCCGTCCTGCAACCCCTACCTGGCCTTCGCCGCCATGCTCATGGCGGGCCTCGACGGTGTGCAGAACCGCATCGAGCCGCCCGACCCGGTCGACAAGGACCTCTACGACCTCCCGCCCGAGGAGCTGGCTCTCGTACCCCAGGTTCCCGGATCGCTGGAGGCGGCCCTCGAGGCCCTCGAGTCCGACCAGAAGTTCCTCCAGGTCGGGGGCGTCTTCACCCCGGACCTGCTCGAGACCTGGGTCGAGTA
>VAWP01000066.1 GCA_005888295.1 Actinomycetota bacterium
AGACCTCGGGATGCGATGCTTGGTGCTGTGCCGCCCACAGACCAGATCGATGTCGTCCGGGGGTGGATAGACGCCGCCAACCGCGTCGTCGTCCTCACCGGCGCGGGGATCTCGACCGACTCGGGGATCCCCGACTTCCGCGGGCCTCAAGGCGTGTGGACCAAGAACCCGGGGGCCGAGCGTCGGGCCTCCATCCAGCACTACCTCGAGGACCCGGAAGTCCGCCGCCGCTCGTGGCAGGACCGGCTCAGCTCTCCCGCATGGAAGGCCGAGCCGAACGCCGGCCACCGTGCCCTGGTGGCCCTCGAGCGACGAGGCAAGCTCGACACCCTCGTCACCCAGAACATCGACGGGCTCCACCAGCGGGCAGGCAACGACCCGGCGAGGGTGGTCGAGATCCACGGGACGATCCACTGGTCGGTCTGCATGTCGTGCGGCGACCGCAGGCCGATGCCCGAGGTGCTCGAGCGGGTGCGGGCGGGGGAGCCGGACCCGGCCTGTCTGGCTGCCGACGGCACCACCACCTGCGGCGGCATCCTCAAGTCGGCGACGATCTCGCCGGCGCCAGCAGCGGCGGCGATGCGCGCCGTCTCGTGCACACCCTTCCCGCCGTAGTCGCCGTGGCGCTCCGTCGCCTCGGTGGTGTGGAGGCCGATGCGAACCTGCACGGCGAAGCCGTGTTCTCTCCGGTGGTCTGCGAGCCGTCGTTGGATGGCGCGCGCCGCTTCCACCGCTCCGGACGTGTCGTCGAAGGTGACGAAGAAGCCGTCTCCTTCGTGCTTGATCTCCACGCCCGCGAACTGCTCGAACACCGAGCGCAGGGTGCGGTCGTGCCACGTCAGCAGGGCGTCCCAGGCCTCGTCGCCCAGCGCCTCCACCAGCTTGGTCGACCCGACGATGTCGGTGAACATGAACGTCCGCACCGGACGTCGTCCCGATGCCCACGCCGAGAGGCGGGACGTCAGGTCGGCTGCCGCCGCGGCGGCCCCGATCCGCTCGAAGCCGGCCCGCGCCGACTCGAGCTCCATCACCCCGTCGTCGTGACGTCCGGCCCCGTCGTAGGCGCGAGCCAGCTCGACCTTGGCCTGGGCGGCCTCGTAGGGAGCGTCGAGCTCGGCCCACCCCGCGACGCAGCGGCCGAGCTCGTGGATGGCATCGTCCACGCGTCCCTCGGCCAGCGCGACCTGTCCTCGCGCACCGGCGGCGCTAGCGGCCACGGCAGAAGTGGTGCTGGCCTCGGCCAGCGTCGTCAGAGCCGACGCTGCGGCGCGGGCGACGTCGACGGCGCCGGCCGCCACGGCGATGGTCACCTGCGCGGGCAGGAGAAATGCGCGCTGCTCCTGGACGAAGCCGGACTCGTCTGCCAAGGCGTTCGAGACGGCCTGCAGGGCCGCGTCGGGCTGGCCCTGGTCGAGGCGTAGCAGGGCGAGGCCCGGCTGGGGATCGAAACCGAGCTCCGACGCCCGGCGAAAGGCTGCCGTCGCCCCGGACGGATCGCCTCGCCGGCGGCGGACCTCCCCCAGCTCGTGGAAGGCCCAGGCGGCGAAGCGCGGTGCCGATCCCATGAGCTCGTCGGCAGCATCGACGGCGTCCCGCTCGGCCTCGTCCAGCGAGCCCCGCAGCCGCCGCACCTCGGCCCGGTGGAACCGGCAGAGGCCGGGGAAGCCGCTCACCGATTGCCGCTCGCACCACCGCGACGCGGTGTCGGTCCACTCGCCGGCGCGCCGCCAGTCACCCAGGTTGCGGCAGGCGAAGATGGTCGAGCAGTAGATCGTGCCCGCCGCCATGAGCGTCAGCGACCCGCTCGCGGCCAGGGCGTTGGCCTCGTCGATGAAAGCCATCCCCTCGTCCAACCGGCCCTCGACGATCAGGGCGTGGCCCTGGTCCAGGAGGCCCAGGCCCTCGAGGTCGGGCGCCCGCAGGCGCCGGCCGTGCTCGGCGACCCGCACGGCGAGGTCGCGGTGGGCGTCGACGTTGCCGCTCTCGGACATGGCCCGGCACATCATCCACTGCAGGAGGCCGTACTCGGCGCACTCGGTGTCGTCGCTGAGCAGCGTCGAGGCCCGAGCCAGCCAGCCGCTGCTGACGGCGCTGTCGCCGCGCTGGAAGTGCTCGCGCGCGAGGGACAGCGCCAGGCGCGCTGCTCCCCGGTCGTCACCGGCCTCGCCGTACGCCGACCCCGTCCGCTCCAGCAGGTCGAGCAGGGTCTCGAAGTGGCGCGACCACCGCGCCGACTCGGCGAGCCGTTCGAGATCGGAGGGATCGAGCGCTGCGGACCGATCGGCAGACGACAGGTGCGCGTAGGCGTCCGCCCAGCGGTGCTCGGCGTAGGCCTTCCGCCCCGCGGCCAGGTCGTCGGTCACATCGCCCTCCCGGCAGCAGTATGGCATTCAGGTGCCCGAGGGGGCGACCGCCGAGACGACCGCGCTGGCCCACCGGTAGTCGGGTTTGCCCGCCGCTGAGCGCTCGACCTCGTGCACCAGGTACAGGGCCCGGGGCGCCTTGTACCCGGCAAGGTGCGCCCGGCAGTGCGCCTGGAGCTCCTCCAACGTGGGGGCGCCGTCGGGCGTGGGCTGCACGACGCACACGACGCGCTGGCCCCATCGGCGGTCCTCCGCGCCCACGACCACCGCGTCGGCGACGTGTGGATGGGCCTTGATGACCGCCTCCACCTCCTCCGGGTAGACCTTCTCGCCGCCGGTGTTGATGCACATGGACCCCCGGCCCAGCAGCCGGATGGTCCCGTCCGCCTCGACGGTCGCCATGTCGCCCGGCAGCGACCATCGGGCGCCGTCGATCTCGACGAAGGTCCGGGCCGTTCTCGCCGGGTCCTTGTGGTAGCCGATCGGCCCGCGGCCCCGCGTCGCCAGCCGTCCGATATCCCCCGACCCTGGGGTGACGGGTCGAAGGTCGTCGTCCACCACCATCGTGACGTCGCGCGCCGCGAAGCTGAGCGACGACGCCGGCGCACCTTTGGTGGCGATGGCCGTGGCCTGCACGGGCGCCTCCGAGGAGCCCACCGCCTCGCTGATGGCGAGGACGCTCGGCAGGGACGCGAGCAGCCGGTCCTTGATGCCGGCCGTGAGGATGCTGCCGCCCGATCCGAGCAGGCGCACCGAGGACGTGTCGTACGAACTGGGTCGGGCTTCGAGGAGCTCCACGAGCGGGCGTCCGCTGGTGTCCCCCACGATCGTCAGCATGGTCACGCGCTCCGACTCCACCAGCTCGAGCACCCGGCTCATGTCCATGCTCCGGTGCGTATAGAGCACGAGCTTGCCCCCGCCGAGGAGCGTGCTGAGCGCCGTCCACTGGCCACTGGCGTGGATCAGCGGACCGAGAGACAGGGCCACGAACTCGTCGGGACCAGGATCGCCCGGAGGCAGGAACGGCGCGATCCGGTGCGACCGGTTGACGCGGGCGCGCTCGCCGACCTCCTCCGGGCGCTCGATGGGTGGGCCGCCAGGGTTCCCACCACCGAGCGTGACGAAGAGGATGTCCTCGTGCCGCCACACCACACCCTTGGGCAGACCGGTCGTCCCTCCCGTGTACAACACGTAATGGTCGTCCGCCGACCGCGGACCGAGGTCCCGCGTCGCCGACCCGGAGGCCAGCACGTCCTCGTAGCACAGCCGGTCGGTATCGCCGACATCGCGCCGATCGGCCACCTCGATGAGCACCCGGAGCGAAGGCGGCCGGCTCGGCACCGAAGCCACCTGAGGCCCGAGGTCGCGGTGGTGGACGAGGGCCACCAGGTCGGCGTCGGAGAACAGGTGGGCGAGCTCGTCGCCGACGTAGCGGTAGTTGACGTTCACGGGTACGGCCCGCAGCTTGAAACACGCGAGCATCGTCTCGACGAACTCGGCGCAGTTGTAGAGAAAGAGGCCGACGTGATCGCCCGGCCCTACCCCGAGGCCCGCCAGGCCGTGCGCCACGGCGGTCCCCAGACACCAGGGCCCGGCGGTGGCCGACCGTGTCGGCCACGCGCTCGAACAGATCGGCCAGGTTGAACTCCATCAGCGTCCACCTTCCCTGGCCAGCAAGCGGCCGGAGTCGCCGGGCGCGAAGCTAGAGGCGCATTCTGGCAGGAAGGAGCGAGCCGGGTCATGTCGATCCGCGACGCCACGGCGATGTCGGTGGGGGCCGACGGGCTGGTCCCCAAGGAGCGGTACGTCTCGCAGGAGTTCCTCGATCTCGAGATGGAGAAGCTGTGGCCGCGCGTGTGGCAGGTGGCCTGCCGGGAGGAGGAGCTGCCCGAAACAGGTGACTACCTCGAGTACACGATCGGCGACCAGTCCATCCTCGTCGTGCGCACGGACCCGGGGACCGTCAAGGGGTACTTCAACACGTGCCTGCACCGGGGCACCAGGCTGGCCGACGGACGAGGCAATTTTGGTGACGGCCAGATTCGATGCCGGTACCACGCCTGGCGCTACGCCCTCGACGGCCAGCTGACGGAGATCGTCGACCGCCACGAGTTCCCGGAGGTGCCGTCGGACCTCCGCCTGCACGAGGTGCGGGCCGAACGCTGGGGAGGCTTCGTGTTCGTGAACATGGACCGCGCCGCCGAGCCCCTGATCGACTTCCTCGATCCCATTCCCAAGCTCCTCGGGCCCTTCCACCTCGACCAGATGCGCTTCGCCACCTATCGGACCACGATCCTGCCCGCCAACTGGAAGGTCGTCGTCGACGCCTTCAACGAGGGCTACCACGTGCAGGGCACCCACCCCCAGCTGTTGGCCTGGACCGACGACGTCAACATGGAGTACGTCCAGTTCGACACCCACGCCCACTACGGCAGGCTCGCCCACGCCCGTCGTGAGCTTCGCCCCAGCCCCCGTCTCGGCCTCCGGGACGACGAGATCGACGAGGGTGCGATCCTCTCGTCGCTCGTCTCCGGCCTGGGCGGGTTGTTCTACCGGGAGGAGCGGGAGATCGTCGACGAGCTGCGCAGCTCGCCCCTCCCGCCGGGAACGTCGCTGCTCGAGGCGTACCAGCAGCGTCGCATGGAGATGCTCCGGTCGCGTGGCCTCGACGTCTCCGGCCTCGATCGGGACAAGATGACGAGCGCCGACGACGTGTACTGGTTCCCGAACATGGTGGGCCCGACGTACCCCGGGACGGCCATTCTCTTCCGCGTCCGTCCCAACGGGCTCGATCCCGATTCCTCCATCAAGGACCTGTGGACCTTGCAGTGGCCCGGCCCCGACGAGCCCTGGAAGATGCCGGAGCGGAAGTTCTACCCCGACTGGACGGCAAAGGACTGGGGCCTGATCACCAACCAGGACTTCGCCAACATGGCCCACATCCAGGCGGGCATGAAGTCCCGCGCCTGCCACGGGCTCCGGCTCAACCCCCGCCAGGAGAGCAATCTCCTCCACATGCACCGCGTGATCGACAGATATTTGACGGCGTGAGGGCGCGGTCGAGGTTGGGGATGCGTGACGACCACGCTCGACACGCGATACGTGGCCGCCAGGTCGTCGCAGGTGCTGCCCACACCGGGCGCGTCCACTGGAGGCGTGTCCTCGCCGCCGCGGTCATCGTCTTCGGGGTCTCGGCCGCGGCCGAGACGGCGAGCGACGCCTTGGTCGCCGACAGCGCGGCGGCCCTGGCCGTCCCCGTCGGGGTGTTGGCCTTTTCTGTCGATCTATTCGGCGAGGTCTTCTTCGCCGGTCTGCTCGAGCGCATGGTGGGCCAGGCCAGGTACGGCGCCCCTGAACAAGGGGTCCTCAGGGTGCTGCGAACGCTTCCCTACCGCCGCTTGATCCTGGCCGACGTCCTGGTGACCGGCCTCGTCACGGTCGGCACCCTCGCCCTGATCGTGCCAGGGCTCGTGCTCTTCGCCCTCCTCTGCCTTGCGGCCCCGATCGTCAACATCGAGGGGCTGTCGGCGCTACGGGCCATGCGGCGGTCGGTGCAGCTCGTGCGCCATCGCTTCTGGTTGACGTTCATCCTGGTCGCCGTGCCGTTCTCGATCGCCGACTGGGTCGTTACAGCAGTACAGGACGCCGTACACGGTGAGCCGCTCGTGATCGACATCGGTGCGCGACTCGTGGTGATGATCGTGGTCGCCGTCGCTACCGGCCTGGTGCAGGTCGAGCTCGCGTACCGCCTCGTCGAGGCCGACGCTGCGAACCAGCGACCGTGACGACGTCTCGACCCGGCGAGGCATCACCACCTCCATAGGCTGTCGGGCGTGGCCTATCGCAAGCGCGTCTCATCGGGATCACCCTTCGAGGCGGCCATCGGCTTCAGCCGGGCGATCAGGGTCGACGACCGCGTCGTCGTCTCGGGGACCGCTCCCGTCTGGCCGGACGGCTCGTGCCCGCCTGACGCCGAGACCCAGGCTCGTCGATGCCTGGAGATCCTCGCCGCCGCACTCGCCGACGCCGGCGCTGAGCTCGCCGACGTCGTGCGGACGAGGATGTTCGTCACCGACCGGGCCGATGCCGACGCAGTCGGTCGCGTCCATGGAGCTGTCTTCGGCGACGTCCGACCGGCGGCCACCATGGTGGTCGTGGCCGGGCTCCTCGACCCCCGCTGGAAAGTGGAGATCGAGGCCGAAGCCATCGTGGGCGACCAGCGCCCCGACGCGCCTCCCGGGACGTTCGGGACATAAGGGATCGCGCGCCGCGTTCACGCCGGCGCGATGCGTCGGATCGCCGTACATTGAGAGCATGCGACCAGGATTCGATCACGTGACGATCGTGGTCACCGACCTCGACGAGGCCAGTCGGTTCTTCGAGCTGCTCGGGTTCGAAGAGACGCACAACGTCGTCGTGAGCGGAGACCAGATGTCGAAGTACATGGGCATCGCCGACTGGGAAGCCGACCACGTGACGCTCGCTCTGAACGGCGCCGATTCTCACCAGGAGGTGCAGCTCCTCCGGTTCCACAACCCACCGGTCCAGGTCGACGCCGAGACTGGCAACCTGGCTCGAACGGGGTTCAACCACGTGTGCTTCCGTGTCGACGACATCGACGCCATGATCGACAAGCTGCAGGCGGGCGGGACAGGGCTCCGCAACGAGGTCATGACGTTCCACGACAGGAAGCTCGTCTTCCTGCGAGGACCCGGCGGCGTCACGATCGAGCTCGCCCAGTGGCTGGCCGAGCCCGCAGCGGGGTAGCCCTCTGATCGAGGGCGGCATCATGAACCTTGCGAACGGCTAGCGTCGCACGCGGTCGACCCGACCGCCCGTGACGCTCACCCCCTCGGCGCGGAGCAGGCGGGCGTGGCGACGCTCGTGGCCGGGCACCAGTCGTCCCGTGGAGGTGACCACCCGCCACCAGGGCAAGTCGTGATGGGCGTCGGTGCTGAGCAACCTCCCGACGGCTCGCGCTGAGCCGGGAGCGCCGGCCTCGGCCGCCACCTCGCCGTACGTCACGACCTCGCCGGGACGGAGCCCTCCGATGACGGCCCGCACCCGCTCGGCAAAGGCCTCGGACGCGTCCTTCATGGCAGCATCTTGTCCAGCATGCCGCGAGCCTGGCTCGCCGCCCTCATGCTGCGGGTAAGGTCTAAGCAGTACCAACCCCCCAGGTGGGAGGACTGACGACCGATGACGACGACGGGTGTGCGAGCCTCGTTCAAGAGCTTCGACGAGTCCACCAGGGAGGACTGGGCGGCGATCATGCCCCAGCTCCAGGTGACCCAGAGCATGGTCGCCGATCGCGTCCTCGAGCAGCTGGGCTACCTCCGCAACGACTACGGCGGGTTCCCCGTCGACCGCCTCGAGCACTCGCTGCAGACGGCGACCCGAGCCGAGCGGGACGGTCGTGACGACGAGTACCTGGTGTGCGCGCTCCTCCACGACATCGGCGACACCCTGGCCCCGTTCAACCATCCGGCCATCGCCGCCGGCATCCTGCAGCCCTTCGTGTCGGAGGCGAACCACTGGATGGTCGCCCACCACGGGACATTCCAGGGCTACTACTTCTGGCACCACATCGGGCTGGACAAGGACGCCCGCGACGCCCACCGGGACTCGCCGTACTTCGACTACACGGCCGAGTTCTGCGCCAAGTACGACCAGGTGGCCTTCGACAGCGACTACCGAAGCGAGCCGCTCGAGCACTACGAGCCCCTGCTCCGGACCTTTTTCGGCCCTAAGTCGGCGTAGCGACAGGTCACCGCCGCCGGCGGCGGTGCCAGCGACCATCCCCGCAAAGGCTGTGGCCGAACCGGGACGAATGGGTGATACTGGGCACCGTGGCCACCGAGGCTGTGGGGCGCCTCGCCTCAGTTGAGGACCGTGAGCGGGCGGTGGAGCAGTTGCGCCGTCCGGTGGGCGGACTGACCGGGACGTGGAGAAGCCCGGCCCGCGCCGCGTAGGCTCCGAGCCGTGCTGATCGTCGTTGCAGCCCTGAAGGGCGGAGTCGGGAAGACCACCGTTGCCGTAGGCCTGGCCGAGGCCGCCGCCAACGAGCACGGATCTGCGCTCCTCGTGGACGCCGACCCGCAGGCCTCGGCCATGCGCTGGTCGGACACGGCGTCCGAGGAGGGCTCCGGGCTCCGGGCGGTCACGGTGTCGCTACCCACCCGGGATCTCCGCCGACGCCTCAGTGGGATCGGCAGCAGCTATCCCGTGGTGGTCGTGGACACCCCGCCCGGCCAGCTGCCGATCGTCTCCGCCGCCGTCGACATCGCCGATGTGGTGGTCGTGCCGTCCCAGACCAGCTGGTCCGACCTCGATCGGCTGGACAACACCCTCGACCTGGCCCGGGATGCCCGTGTGCCGGCGCTGGTGGTGCTGAACCGCGTGCGGGCCGGCACCCGGTCGTGGGACGAGGCCACGGCCAGCCTCGAGGAGGCCCGGGTCTGGCTGGCCAAGACCGCCCTCCCCCAGCGAGAAGCCATCGCCGCGACCTACGGCCGCCGCCCCGGATCGGCCCTGATATCCCTGGCCGGAGAGCTGGTGGCGGAGATCGAGGCGGGGGTCAACTCACGTCGCAAGCGCCGCCGCTCGTGAGCTGACACCGCGCCGGGTGTGGATTTCGGCCGACGCTGGCAGCGATCCCCTCTCACCGGTGCCGGATACGTGAGAGCATGATGAGATCGGCCAAAAGGGGGGCGGTGCACATGAGCTTTGTGCAGATCATCGAGTATCGGAGCGCCAACATCGACGGCATGCAGGAGGTCGCCGAGCGTTGGGAGAAGGCGACCGAGGGAAAGCGGTCAGCCGGCCGGCGCGTCGTGTGCCGGGACCGCAAGGACCCGAACCATTATTTCACTGTGGTCTTCTTCGACTCCTACGAGTCGGCGATGCAGAACTCGAACATGCCCGAGACCCAGCAGTTCTCACAGGAGATGATGAAGTTCGCCGACGGGCCACCCACGTTCCACGACCTGGACGTCGTCGACGACCGCTCCTGAGCGCCGGCCGCCAGAGCGGTCGAGCGGGGCTTCGCCCCGTGTGACACCCGAGCAGCTGGCGGTCGACAACGCCGCTGCGACCGCCCTGGCCTGTCTGTCGGCCTGGGCCCAGGCCTAGCATTCCCATATGGCAGACTCCACCCGTGCGCTGATCAGTGCCATCCTGGCCTTCTCGACCCTGCTGGTGACCGCTGCCTTGTGGCGACACCCGGTGGCCCTGATCGTGCTCGTTTTGGCCGTAGGGGTGGCGATATTCCTGCTGAGGCCTACCCGGGCGAGCCTGGTTGTCTACGCGGTCGGATTCATCTTTGGACCGTCGGCCGAGGCTCTCGGTATTCATGCTGGAGCGTGGCGTTACGCGAGCAACGATTTCCTCGGCATCCCCGTGTGGTTGCCATTCGTATGGGGGAATGCCGCGCTCTTCATACAGAACACCGGCGACGTCGCCAGCAGCGTTCTCTCCGCTGGTCGCCGACGCCGCCAGGGACGGCGCCTGCCGCTCGAGCCCACCGAGGCCGATCGCGAACGAGTCTGAGCGTCGTCTTGACAGCGTGGGCGGTGGGAAGATAATGAAAGTGTATGAGAGATCACAAAGGTTTGCCGTCATGCGCTGATGGAACGCTCAGGATCGTGCCGTGGCCTGACGTCGTCATCGACGCCCTCGGCCACGACCCCCGATCGCCCTACGTGGAGTCGTACTGGCTGGCGGTCCTGGGCCCGTCGACGACGTGGTTGCTGCGGCGGCTGGCCTCCCGCCTGGAGGTGGAGCCCGACGGGTTCTCCCTCGACCTGGCCGAGACGGCCCGCAGCCTGGGTCTGGGCATGAGAGGCGGGCGCAGCTCGCCCTTCGTGCGCGCCCTCGGCCGCTGCGTCGTCTTCGAGCTGGCCAGGCCGCACAGCTACGACAGCCTGGCCGTGCGCCGCCGTCTCCCGCCGCTCAGCCGCAGGCAGGTCCTGCACCTGCCGGAGTCACTGCAGCACAGCCACCGGCGTTGGCAGGACGCCCAGCTGGGACCGGCGGCCGAGGCGCGCCAACGCGACCGCTCGCGCCAGCTCGCCCTCAGCCTGCGCCAACTGGGCGAGGACCACGACGCGGTGGAGCGACAGCTGAAGCGATGGCGGTTCGGGCCCGCCCTGGCCAAGGAGTCGACGGCCTGGGCCTGGGAGCGCCGGCCGCTCCTCAGCGGTGAGCCGGCGTCTCCCGGCGAGGCGCCGCGAACTGCGACGCCAGCTCGATGAGGGTGCGCACGCCGAACCCCGTCGCCCCCTTGTGCGTGTAGCCCTCGTCGGCATCCGAGCGCGCCGGCCCGGCGATGTCGAGGTGCGCCCAGGGCACGTCGCCGACGAACTCCCCCAGGATGAGACCGGCGGTCAGAGCGCCGCCGGCACCGGCCGGCGAGGAGATGTTCTTCATGTCGGCCACCTCGGACTCGATGCCCTTGCGGTACTCCTCCGGTAGCGGCAGGTGCCAGACCGGCTCGCCGGCCCGCTCCGACGCCCCCCGGACCTGGCCCACCAGGTCTTCGTTGTTCCCCATGAGCCCGGCGATCTGGCGACCGAGGGCGACGACGCAGGCGCCGGTCAGCGTGGCCACGTCGACGATGGCGTCGGGTGCCGCCTCGGCCGCCAGTGACAGGCCGTCGGCCAGCACCAGGCGTCCTTCGGCGTCGGTGTTGAGCACCTCGATCGTCTTGCCGTTGCGGATCTTCAACACGTCCCCCGGCTTGACGGCGCGGCCCCCGGGCATGTTCTCGGTGGTCGGCACGATGGCGATCACCTTGGCCGCGACCGCCAGGTCTGCGAGCGCCGACATGGTGGCGAGCACGGCAGCGGCCCCGCTCATGTCGGTCTTCATGGTCATCATCCCGTCGGCGGTCTTGATCGACAGCCCACCGGAGTCGAAGGTGATGCCCTTGCCGACGAGCGCCACGGTCGGCACGTGCCCGTCACCGACGCCAGGCGCCGGGCTCGAGGGCTGATAGACGAGCTCGATCAGCCGGGGCGGCTCGTCCGAGCCCTGGGCCACGCCCGCCAGACCGCCCAGACCCTCGCTGGCGATCGCCACCTCGTCGAGAATGGTGACCGACAGGCCGTGCCGGTCGGCCAGCTCGCGAGCCACGTCGGCCAGGCGCCTGGGTGTCATCGCCCCAGCGGGCTCGTTGACCAGATCCCGGGCCATGCAGACGGCCTCGGCGATGCGGGCGCCTCGGACGACGCCCGCCCCCAGGGCAGCGGCGTCGTCGCCGACGACGGACAGGCGCTCGAGCCCGGTCGGCCTGGCCCGACCCTTGTACGTCGTGAACTCGTAGGCAGCCAGGGCGATCCCCTCGACCACGGCCTCGGCCGCGGTGCCGGCGTCGACACCGGCCGGCCGTGCCCCCGGGAGGCTGAAGGCAGCCGCCGCCGCATGCCCGGACGTCCGGGCGAACGCCGCCCCCGCCTTTCGCAAGGTCTCGCGCCCCACCTCCTCGAGCGCGCCGAGGCCGACCACCACGACGGTGACGTCGTCGTCGCCCTGGAGGGCGAGGGCTTCACCTGCCTTGGCCTCGAAGCCGCGCTGCTCGCAGAACCGCCGGTCGATCTCGACCGGCACTCCCGGCAGCGGCTCCAGCCCGGCGAAGACGGGAATGCCGAGGGCATCCAGGTCATGCGGGAGCTCGCCCGCGGTGGTGAAGGCGATGGGCATCAGGGCTCCTCGTGTCGCGGTTGTCGCTTGCCCCCCGGGCGGCTGGGCAGGTGCTCGTCCTCCTGCCATCGGGCCATCGTCCAGCACAGGTCGGACAAGCGGTTGAGATAGGGCCCCACCTGCGATCCCTCGGCCAGCGTGAAGGAGAGCCGCTCGGCGCGGCGGACGACGGTGCGGGCCAGGTCCAGCAGGGCTGCCACCCGGCTCTGTCCGGGGACCACGAACTCGGTCGGCATGTCGAACCGCTCGTCGAGGGCGTCGATACGATCCTCGAGAGCTACCACCATGTCGCCGGTGACCAGGCTGACACCCGGAGTCAGCTTGTGCCGGTTGTCGGGCGCCGTCGCCACCTCGGCCATGAGGACCCACAGATCCCGTTCCAGTGCGATCAGCAGCTCGTCCAGCTCGGACCCCCGCGGCGCCTCGGCCCGGGCGACGCCCAGCGCGGCCTGGGCCTCGTCGACCGCCCCGTTGAGATCGATGGTGGCCGAGTCCTTGCGCACCCGGCCTCCGTACAGCAGGCCGGTGGTGCCGTCGTCGCCTCGCTTCGTGTAGATCTTCACGGCGGCCTCAATCTACCGGCGACCTCTCGTCAGGCGGCCACGCCGCCCCGGCGTCCCGGTCCGCCGGGGCGGCCGCCAGTCCGAGGCCTCGGCGCCTCCCCGATAACCTGAGGCCCCGATGACCAGCTATCTCGAGGCCGTAGCCCAGCGCGTCGTAGTGTTCGACGGCGCCACCGGCACCAACCTGCAGCTGGCAGAGCTGGGCCCGGACGACTTCGGCGGGCCCCAGCTCGAGGGCTGCAACGAGGTGCTGGTCACGAGCAGGCCCGACGTGGTGGCCGACCTGCACCGCTCCTTCCTCGAGGTCGGCGTGGACGTGGTGGAGACCGACACCTTCGGTGCCTTCCCGACGGTGCTGACCGAGTACGGCATCGCCGACCGGGCCCACGAGCTCAACCTGGCCGCCGCCCGCCTGGCCCGGGAGGTGGCCGATGGCTACGCCACGCCCGACCGCCCCCGCTGGGTCGCCGGCAGCATCGGGCCCGGCACCAGGTTCCCCTCGCTCGGCCAGATCCGTCTGGCCGAGCTGCGAGACGCCTACGAGGTGCAGGCCCGGGGGTTGCTCGAGGGCGGCGTAGACCTCTTCGCCATCGAGACGGTCTTCGACCTTCTCCAGGCCAAGGCGGCGATCATCGCCTGTCGGCGGGCCATGGCGACCGTCGGACGTCAGGTCCCCATCCAGGTCCAGGTCACCATGGAGCTGACCGGACGCATGCTGCCCGGCACCGAGATCGGGGCCGCCCTGTGCGCGCTCGATGCCATGCGCCCCGACGTCATCGGGCTCAACTGCGCCACCGGCCCGGCGGAGATGGGCGAGCACCTCCGCCACCTGTCGCACCACGCCCGCATGCCGATCTCGTGCCAACCCAACGCCGGCTTGCCGTCGGTCGTCGAAGGCCGGATGCACTACGACCTCACGCCGGAGCAGCTGGTCGAGTTCCACCGGCGGTTCATCACCGACCTCGGCGTCACGGTCGTCGGCGGGTGCTGCGGCACCACCCCGGAGCACCTCCGTCAGGTGGTGGAGAGCTGTGGCGGGCTGACGCCGGCCCGTCGCACCCCCGAGCCAGAGCCCGGTGCGGCATCGCTGTACACGAACGTCCCGTTCTCCCAGGAGACATCGTTCCTGGTGGTGGGCGAGCGCACCAACGCCAACGGTTCCAAGCGCTTCCGCGAGGCGATGCTGGCGGAGGACTGGGACACCTGCACGGCGATGGCCCGGGATCAGGTGAAGGAGGGCGCCCACCTCCTCGACGTCTGCGTCGACTACACCGGCGCCGACGGCCCGGCCGACATGGAGCAGGTGGCCAGCCGCCTCGCCACCCAGGCCAGCCAGCCCATCGTGCTCGACTCGACCGAGGCCGAGGTGGTGGAGACCGGGCTGGCGTGGATCGGCGGGAGAGCCGTGCTCAACTCGGTGAACCTGGAGGACGGCGACGCCCCGGGAACCAGGCTCGATCGCTTCCTGTCGCTGGCCAGGGAGTACGGGGCCGCCGTGGTGTGCACCTGCATCGACACCGAGGGTCAGGCTCGCACGGCTGAGTGGAAGCTCCGGGCGGCGCGGGCGATCCACGACATCGCCGTGGACCGCTACGGGCTGGAGCCGTCCGACCTGCTGTTCGACCCACTCGCCCTCCCCCTGTCCACGGGCATGGAGGAGAGCAGGCGCGACGGCATCGAGACCATCGAGGGCATTCGCCGCATCAAGGCCGAGCTTCCGGGCGTGTTCACGATCATCGGCCTGTCCAACGTGTCGTTCGGCTTGTCCCCCGCCGCCCGCCACGTGCTCAACTCGGTGTTCCTCCACGAGTGCGTCGACGCCGGTCTCGACGCCGCCATCGTCCACGCCGGACGCATCCTCCCCCTCAACCGGATCGACGAGCAGCAGCGACAGGTCTGCCTGGATCTCGTCTACGACCGACGGCGTGACGGCTACGACCCGCTGTCCGAGCTGCTGTCGCTCTTCGAGGGTGTGTCGTCGAGCGCCACGACGGCCGCCGAGGACCGCAGCGGCTGGAGCCTCGAGCGCCGCTTGGAGCAGCGGATCGTCGACGGCGACCGCAACGGGCTCGAGCCCGAGCTCGGCCAGGCCCTCGACAGTGGGTGGTCAGCGCTCGGCATCGTCAACGACCTCCTCCTCGCCGGGATGAAGACGGTGGGCGACCTGTTCGCCTCGGGCGAGATGCAGCTCCCTTTCGTCCTGCAGTCCGCCGAGACGATGAAGGCTGCTGTCGCCTACCTCGAACCCCACATGGAGCACTCCGACCAGGGAGGCAAGGGCCGCGTCGTCCTGGCCACGGTGAAGGGCGATGTGCACGACATCGGCAAGAACCTGGTCGACATCATCCTGACCAACAATGGCTACGAGGTGCACAACCTCGGCATCAAGGTCTCCATCGGCGAGATGCTGGCCAAGGCCGAGGAGGTGAACGCCAACGCCCTCGGCATGAGCGGCCTGCTGGTGAAGTCGACGCTGATCATGCGAGAGAACCTCGAGGAGATCAACGGACGTGGGCTGTCCCGTCTGCCCGTGCTGCTCGGCGGGGCCGCGCTCACCCGGACCTACGTCGAGCGGGATCTCCGGCAGGTCTACGAGGGCCGTCTGTTCTACGGTCGCGACGCGTTCGAAGGCCTCCGCACCATGGACCGCCTGTGCCAGCTCGAGCGGACGGGCGAGGAGGACCCCGACTTCGGCCGGGCGCTGGGTGGGCGGGATCTGCCACCCCGCAAGAGCCAGCAGACCGCCGGGCCCAGCCCGGACGAGATCCCCGACCGCTCGCCCGAGGTCCCTCTCGACAATCCGGTGTTCGACCCCCCGTTCGTCGGCTCGGAGCTGGCCAAGGGCGTCGCCATCGACGAGATCGCCGCCTACCTGAACGAGACCGCGCTGTTCCGCAACCAGTGGGGCTACCGACCCGAGAGAGGCGAGTCGGACGCCGAGTTCAAGGGCCGTGTCCGCGCCGTGCTGCGGGACCAGCTGGCCGAAGCGCGGGCCAGCGGCGTCCTCGTGCCCCAGGTGGCGTGGGGCTACTTCGCCGCCAACGCCGACGGCGACGACCTGGTGATCTGGAAGGACGAGGCCCGCAAGGCCGAGTGGCTCCGGTTCGCGTTCCCCCGGCAGCGAAAGCCACCCTGGCTCTGCATCGCGGATTTCTTCAGGCCGGCGTCGTCAGGAGATCCCGACTGGGCCGCCTTCCAGGTCGTCACCATGGGTGAGGCTGTCTCGGAGGCGACGGCCCGGCTGTTCACCGACGACCAGTACCGCGCCTACCTGCTCCTGCACGGCCTGGGGGTCGAGATGGCCGAGGCCCTGGCCGAGCTGTGGCACCGGCGCATACGCGAGGAGTGGGGCTTCGCCGACGAGGACGGACCCAGCCTGGGTGGGCTGTTCCGCCAGCAGTACCGCGGCGGGCGCTACTCCTGGGGCTATCCCGCCTGCCCCGATCTCGAGGACAACGCCAAGGTGGCCGAGCTGCTCGGGGTCGAGCGGATCGGGGTGGAGCTGAGCGAGGGGTTCCAGCTCCACCCGGAGCAGACCACGTCGGCCATCGTCTGCCACCACCCGCGGGCCAAGTACTTCGTGGCCTGACGCCGCGCTCGATCAGAGCGCCAGCGTCGCACCGCCGTCGACGACGATGGCGGCGCCGTTGACGAACCCGGCGGGCTCGGAGCACAGGAAGGCGACCACCTTGCCGAAGTCGGCGGGATCACCCATCCGGACGCCACCGCCGCCGCCGAGCTCGGTCATCCGCTCGGTGGCGTGCGGTCCAGGACACGCCAGGTTGAGGCTGATCCCTTCGCCGGCGAGATCGCTCGCCGCCGTCTTGGCCCACGCCCACAAGCCGACCCTCGCCGTGTTGGACAGGGCCAGCGTCGGGACGGGCTGCTGGACCGAGTACGAGGCGATGAAGCAGATCCGCGCCCAGTCGCGGACACGCAGGTGCGGCACTGCGGCACGAGCCAACCGCACGGAGGTCAGCAGGTTGGCTCCGATGGCCGCCTCCATGGCGGCGTCGTCGACCTCGAGGGCGCGGCCGGCCGGAGGGCCTCCGGCGTTGGCGACCAGGATGTCGAGACCGCCGAAACGCTCGACCGTCTCCTGCACCAGGCGGGCCGGAGCCCGAGGTTCGGTGACGTCGGCCACCACCGCTGCCACCTCCGCCCCGTGACGGGCACGCGACTGCAACTCGCCGTGGGCCGCCTCGACGGAGTCCTTGCTCCGGCCACAGATCAGCACGCGCGTTCCTTCCTCGACGAGGGCCGCGGCCGACGCGAAACCGAGCCCGCGCGACGACGCGGTCACGAGCGCGACGCGCCCATGCAGACCGAGCTCCACCTCCTCAGCCCGCCACCGTGTGACTGGTCGCGGCCGCCGCCGCGCCCCGGGCGTGGTAGCTCGATCGGGTCAGGGGCGACGCCTCGACGTGGGTCAGACCGAGCGCCAGACCCGCCTGGCGCAGCCGGTCGAACTCCTCGGGCCGCCACCACCGGGCGACGGGGAGATGACCGGCTGTCGGTCGCAGGTACTGGCCGAGGGTGACGACGTCGACCCCGACGGCGGCCAGGTCGGCCAGGGCGCCGATGACCTCGCCCTCGGTCTCGCCCATGCCGAGGATCAGGCCGGACTTGGTGAGGAGCCCGGACTCCTTGGCCCGGCCCAGGACCGACAGGCTGCGGGCGTAGGACGCGGACGGCCGGACCGCCCGCTGGAGGCGGGCGACGGTCTCGAGGTTGTGGTTGAGCACCTCGGGGCGGGCGGCGAAGATCGTCGCCAGAGCCGCGTCGTCGCCCTTGCAGTCCGGGATGAGGACCTCGACGGCCGCCCCCGGGCAGCGCCGGCGAATTGCCTCGATGGTGGCGGCGAAAGCGCCTGCACCCCCGTCGGGAAGGTCGTCACGGGCGACGGCCGTCACCACGGCGTGGGCCAGGCCGAGGCGCGCCGTCGCCTCGGCCACCCGCTCGGGCTCCTCGGGGTCGACGGGTAGGGGGTGGCGGGTGTCGACGAGGCAGAAGCCGCACGCCCGCGTGCAGCGTTCTCCGTTGATCATGAAGGTGGCCGTGCGGTCCGCCCAGCACTCGAAGATGTTGGGACAGCCCGCCTCCTCGCACACGGTGACCAGGTCGAGGCTGCGCATCGTCCGCTTCAGCTCCCGGTACTGCGGACCCATGACGGCCTTCGCCCGCAGCCAGTCGGGCTTGCGTTCGGTCAGTGACACGGCTACCGCCGGATCGACCCCTGCCGCGGCGAGGCGTCCCTCGAGCCTGCTCGGCCCCGCTCGGGTGAAGGCGGACAGGTCCGACGGCGCAACACGCCAGGCCACGTCCTGTCGCTCGGATCGGTCGCCATCCCCGCCCCACAGACGGGATGCGCGGGCAGCGACGGCGTCGACGACCGTCGACAGGTCGACGCGCACGCCCTCTGCGGCCAGCGACGTCACGGACTTGTCCGAGATACCGCAGGGAACGATGTGCCCGAACATGGCGAGGTCGGGATCGACGTTGAGGGCGAAGCCGTGCATGGAGCGGCCGCGGCTGATGCGCACACCGACGGCCGCGATCTTGCGGGGATCGGCGCCGTCGGGGTCGATCCACACGCCCGGGTAGTCGCCAAGCCGCCCGGCGCCGGGCAGGCCCACATCCGCGAGGGAGTCGATGACGAGCTGCTCCACCGACCGGACGTACGACCGGGTGGCGCCGGGAACGGTCGGCACGCCGACGATCGGATAGCCGACCAACTGGCCGGGGCCGTGATAGGTGACGTCGCCTCCCCGGTCTGCTCGCACCAGCTCGGCCCCCACCGACTCGGGAGGCACGAGCACGTGCTCGGCCTGCGCCCTCACGCCGAGCGTGTAGACGTGGTGATGCTCGAGAAGGAGCAGGTAGTCGTCCGTGGCGTGGGCGAACAACGCCCGCTGGAGCGCGTGGGCATCGCCGTAGCGGACTCTTCCGAGCCAGCGTGTCCGAAGCACCTTCGTCCGCGACTCCTGCGCCTAGAGCTCCTGGGCCCAGTCCCTGGTCTCGAGGACCTCGCGGAGCTTGGCCAGGAAGCGTGACGCATAGGCGCCGTCCACCGCTCGATGGTCGAACGACAGGGCCAGCACGCCGACGGAGTGGATGGCGATGCCCTCGCTGCCGTCGGCCAGCGTGACGACGACCGGCTTGCGCTTGACACCGTCGGTGGAGAGGATGCCGACCTGGGGCTGGTTGATGATCGGCACCGTGATCATCGTCCCGAAGGGGCCCGGGTTGGTGATCGTGAACGTGCCGCCGGCGATGTCGTCGGCGCCGAGCTTGCGTTCGCGCGCCCGGCTGGCGAGGTCGGCCGCCTCCCTCGCCAGAGCGGGCAGCCGCTTGCCGTCGGCATCGTGGATGACCGGCACGATCAGGCCTTCGGAGTCCAGATCCACGGCGATCCCGAGGTGCACGTCGCGGTGGACGACCAGAGCGTCGTCGCCCACCGACGCGTTGAGGTGGGGATGGGCCCGCAGAGCCTCGATCGTCGCCCGGGCGACGAACGGGAGGTACGTGAGCGAGATGCCCTCCTGGGCCCTGAACCGCTCACGCTCGGCCCGTCGCACCCGGTCGACAGCCTCGAAGTCGACTTCGACGGCCACCAGGGTATGGGCCGAGGTGGCCTTCGACCGGACCATGTGCTCGGCCGTCCGCCGGCGAATGTTGGAGAAGGGGATCACTTCGTCGCGCCCACCGGTCGGCGCGGTGACGACCGGTGGCCGGCTCGGGGGCGGAGTCTGCGGCGGCGTCGGGGCCGCCGGGGCGGCGGGCGGCGTCGTGGTGGTCGGGGCTGCCGGGGCCGGTCGAGCCGGCGCGCCACCTGCTCCGCTGCGGGCGTCGATGACCGCCAGCACGTCGGCTCGGGTGATCCGGTCGCCGGCGCCGGTGCCGCGGATCTGGGACGGGTCCAGGTCGTGCTCGGCGAGGAGACGCCGGACGACCGGCGAGAGCACCTGGCCCCCACCCTGACCATCCGTGGGTGCACGTGACGGCGCGGTGGGCTCGGTCGCCGGTGCGGCCATCGCAGGCTCGGGCTCGGGGGCTGGCTTCGGCTCGGGGGCTGGGGCGGGCTCGGGGGCGGGGGCGGGCTGTGGTGCGGGAGCCGGCTCGCTCTGGGCCGTGGGTGTCGGCTGGGCCGTGGGTGTCGGCTGGGCCGTGGCGGTGCCCGCACCGTCGCCGCTCGCTGTCCCACCTGGAGGCTCCGGCGTGATCACCGCCAGCCGGGCCCCCACGTCCACCGTGTCCCCCTCCGGGACGAGGATCTCCGCCAGGTAGCCCGCCGAGGGCGACGGGACCTCGGAGTCGACCTTGTCCGTGGAGACCTCGAAGAGCACCTCGTCCTGGCCGATCGGGTCCCCGACCTGCTTGAGCCAGCGCGTGATGGTCCCCTCGGTCACCGTCTCGCCGAGCTGGGGCATGGTCACGTCAGCCAACGTGCAGTCCTCTTCCCGTC
>VAWP01000067.1:0-33204 GCA_005888295.1 Actinomycetota bacterium
CTGAGTGGTGTGCCGCCGCGCGACCGGGAGACCCGGGTGCGCCAGCTCCTGGCCCAGGTCGGCCTCAACCCGGAGCACATCAACCGCTTCCCGCATGAGTTCTCCGGGGGTCAGCGCCAGCGCGTCGGCGTCGCCCGTGCCCTGTCGGTCGATCCCCGGCTCATCGCGCTCGACGAGCCCGTGTCGGCCCTCGACGTCTCGATCCAGGCCCAGGTGATCAACCTGCTCGACGACCTCCAGGACGACCTCGGGTTGTCCTACGTCTTCGTGGCCCACGACCTGAGCGTCGTTCGGCACGTGTCGGACCGCATCGCCGTGATGTACCTCGGAAAGCTGGTCGAGCTCTCGCCGGCCGAGGAGCTGTACTCCCGGCCCGTGCATCCCTACACGGCCGCGCTCTTGTCGGCGATCCCGATCCCGGACCCCGAACGCACCCGGTCCCGGCACCGGCTGTCCGTCTCCGGTGAGCCCCCCAACCCTCTCGACCCGCCGCCCGGGTGCCGGTTCCACACCCGCTGCCCCCGTGCGACCGAGGTGTGCCAGAACACCGAGCCGCCGCTCACCGCCTACGCCGGCGGGCACCTCGCGGCCTGCCATCATCCGCTCGACGTGACGCCGGTCGAGCTGGCGGGGGCGACCCGGTCACCGCTGAGCCCGCTCACGGCCGGCGACCCACCCCCCGCTCCGACCCCTACGCTGGGAAGATGACGGCGCGCGAGGTCCAGGCCCAGCTCCTCGCCGAGCTGCAACAGCAACTCACCAACCTGGAGGGCCAGCGCGGCGACACCGCCGTCGTCACGTCAGTCAGCGGGCTGATGCCAGCCGAGCGGGTGCTCCTGCTGGCGCGGGCCTACCGGCACCTCGCCGGCTCGGGCGAAGGCCGCGCCCCCGAGGCCGTCATGGAGCTCGTCCTCGACGCCATCGGCAAGGAGACGTCCGAGCCGCGCAATGCGGAACAGCTGGCGGCGGCGTTCGACCTGCTCGCCGGGCCGCCCTAGAGGCCCGATCGGACGGCCCGATCGGCGAGTACCCCGCTCGCGCAGACCCGGGCTGTGCCGGCACAATGGGGTGGATGCCGCTCCGTAGTCACTCGAGCCGGGCACTGACAGGCGCCCCCGGCGACCCCGTCGAATCCCTGGACCCACCAGGTTGCGACACCGCCGCGCCTGATAGAGACTCGATCGAGCGCACGAGGGGGTAGTCCATGTCAGTGCGCCGGGTCAGCCCGCGGCTGCGACCCTCCGCCTCCGGGCTCACCATGGCGCTGGTCCTCGGCAGTTGTCTGGGCTCTATGGCCGTGCTGAGCAGCGTCGGCAACGAAGCAGCAGCGGCGGACCCCGCGCCGCCCTCGTCGACGACCTCGACCACGTCCGCGCCGCCGACCACCACGCCGGCCACCACCACACCGCCCAGCACGACCACCACCAGCGCGCCGGCGACGACCACAACGAGCAATCTGCCGCGGACGGCGGCGCCCACCACGACCACGGCGGTACCCCAGACCACCGGCCTTCCACCGACGAGCACGACGGCGCCGCAGAGCCAGTCGGGGTCAAGCGGCCCGGTCGCCCTGGCGGTGGTGGTGAGCACCGGGGACGGGCTGGTGGTACAGAGCACCGATGGGACCCAGAGCCCGGCCCAGGTGGGACAGAGCCTGCAACCGGGCGACCAGCTGAGCACGACCGGCACGCCGAGCTCGTCCTCCGCCGCCCATCCGGCCACCATCCGATGGCTGCAGGGCGGCACGACCGACATCTACGACGCCACGCCCCGGATCTTCGTCCGCGGCCACCGGTCCGTGCCCCCAATTGCCACCACGATCGTGATCAACGCCGATCCCACACCGACGCTCAAGGTGAGCCAGGGGTTCGCCAGGTTCTGGTTCTCGTCCGGCGAGAAGGGCTGGTACAGCTTCGTGGCGTCGACCGAGGCCGTCGTCGCCACCGTGAGGGGCACCGACTTCACCATCGGCGACGACGCGTCGACGCGGACGAGCACGGTCGGAGTGACCCAGGACGCCGTGGAGGTGGCGCCGGTCAACCCATCGCTGCAGCCGTTCCAGCTCTCCGCCGGCAGCCAGGTCCAGGTCACCCCGGATCGGGTGGGTCCGATCACCCCTTTGGCCGACCAGTCCGCCAACAGCGCCAAGAGGCCATCGGCACGGTCGACCACGACGACGTTGGTGCTGTGGCTGGTCGGCCTCCTGCTGACCGTCGCCGTGGCCTCGGCGGCCGTCGGCCTGACGAGCCTGTGGCCCGAAAGCGTCGTCAGGCCCCGCCCGTTCCTGCTCTCCCGCCTCGCCCGGTAGTGACGCCCGACCTGTCCTTCGCCCACGCCGGACCGCCGGGGGCGACGGGATGGGTCACGCTCCCGTCGGGCCCGTCGGGGGAGGTGACCGAGCCCGTGCCGGAGACGCGGTCCCCATCGGCGAGCGGGTCGGACGGGCAGTCGGCGTGGGAGCCGACCCACCGGGTGCCCCCGGAGGGCATGAAGGCGAGGGCCATCCCGGTCGCCGCCGCAGGCGACGTGGCCAGCCTCGACCCCGACCTGGCGGTGCGCGTGGTCGAGCACCGAGGTGACTGGGCCAACGTGCTGTCGGCCGACGGGTGGTCGGGATGGGTGGATGCCCGCAAGCTGCGAGAAGGGCCCGACTCGAGCTGAGCCGACCTCGCCTATCCCTGGCCCGGTAGCTGCGGGCCCATGAGGTCGGCGAAATTGTCGCAGTAGAAGCGCTGCTTGGCCTGCTCGGAGACGCCGGCGAGTGACGCCTCGAAACGCCCCAGTGGATTGCGTCCGCCCTCGACGTGCGGGTAGTCCGACGAGAACAGGCAGACATCGTCACCGGCGTTGTCGATGATCCACCCGGCGTCCTCGTGTGGGTACGGCGTCACCCGCACCTGCCGCCGGACGAACTCGCTGGGCTTGAGGGACAGGCGCTGCAGCCGCTCCTCGTTGCGCACGAAGGCGGTGGCGGCCGAGTCCATCGACCGCATCCAGCCCGGCACCCAGGACGCGCCCTGCTCGATCACACCCACCTTGAGCTCCGGGAACCGGTCCAGCACGCCGTCGATGATCATGGTGGCGAGCGTCTGCATGGGCGGATAGGGGATGGCCATGTAGTCGACGGAGCGGAAGTTGCCGTCACCGCCGTGGAAGTCGGGCACCGGCGGCAGCCCGTTCTCGAAGTAGCTGGGATCGAGCAGCCGTCCACCCCCGCCGACGTGGAACACGATCGGCACCTGCGCCTCCTGGGCCTGGGCCCAGACGGGGTCGAGGGCGACGTGGCTCGGGCTGTGGCCAGGTGGGCAGGCCGAGGGGATCATGAGCGACTTGCAGCCCAATCCGATGGCCTCGGCCGCGGTGGCCCTCGCCTGCTCGAAGTCGACCAGAGGCACGTACCCCACGGCCAGCAGCCGGCGGTCGACCGAGCAGAAGTCGACCATGGCCCGGTTGTGCGCACGGGCCAGGCCGTAGGCGTACTCGACGTCGTCGCCGTGCTCGACGCGCACCAGCTCCTTGTTGGTGAAGGTGTTGAACACCAGCTGACTGGCGAAGCCGAGCAGGTCGAGTGCCCGGGAACGGTCCTCGGCGATGAGCGACCCGGTGGCCCGCCAGTTCTTGCGCAGCCAGACCTGCTGGCCCTCCTCGGCGCGGTAGGCCGGGTCGGCGTGCAGCCCCTGGTGCCGATCCAGCTCCTCGCGCTCGGACCGATTGAGGTCGTAGGCCGGCCGCAGTCGGGCCCGGAGGCCGGGGTCGGCATATGGCACGTACCAGTCGGGCGTCTCCATCACGTGGGAGTCGGCGTCGTGGACCACCGGGAGCGGGAGCGCGGTCATGTCGTCACACTACGTCCGTTTTACACCGGCCTCCCGGGCCTGCTGTGCTCCCTTCGAGCCGGCCTCCCGGGCCGGCTGTGCGCCCCTCGAGCCGGCACGGTGCTCACCCGAGGGAGACGAGGCGGCCCAGCCCGACAGCCTCGAGCGCCGACTGGAGCTGCGTGGTCACCCAGGTGAGCCGGTCGAGAGCGAGCAGGACCCCGAAGCCGGCCAGGACCACCGCTGACGAGAACGTGAGAACGGTGAAGTGCCGCCTGACCCAGTCGAAGGCACCAGCGAGCCGGCCCAACGCCAGCCCGGTGGCGAGGAACGGCACGCCGAGGCCGAGGGAGTAGCAGGCCAACAAGGCAGCGCCTTGGAGGGCCCGTCCCTGGGTCGCGGCGATGGCCAGCACCGAGGCCAGGATGGGACCGATGCACGGGGTCCACCCGAAGCCGAACGCGGCACCGGCCACCGGGGCGGCGAAGGGCCCGAACCGCGACGGGCTGGGGTGGAAGCGGGCCTCGGCGTACATCCACCAGGCCCGCAGCCGGGCCGGACGACCGGCTCGGGAGCTCAGCACGAGCGAGCCCACCAGGAAGGCCGCCATGACCAGTACGGCGACGCCCGAGAGCCGGGTGAGCAGGACGTGGTTGCGGAACAGGACCTGGCCGACTGCCGTCGCCGACAGCCCGAGCAGGATGAAGACGGCCGAGAAGCCGGCCACGAACAGGGTCGTGTCGCGGGTGATGCGGCCGAGATGGTGGCGGGGGCCGGAGCGCACCTCGGCGACATCGAGGCCGGTGACGACCGACAGGTAGGCGGGAACGATCGGCAGCACGCACGGGGACGCGAACGAGACGAGGCCACCGCCGAACGCAGCCAGGTAGCTCACACCTTCGACGCTCTGGGACATGGTCGGAACCGGCATGCTAGCCCTGCGACCTGCCCAGACGCGAATCGAGCCGGGTCGGGCAGACCCTCGGTCAGCAATCGAGGTCGAGTCGCCCGGGGTGGCTGTACACGTTGGCCCGCTGGCCGCGGATGAAGCCCACCACGGTCATGCCGAGGTCGCGCGCCGTCGTCACCGCCAGGCTCGAGGGAGCCGACACGGCAGCGAGGATGGGGATACCCGCCAGGGCGGCCTTCTGCACGATCTCGAAGCTCACCCGGCCCGAGACCACCAGCACCCGGTCGTCCCGCGGTAGAGCTCCGTCGAGCAGGCCCCGGCCCACCAGCTTGCCCACCGCGTTGTGACGGCCGACATCCTCGCGCACGGTCAGCAGGTTGCCTTCGGGGTCCGACAGCCCGGCGGCGTGGAGACCTCCGGTCTGCTCGAACAGCCGCTGGCAGCTGCGCAGGGCGTCCGGCAGGGTGAGGACCGTCGACATGGCCACGCGTGGGCCCGGTCCCAGGACGTCGCACCGGCGCCGGAGGTGCTCGAGGGTCGCCGTACCGCAGATGCCGCAAGCCGCCGTCACCGAGAACGTCCGCTGGACGCCCTCCAGCGCCGCCGGTCGGGCGAGACGCACCGTGACGATGTTGTAGCGCTGCGCCTCGCCCGGCGGCACGTCGCAGTAGCGCACGGACGCCACGTCCACGTCGGACGTGACGACACCCTCCGAGCGCAGGAAGCCCACGGCCAGCTCGAAGTCGTGCCCTGGTGTACGCATGGTGACGCTCACCGCCGTGGGCTCGTCGCCGGGACCGCCGACGCGGATCTCCATGGGCTCCTCGGCGGCGAGGCGGTCGGGAAGCTCGAGGCGGCGATCGCCGCGCACGGCGACCACGTTCGTCGGCGTCACCAGCCGGCTCATCCCCTCACCAGCCTCAGCCGGGCCGGACCGGCGGGTGTGTCCAGGTCGGCGAAGGCGCTGCCCCGCATGGGAGTCCTTATTCCCCTCGCCTGGTCGCATCATCGGCTACGTCGAGGAAGCGCTCGATCAGCTGGGCCAGGTGCACGGCCCGCCGGCCCGTGCCGTGCTCGATCTGGGTGCGGCAGCTGAAACCGTCGGCCACCACGATCGTGGCCGGATCGGCGCGCCGTACGGCCGGGAAGAGCGCCCGCTCGCCGATCGCCATCGACAGCTCGTACTTGTCGGTCTCGAAGCCCCACGACCCGGCCAGGCCGCAGCACCCGGTGTCCGGCGTCTCCCAATCGACGTGCAGCCTGTCCAGCAGCGCCTCGTCGGCGTCCAACCCCATCACGGAGCGCTGGTGGCAGTGCCCCTGCACGAGGACCTGGGCGTCACCGGCGGGGAGCTCCCAATCGGGCGCGTGGGTCTGGAGGAGCTCACCGAGCGTGTGGGTCTGGGCGGCGAGGCGCGCCGCGTCGGGGTCGTCGGCGGTCAGCTCACCCAGCTCGTCCCGGAGCGACGCGCAGCAACTGGGCTCGGCGACCACGACCGGCATGCCCGCCCGGACCATCGGTCGCAGCGCGTCGAGCATCCCGGCGTGCATGCGGCGTGCAGCGGTCAGCATGCCGTAGTCGAACAGCGGTCGTCCGCAACACACCACTGTCGGCGGAACGAGGACCTCGAAGTCGGCGGCTTCGAGGACGGTGACCACGGCGCGGTCGACTTCGGGATGGAAGTAGTTGCTGAAGGTGTCGGGAAGGAGCACCACCGGCCGTCGGCCCGGCTTCCAAGCCGGCCTCGGGCGGCGGGCGAACCAGTGACGGAAGCTCTCGGCGGCGAAGGTGGGCACGGCCCGCTGCGGAGCGACCCCGGCCATTCGCTTGACGGCGTCGGCCGTACCAGTCGTACGCATCGCCAGGTTGACGAACCGCGGCGCGGCGGACGCGAGCCGGGCGCCGTACATGATCAGCCCCATGGCGTAGGCCGGTCGGGGCCGTACCCGTCGCTCGTAGTAGTGGGACAGGAACTCCGACTTGTAGGTGGCCATGTCGACGCCCACCGGGCATTCGCTCTTGCAGCCTTTGCAGGACAGGCAGAGGTCCAAGGCGTCGAACACCTCACGCGACCGCCAACCGTCGGTGATCACGTCTCCCTGGAGCATCTCGAACAGGAGGCGGGCCCGGCCGCGGGTGGAGTGCTCCTCATCGCGGGTCACCATGTAGCTGGGGCACATGAGCCCGCCTTCCTCGCGCCGGCACTTGCCGACGCCCTCGCAGCGGAGCAGGGCCCGATCGAGGCGCCCGCCGTCAGGAGCAAGGCGAAAGTTGGTCGCAGGGGCCCAGCGGGGCCAGCCGGCACCCAGCCTGAGATTGTCGGTCGGGCCGAGCACCCGTCCGGGGTCGACGATCTTTCCAGGGTTCATGCGCCCGTCGGGATCCCAGATGGCCTTGAACTGGCGGAACGCCTCGACCAGTTCGGGACCGAACATCCTGGTGAGCAGTGCACCTCTCTGCTGGCCGTCTCCGTGCTCGCCCGACAGCGAGCCACCATGGCTCACGACGAGGTCGGCCGCATGATCGAGGAAGGAGCGGTATCGGTCGACACCGTGCGAGGACACGAGGTCGAAGGTGATCCGGGCGTGGACACATCCCTGGCCGAAGTGGCCGTAGATGGCGACGTCGTAGCCGTGGTCCTGACAGAGGCCCGACGCGCTCCGGCGGGACCGCCGAGTCCTCCCAGCCCGGCCAGAAGTCGCCACCGGGGAGACGGGCGATGGCGCCCACGGCGGCTTCCCGGACGGCCCAGATCCGGGACCGGGCGCGCTGGTCCTCGAAGACCCTGGCCCGCGGTGGACCCTCGAGGGACGCCACCAGGGACCGGGCCCGCGCGCCAGCCTCGTCGGCGCTGTCGGCACCCATCTCGACGACGAGGAACGCGCTGCCCTGAGGCAGCATCGCCAGCGCCTCGCCTCGGCCGCCCGTCCGGCGCAGCGGCCCGAAGAGCGCACCGTCCATGCCCTCGAGGGCGATTGGACCGTGATCGATGATCTCCAGCACGTGATCCGCCGCCTCGCACAGGTCCCGGTACCCGACGACGACCACGGCCCGGTGTGGGGGACTGGCGATCAGCCGCACCACGGCCTCGAGGACCGTCACGCAGGTCCCCTCGGTGCCCACCAGGGCCCGGCCCACGTTGAAGCCGTTCTCGGGGAGAAGCTCGTCGAGGTTGTAGCCCGAGACCCGACGGGGAATCTGCGGGAAGCCACGCCGCACCTGATCGGCATATCGGTCGCGGAGATCCCGCAGGGCACGGTAGATCTCGCCCCGCCGGCCCCCGGCCGTGATGATCGCCTCGAGCGCCGCCGGTGCCGTCGCACCGACCGTGAGGCGCGTGCCGTCGTAGAGGAGAACGTCCAGGCTCTCGACGTTGTCCGACGTACGGCCGCCGATGACCGAGTGCACGCCGCAAGAGTTGTTGCCGATCATCCCGCCGAGGGTGCAGCGATCGTGGGTGGCCGGGTCGGGGCCGAAGGTCAGGCCGTGCCCGCCAGCCCGGTGCTGCAAGGCGTCGAGCACGGCTCCCGGCTGCACCCTGGCCGTCCGCCGTGCCGGGTCGAGCTCGACGACCCCGTTGAGGTACTTCGAGGTGTCGATGATCACGCCCGCGCCCGTGGCCTGGCCGGCGAGGCTGGTGCCGCCGCCGCGCATGGTGATGGCGGCGCCGTGCCGGCGGCATCCGTCGACGGCAGCGACGATGTCCCTGGTGTCCCGGGGGAGGACCACTCCGGCCGGGACCTGGCGGAAGTTCGAGGCGTCCGTCGACCACGCCGCCCGGGTCCCGCTGTCGAAGCGAACCTCGCCGCTGACCGCTCCTCGCAACGTCGCCTCGAGCGCGCCCGTGTCGGTCACTCCATGAGGTCTAGCTCACCCGGACTTCGTCGGCCGACGGAACCCGGGTGGGGCGCAGTCCGGCACCCCGGCCCGTCGTCGCCAGGACCGTGGCGTCTCGCACTGCGCAACAGCGCTCGTCGTTGTTGAAGAAGGCGAAGGTGTCGGCGTCGGACCCCCAGACCTCGGCGAGCCGGCGGGCCCAGCTGGACAGCGCGGTACGCCCATAGCACGGCCGAGGAGTGGCCCGCCCCTCGTGGAAGCGGACATAGGCCCAGTCGGCCGTGCGCCACAGCGGCGTGCGCAGCCGGGGCCCGTCGGCCAGGCAGAGAGCAGCACCGTGGTCGGCGAGCAAACCAGCGGTCTCTTCGGTGAACCACGACTCGTGGCGCAGCTCGACGGCGACCCGCACGTCGGACGGAAAGCAGCTCAAGGTGGCGTCGAGGGCCCCGGTATCGGCCCGCAGCGTCGGCGGCAGCTGGAGCAGCACGGGGCCGAGCTTGGCGCCCAGGTGACGAGCCCGCGAAAGGAACAGCTGCACCGGCTCGGCCGGCTGGTGAAGCCGACGGACGTGGGTCAGGTAGCGGCTCATCTTCACCGCCACCACGAAGTCGTCCGGGGTGCGTCGGGCCCAGTCGGCGAAGGTCCGGGCCTCCGGGAGACGGTAGAAGGCGTTGTTGACCTCCACCGTCTGGAAGCGGGCGGCGTAGTGCTCCAGCCAGCGGGCCTGGGCCACTCCGGACGGGTAGAAGGTCTCCCGCCACGACCGGTACTGCCATCCCGAGGTCCCGATCAGCAGTGGCATGTCGATGTCGCTGCGGGCGGCCGGTCCCGATCGGCGCCGGCGAGGGTACGCGTCCGGGCGCCCCCGGTCCGCGCTGTCGCCGGAGCGGCCTCCAGCGCGTCTCTACGCGAAGCGTCGGCCGGCCATGGCCGCCAGGGTGTGCTCGCGGCACAGCTCGGAGAACCCGACTGTCTGGCGGCCGCACTTCGACACGTCGCAGGTGGGCTTGCCGAGGAATGCCGTGTTCACCCGACGGAACAGGTACCGAATCATGTGTGGCGCTCCTTCGACTGTCGGAAGCGACATCGGCACGCGGCGACCGCAGCGCGATGTGCCTACCCCTGGCGCGGTCTCGGCAAACTATTCGCCGGCCCGGACCACGGCTCCTTCCGTGCCGGCGAGCGAGTCCCCGGGGCCATCGCCCCGCTCCGCTCGTCGGCCGGGCGGGCCGAGCGCTTCTTGCCGCTGGAGGCGGCCGGCTAGGGTCAGATCTTCGTAGCACGAACCGTCGAGCGTGCTGGGAGGGGTGGTCGTGACCGACTGGAACTTCGCCGACGCCTACGAGACCGTGGCGACGAAGGTGCCCGATGCTCCCTGTCAGATCCAGGGGAAGCGCACGATGAGCTGGGCGGAGGTCGACCGGCGAGCCAACGGGCTGGCCCTCGATCTGCGCGACGCCGGTCTCGGGCACCAGGCCAAGGTGGCGGTGTACCTCTACAACGCCCCCGAGTACCTCGAGAGCTACCTCGCTGCCTTCAAAGCGGGGATGGTCCCGGTGAACACCAACTACCGCTACGGGCCCGAGGAGATCGCCTATCTCTTCGACAACTCCGACGCGGAAGCGGTGGTGTTCCACACGTCGTTCACCGAGCTCCTGGACAAGGTGCGCAGCCGCCTGCCGAGGGTGCGGCGGTGGTACGCGGTCGATGACACGGGCGCGGCTCCCGACTGGTCGACGTCCTACGACGAGGTCGTCGCGGTCGGCCGGGCCGAGCCGGTTCGCGGCCCGTGGGGTCGCTCGGGCGACGACCTGCTCCTGCTCTACACCGGGGGGACCACGGGGATGCCGAAGGGTGTCATGTGGCGCCAGGACGACCTGTTCAACGTGCTCGGAGGCGGTGGCAACCCGGTCCTCGGCCAGACGCCGGCCAAGGATCTCGACGACTACGCCTCCCGGATCACCGGGCCGGGGTTCGTCACCCTGCCCGCCTGTCCGCTCATGCACGGCACCGGCCAGTTCGTCGCCTTCGTGACCCTCAACGGAGGAGGCTGTGTCGTGACCCTCGAGGGTCGCAGCTTCGATCCGGCCGAGCTGTGGGAGGCGGTCCAGCGCCATGGGGTGAACGGGATCGCCATCGTCGGCGACGCCTTCGCCCGACCGATGCTCGCCGAGCTCAGGGAGAATCCCGGTCGCTACGACACCTCCAGCGTCATGTTGATGACGTCCTCGGGCGTGATGTGGAGCCAGGAGACCAAGGCGGCTCTGCTCGAGCGGATCCCGCAGGCGGTGTTGTTCGACTCGCTGGGCTCGTCCGAGGCCGTCGGCCTGGCCGCGAGCATCTCCGCCGGCGACAGCGCGACCGACACCGCTCGGTTCCAGCTCGGCGAGCGCGTGCACGTGTTCACCGACGACGGTCGCGAGGTTCTCCCCGGCTCGGACGACGTCGGCATGGTGGCCATCAGCGGTTTCATCCCCCTCGGCTACTACAAGGACGAGGCCAAGACGGCTCGCAACTTCCGTACCTTCGACGGCGTCCGCTACTCGATCCCTGGTGACTACGCCCAGGTCAACGAGGACGGGAGCCTGCATCTCCTGGGGCGAGGGTCGGTGTGCATCAACACCGGTGGCGAGAAGGTCTATCCCGAGGAGGTCGAGGAGGTCCTCAAGGAGCACCCGGCCGTGGCCGACGCGGCCTGTGTCGCCGTTCCCGACGAGCGCTTCGGTGAGTCCATCTGCGCCGTCGTGGAGCCATCGACAGAGATGGCCATCGACGAGGAGGAGCTCAGACACCGGGTGCGGACGCGGTTGGCGGGATTCAAGGTCCCGAGATCGTTCGTGACCGTGCAGAGCCTCGGTCGCAGCCCTGCCGGCAAGGTCGATTACCCGGGTCTGTCGCAGCTCGCTCGCGAACAGGTGTCGGTGCGGGAATCCGCCGTCTGAACCTCGACGTGGGGGTCGTCGACCACCTCGGCGGCCCAGGCGAGCGTGTCGACCGGCCCCTGCCCCGAGCCCAGCGTCCATGCGGCCGCTCCTCGGAGGGCCTTGGTGAGGAAGGCCTTGGCCCGCTCGATGGCCTCGACGGGGCTGTTCCCCAGGGCGAGGTGGGCGGCCACCGCGGCCGACAGGGTGCAGCCCGTACCGTGGACGTTCGCCGTCTCGACGCGGGGGACCGACAGGACCGTGGCTTTCGTCCCGGTCCAGATCACGTCGACCGCAGAAGAGCCGCCGAGGTGGCCACCTTTCACGACGACGTGACGGGCGCCTGTCTCGGCCAGTTGCCGGGCCGCCGAGACCATGTCCTCGACGGTACGCAGCTCCCTGCCGACGAGCACGGCGGCCTCCCGCAGGTTGGGCGTGACCACGAGCGCGTGAGGAAAGAGCCGCTCCACGTAGGCCCTCTCGGCCTGGCGGTCGAGCAGACGGTGCCCCGTCGACGCGACCATCACCGGGTCGACGACCAGGTTGGCGAGGTCACCACGGCGGGCCCTGGCCGCGACGGCGGCGATGGTGGCCTCGGTTGCCAGCATCCCGGTCTTGACGGCCGAGGGTCGAAGGTCGGTCACGACCGAGCCGATCTGGGCGTCCACGTGCTCGGCCGGGATGACATGCACGTCCTGCACGCCCACCGTGTTCTGGGCCGTGACCGCGGTGACCGCGGTCGTGCCGTACACGCCGAGCGCGGCGAAGGCCCTCAGATCGGCCTGGATGCCAGCGGCGCCGCCAGAGTCGGAGCCGGCGATGGTCAGGGCGACCGGCGGGGTGACGTTGCTCACTGGCGCGGGTGGTCGAGGTCGGCCATCCCCTCGAACGATGTCGACGCATCGGCGTGGAAGCGGCGGGGGATGCGCCCCGACCGCCAGGCCAGCCGGCCGGCTTCGACCGCCTTCGCCATGGCCGCGGCCATACCGGCGGGCTCGCGCGCTCTCGTGACGGCCGAGGCGAGCAACACCGCGTCGCAACCCAGCTCCATGGCGATGGCGGCATCCGACGCCGTGCCGACCCCGGCGTCGAGGACGACGGGCACCGAGGCGGCCTCGACGATGAGAGCGATGTTGTGGGTGTTGCGGATCCCGAGGCCGCTGCCGATGGGCGAGCCCAACGGCATCACCGCGGCGCAACCGACCTGCTCCAGGCGGCGGGCGAGCACGGGGTCGTCGCTGGTGTACGGCAGCACCACGAAGCCCTCGTCGACCAGACGTTCAGCCGCCTCGAGGAGCTCGACGGCGTCCGGGAGCAACGTCCGCTCGTCGCCGATCACCTCCAGCTTCACCCAGCTCGTGTCCAGGGCCTCGCGTGCCATCCTGGCCGTGAGCACAGCCTCGCCCGCGGTGTAACAGCCCGCCGTGTTGGGCAGCACCCTGATCCCCAGGCGGTGCAACACGTCGAGGACGGAGCCCTTGGCGGTGGGGTCGACCCGGCGCATGGCAACCGTCGCCACCTCCACGCCCGAAGCGGCGACAGCGAGCTCGAGTGCCTCCAGGCTCGACACGCCGCCGGTTCCCATGATCATGCGCGACGCGAAGACCTCGCCCGCGATCACGAGCGGGTCGTCAGTGAGCTCGGCCGTTCCTCTGGGGCCGGTGTCGGTCGTATCGGTTGTCACGGTCAGATCATCCTCCTTGGGCGGCGGCGAGGACCTCGACGTGGTCGTCGGCGCGCAGGGTCGTGGCGGCCCACCGGCTGCGCGGCACCACGTCACCGTTGACCGCAACGGCGACGCCGGCTCGACCGCGCTCGAGCCTCGCCACCATGGCGTCGACCGTCGTGCCTTCGTCGAGGGCCCGACGCTCTCCGTTGAGCGTGACGTCGATCACCGGACCAGCTCCCCGCCCTCGATGCGGCCAGCCCGGCCCGCAGCGCCATCGAGCCGCCGTCCCGAGCCGGGGTCGCCGAACCGCGCCGGCGAGAAGGGCGTGACGTCCTCCTCGAGCCGCCCCGTCGCCAGATAGGTCGCCATGGCGTCGGCGGTGACGGGCGTGAGCAGCACGCCGTTGCGGTAGTGGCCGGTCGCTATGACCAGTCCAGGAAGCGAAGAGGGGCCGAGCAGCGGGGCGTTGTCGATCGATGCGGGCCGGAGACCGGCGTGCGTCTCGGCGAGCTCGAGCTCGAGGACACCCGGCAGCAGCTGGTGGGCGTCACGCAACAACGTGTACACCGCCTCTGCGGTGATCGCGGTGTCGTAGCCCTTCTCCTCGACCGTCGCTCCGAGCACGACACGCCCGTCCTGGCGCGGCACGAGGTACACCTGTGAGCCCTGGGCGACGCCGCGGAGGTTGCGGGACAGGAAGGGTGGGTGCGCCGGTCCGCGCAGGTGCACGATCTGTCCCTTGACGGGTCGCAGGGCGGGGAGCGCGCCGGTTGGAGGGCCCGGTATCGAGCCCGACCAGCACCCCGCCGCCAGCACGACGGTGCCGGCGTCGAGTACCTCCCCGCCCTCCAGTCGCACCCCACTGGCCCGGCCGTCGGTCACCACCACCTCGACCACGGCCGTCCGCCGGATCGCCACGCCTCGACGCGTCGCCGCCGTGACGAGCGCGGGCGCGAGCCGCCTGTTGTCGACCTGATGGTCCCCCGGGGCGAGAATGCCGCCCCTGATCCCCGGGGCGAGCATGGGCTCGAGCGAGCGGCACTCGCGCCCGGACAGGACATGGACCTCGAGGCCGAGCGACTGCTGGAACTGGTGCAGCTCCTCCAGCACGGCCCGGTCGCCGCTGTCGGCCGCCACGAACAGGGTGCCGCACCGTCGGTACCCCACGGTGGTCTCGGCCTCCCGTTCGAGCTCGGCGACGAAGGACGGATAGCGCGCGGCCGAGGTGAGGTTGAGCCGAAGGAGGTCCTCCTCGCCGTAGTGGACCTCCGTGACCGGAGCGAGCATGCCCGCCGCCGCCCACGACGCGCCCGCGCCGGGATGCGGATCGGCCAGCGTGACGCGCAACCCTGCGCGGGCTGCTCGCCAGGCGGTGCCCAAGCCGATGCATCCGCCGCCCACGATGACCACGTCCGGTTCGTCGCCTCCGGGATCGCTCACCTGCGGGCCGTGCGCATGCGGGGGCCGCTCGTGGGGGTCCTTCACGGGGTCGCGCCCCAACGCGGCCTCGAGCCGGAACCGGCCGGTGGGGCTGCTCGCATCGTCGCTCCCGTCCTTCGTCCAGGGCAAGAGGGCGGCCACGAGCACTCCCTGCGCCGGTATTACCCGGATCAGGTCCGACGGTCGGGAGCTGTCAGCTCACCCTCTCAGCCTGGTCACACCAGGCTCCCGTGTGGCCTCCACGTTAGCCGCCGGCCCAGGGGAACGATGCCAGCGCCCCGTACTCGTCGCCGTTCATCCCCTGCCAGCTCCAGAAGGAGGCCCCGAGCGCCCCGTCCGAGCGGGCCACGGAGAGGAACCTGAGGATCTCGCCCGAGCTCGGCGACACCGCCCGCCCGCCTTCGTCGGCCATGTTGTAGGCCTGCCCGATGAGGTGCACGGGCGCCATCGGCTCGAGGCGCTCGAGCGCCACCTGCGCGTACGCTCCGGGCTCGTTGCAGCCCCAGTACATCATGGGGGCGAAGGCGTCCACGTACGGCGCCATCGGGCGGTAGGGAATGCGGGCCTGGTTGGAGTCGGTGGGCGGGAACACCGTGGCTACCAGGGGACGGCCCTGGGCCGCCGGTCGGACCAGTCCCAGGTACGTGGTCGCCCTCCGGGCCGAGAGCGCCGTGCCCTCGGAAGGAGTCTCGATGTCGGCCGCGAAGCCGTCGAGGCGGCTGCCGTCCGGGCCGCGCCAGCCGAGTGCCTGCTCGGTCCAGGCGGCGTCGCCGACCGGGTCGTACAGGTAGGGAAAGGCCCAGCCCATCACGGCCAGCCCCGCCCGGTGGGCAGCCGGCACCAACGCGGCGAGCTGCCCTGGGGCGTAGAAGCCATCGCGCGAGTCGGCGACCCGCACCCAGAGCTGGTGGAGGCCGGCCTGGGTCGACCTGGCGATCATGGCGCCGACGTCGCCGTGCTCGGTGGCCGACAGCTGCCAGATCCACAGGCCCTTGCCCGACAGGGCGGGCGTGGTCGAGAGCCGGGCGGCCGGAGGCGGAGGAGTGGGCAGCGCAGCCTCGGGAACGAGGACGGCCGGATGCCACGGGGTCGACGGCGTCGGCCGGCCGGGCGGTGGCGCGGGCGGCGGACAGCCGGCCAGGGCGACCGGCGGCAAGGGAGCTGGCGGCGCAGGCGGCGAGGACGAGGGGTTGGCGGCCGGGGCGGCGGCGATGTGGGCCCGCGTGCCCTGTCCGGCCCGGACGCCGGCCGTCGCCGCCACGCGTTGAGCCAGGGGGCGATGGGGAGGAGCGACGCGTGCCGACCGTGTCGTGAGGCCCAGGGCCGCGCCAGCGACCAGTACGGCGGCCAGCACGCAGACCATCGTCGCCCGCGAGCGGGGCACGGGCGCTCCTCGGGGCGCCCCCCCGACGATGCGCCTCCACCAGGCGCGTGTGCTGTCCTCCGCGTGAGCCGCCAAGCCGTCCGACCCCCCATCCGGTCTCGACTGCGTCCGCTGGAATAGGAGTTCGGCGTCGGACCCGCCCGCGCCTCTCTGGCGCGACCGGGCCGTCCGGGTCGCCGTCCTCAGCCGGGGCGATCAGCCCCCGTAGTAGCCCGACCCTCCCGAGCCACCGGTCGTGGCCGCGACCACGATGATGATGACCTCGAGGACGATGCCGACGCCCCCGAGCACGATGCCGGCCATCGCCATCCCGCCACCGCCCTGCGCGCCTCCGGACCGCTGGATCTGCGACCGGGCGACGAGGCCGAAGATCAGGGCCAGCACGGCGAACAGGAGGCCCACCAGCACCAGGACGGCCGGTATGCCGATGATGCCGAGGACCAGCGCGGCGACGGCAAAGCCGTTGGTGGAGGCTCGGTACTGGGATGCCGGTGCCTGTGCCCATGGACCCGGCGTGGACGAGCTGGGCGTCCCCCAACCCGAACCTGACCCCCCCGGCGGGCTGGACCACCCGGCGCTCGCCGCCTCCGGAGGTGGCGGGACGCCGGGCCTGGCGTCAGGCGGATACCACCTACCGTCGGACGCCTGCCACCATCCGGACCCCTGCGCTGTGTCGCTCATCGCGGGGCTCCCCTTGTCGTCCCGTTCACGACGGTAACAAAGCAGACCCGGGCGCGCCGCTGAATGGAGGAAGCGGAGTCAGCCCGCCCCGGAACCGAGGATCTTCCTCGGGTTGTCGATCAGCATCTGCCGGAGATGCTCGTCTGTGACGCCCTGGGCGCGCAGGGCGGGGATCACGTCGTCGGATATGTGGGTGTACCGCCAGTTGGGCTGCACGGCGGCCACCACCTCGTCGTCGAACCAGTCGTTGTGACAGGCGGCGTCGTGCGACAGGACCATACGGTCGGCGTGCCCCAGCTCGCACATCCTGGCAACTGTCGACACGCGCTCCTCGAACGAAAGGAGGGCGTCCACGCCGAACCGGTCCATCCCGATGTACGAGCCGTTGCCAACGAGCTCCTCCCCGCTGGAGGTCGACGCCCTCCTTGGAGAAGATGCGCTGCTGCTCGAGGCCCTGCCGCGTGGGAGCATGGGTGTGGGTCGATATGGGTGCGCCCGTCTGCAGGTGCGCCTGGGCGACCGCCAACAGGACCCGTTCCACTCCCGGGGTCACGCCTGCCTCGTCCGTGGCGCACTTGAGCACCCCCGCCTTCACGCCGGTGTCGGCGATGCCGATCTGGAGGTCCCGCACGAACATGTCGATCATCGGCTCCGGACCGTCCAGCGGCGTCCCTGGGCCTCGGAAGCTGAAGTACAGCGGGACGTCGTTGTAGGTGTACAGGCCCGTGGCCACCACGATTTGAAGCTCGGTCCGAGCAGCGATGGTGGCGATGCGCGGCACGTAGCGACCGAGTCCGAGCACCGTGAGGTCGACGATCGTGTCCACGCCGCGACCTTTCAGCTCGCTGAGACGCCCCACGGCGTCCTCGATCCGTCGGTCGTCATCCCAGCCGAGCGGGTAGTTCTGCTGGACGTCCGGGCTCAAGATGAAAACGTGCTCGTGCATCAGCGTCGTGCCGAGAGCAGCGTCGTCGATCGGTCCCCGCACCGTGTTGACCCGTCCCATCGGCACCCCCGAGCTCGTCGTCCGCAGGTCCCCGGATCGTAGTGCTGCCCCCGGACGCCGGGGAACGTCACCGTTGTCCGGTCCCCGCGGCCGCGCCGTAGGACGACGCCAGTGACAGGACCTGCGCCACGTAGTCGGAGGAGTGGTTGTAGGCGTAGATCGCCGCGGCGACGGTCGAAGGGTCACCTCCGCCGTCGACGCACAGCAGGTGCGCGGCGGAGTACACGGCGTCCACGGGGTCGTAGGGACTCGGTGGATCGGCGCCACCGGGCCCGACCACTGCGTACGAGGAGAAGGTGGACGGCTCGAACTGCATCGGCCCCTCGGCGCCGGCGAAGTTGGCGCCGCTCCGGACGCCCGCCGCGCTCGATTGGCCGTTGTCGCTCTCGACCGTCCCGATGCCGGCCAGCACCGTCCACGGCAGGCCTGGACACGTCGCCGCGGCCTGCCGGTAGAGGTCCAGCCACGTTGGTGGGATGGACGCGAGCGCCCGGCCCGACGCCCGAGCATCGGCGGCCTCGCCTGTCGCCGTCTGGCCTCCTGACTGCCCGCCTCCCGGTACCGCCATCCCTGCGACAGCGGCGGCGAGCACCGCCGCCCCCAGGGTGGAGATCACAAGGAGACCGACGAGCAGCAGCATCGCCCGCCTCATCTGGACGAGACCTCATCGAGCACCCGGAACGATAGCCTATTTCATGCTATTACACTAACTGTGAGCGCTCTCCACGCCGAACCGGCGATCGAGGACTGCGGCGACGGCGTCACGTTGGAGCCTGGCCCCGCCTATGGGTGGTCGACACCCCCCAGTAAGGGGAAAGGCGTCGCCATTTCCCTCACGAGGCAGGCGTTGCGAGCCCTGGGGCGAATCAAAATGACCACCCGAGCAATGAACATCGCCGGCGGGACCGATGACCCGTAACATGGGTAGAGCCCTCGTCGGGACAATGTTCAAGGCGTACAGTGCAGGCGATGTCCTTGGGGGAGGGCTGGATGGCAACCGGGCAGGATTGGCAGGTGGCCGGCCGTGAAGGTCGGCTGCGGCCGGGGCGGTCAGTGGAGCGCGTTCACCTCGTGCCCCGCGCTCGCGGCGGCGACAGTGCGGGCAACGGGGCAACGCGGCGACCGACCTCGGTATCGAGGCGGCGTGGCGGGCCTCCGACTGGCTCTGCGTCCAGGCGGTCCGAGGCGATGGTGGATGTCTCCCCGTCCACTGCACGCCCCGAGACCGTCGACGGCAGGCTGGTGGAGGATCACCTCGGTCTGGCCCGGTACCTGGCTCGACGCTTCTCCCACCGGGGCGAATCGCTGGAGGACCTGGTACAGGTGGCGTCCATGGGTCTCGTCGAGGCGGCCACCCGGTACGACCCCGACCTCGGCACCAGCTTTCCCGCCTTCGCCACGGCCACGATCGTCGGAACGCTCAAGAAGCACTTTCGCGACCGCGGTTGGGCGGTACGGGTCTCGCGCCGCGTGCAGGAGCTCTACCTCGAGACCCGTGACGCCGCCGACCGCCTGAGCCAGTCGCTGGGGCGCTCGCCGACCATCGAGGAGCTGGCCGAGCATCTGGGCGTCGGTGCGAGCGACGTCATCGAGGCCATGGAGGCCGGTCGCCTCTACCGCACGGCGTCACTGAGCCAGGCGCTGGACGACGACACGACGAGGGCCCTCGAGACGCGGGTCGGCGCCGTTGATCCGGGTGTGGGCATCGTCGACCGTCGCGATCTCGTGCGCGACCTGATGAGCCGCCTGCCGCCGCCGGAGCGTCGTGTGGTGCTCCTGCGGTTCCAGGAGGGTTTGAGCCAGGCCGAGATCGGCTCGCGGGTCGGCGTGAGCCAGATGCAGGTGTCGCGTCTGCTGGCCCGCGGCCTCGAGCGCATGCGGGCTTGGGAAGCCTGCGCCTGAGTCGCACTGGCGACCTCATCGCACGCCGATCAAAGGCGGAACGCCCGCCCGGCGATCGGAGGAGGTTGGCCCGCCGGCGGATGGGGGAGCATGGGGCAGGGGGGGAGGGCGCCGCCATGATCTTCCCCCAAACCGCCGGCGTTGCGGCCTGGCATTGTGTTACCCGGTCGTAGGTTGTCCAAACCGCCTCTGTCGACGATCTCGGAAAAAAACCGGCGTCAGTGCCCGACCACCGGACCGAGGCCGCCCTCGGGCTGCTCCCGCCGTCCGGACACGAGCAGTCGCCCGAGGACCACGGCGGCCACGACCGGGACCTCCACGATCTCCTCCAGGGCGAGGACGCCCAGCATCGGGTACCAGACCACCGGATGGGAGAACGGCATCGAACGCCCTCCGAGCAGAGGAACGCCCGTCGTGCGGCCCGCTGGTGCCGAGCCGGTTCCACTGGGATCTCGTGCGTCGGGTCCCATCCGACTCACCCCCGTTCGCCACGACCGGCGTCGACCGTACCGGACGTTGCCGCCGGGCCGGCAGCCTCGCCCGCTGGGGATCGTCCAGTGTCGAACTCGACCTCGACCCGCTGCTCCGGCCGCCGCTCACCCACCTTGGCGATGTCGGCGAGGACCCGCTGGTCGGCCGGGGTCAGCGGAGGCTGGACGATGCTGCGGGGGTACAGGCGGCGGGCGCGGACGACGTTGAGCTCGGCCGCGTAGAGCGTGATCTGGGACGCCAGGTACAGGAAGCCGATGAGACCGAGGATGCTGGCGAAATAGCCGTACACCTGGCTGCTGTGCCGGAGCTGATGGCCGACCAGGTAGCTGCCGACGTACTGGAGCATCGCCCACGCGACCCCCGCGATCACCGCACCCGGGAGGAGTGCCCGCCGGCTGATCGACGGGGGGGTGAGGATCCGAAAGGCCACGACGTAGAGCCCGACGTCGGCCACGAGGGAAACGATCACGGCGGCCACCCGCACCCCGACGGAGTGGCCTCCGAACGAGGCGAAGCCGGCGACGACGGTGATCACCACGACATCCAGACCGAGCACGCCGACGAAGGCGACGCTGCGGATCATCCTCGGGACGAACCCGGGCCGGTCCACGGGAGGAATGTTCCAGACCTCGGCCATGGCCCGCTGGGCGGCCTGGGTGACACCCAGCGAGCCCCAGATGAGCACCAGCAGGCCGATGGCCAGTCCGGCCACGCTGCCCGCCCTGAGCGAGTGGACGCCGTGCGGGCCGGCCAGCTGGTTCCCCACGATCGGGAACTGCGAGAGCGCCGAGTTCACCACCCGGTGCTGGAAGCCCGGGTCGTTGGCGAAGACCAACCCGAGCACCGTGATCAGGACCAGGAGCAGGGGGAACAGGGCCAGGAAGCCGTAGTAGGCGATCAGGGCGGCGAGCGATCCGGCCGAGTCGTCGCCGAACTTCTTGATGACGGCGACGAGGAAGGCCAGGGGCGGTCGCCCCTGCTGGAAGGCGTCGAGCCTGCGGATCACCCGCTCGACGGGATTCATGGTGTCCCTCGATTCCCCCGTTCAGCCGGCCTCCCATGCCGGCCGATCTCTGGCGCCGGGCTCAGACCCGAACCGGCGTGTCCGCCGGGGAGCCGCCCGGGCATCCAGACCACGAAGGTATGTACCCGATCGTCCGTTCGAGGCAACTTCCCGCACCCCAGAGACGTCGGAAGGGTGACGTCGCGGCCGGTTCGACGTTTCGGCCGCCATGGGCTCGGGTAGCGGAAGATGCTGCTAGACGGGATCGACCTCCAGGAGGCGGGGACCGCTGTGATCGACGATGCGCTGACCGCCCCTGCCGATCTCCAGGCCGACACCAGCTGGCGAGCTCGTGCCGCCTGCCGCCTCTGTCCGCCCGAGCTCTTCTTCCCCAGCGGCACGACCGGCATCGCCCTCGAGCGCATGGAGCGGGCCAAGCAGGTCTGCCGGGAGTGCGAGGTGCGACCCGAGTGCCTGCGGTTCGCCCTCGAGACGAGGCAGGAGTTCGGCATCTGGGGGGGCACCGACGAGAAGGAGCGGGCCCGCCTCCGCCGCAAGGGCCGGGTGTCCGCCCTCGTCGCCCCCCTGCCCACCCGCTGATCCCCGCCCACCGGGAAGTCCCGTCGCCCCGGACTAGCCCGCCCGGTCGGGACCGGCCCGATCGATCGTGATCCGCAAGAGGAGCCGGCGGTCCCGCTCCATGGCCCGGCGGTAGTCGTCCCAGTCGGGGTGCTCACCGCTGACGGACCGGTAGTAGGCGACCAGCTCGTCCATGGCGTCGGGGAGCTCCAGGAGGTCGACCGGCCCCTCCACCTGGACCCACGGACCGAAGAACTCGTCGCTCACCACGCACAGCGCCGCCCACGGGCGACGGCGTACGTTCACGGTCTTCATGGCGCCGGCTCGGGTGCTGACCACGGCCCGACCCCCACCGTCGATGGCGGTCGTCACCGGCGACAGCTGCGCACGACCGTCGCTTCGGGTGGTGGCCAGCACGCCCCGATGGTGCGAACGGATGAACCTGCGGGCATCCTCGGCGTCCATGACGAGCGAGGCTACCGTCTCGCCGGGCCAGCCTCCCGGGCTGGCCGTCTCGCCGGGCCAGCCTCCCGGGCTGGCCGTCTCGTCGGGGCCAGCCTCCCGGGCTGGCCGTCTCGTCGGGGCCAGCCTCCCGGGCTGGCCCATGCCAATCGTGTGGTCCCTGTACGATCCCGGCGGAGCCGCGCAGCCGGCCCGGGAGGCCGGCCCGAAGGCACGCAGCCGGCCCGGGAGGCCGGCCCGAAGGCACGGGAGGTGGGCGCCAGCATGCTGAGCACGATGCAGGACAGACCGCTGACGATCAGCGCCATCCTTCGCCACGGCCAGCAGACGTACGCCGACAGCGAGGTGGTCACGCATGGAGACGACGGCCGCCGCAGGGCCAGCTTCGCGACCGTGGGCGACCGAGCCGAGCGCCTGGCCGCCGCCCTGCGTGACCTGGGCGTGGAGCGGGGCGACCGGGTCGGTACCTTTTGCTGGAACGAGCAGGAGCACCTCGAGGCGTACCTGGCCGTTCCGAGCATGGGCGCCGTCCTCCACACCCTCAACATCCGGCTCTTCCCCGAACAGCTGAGCTACGTCGTGAACCACGCCGAGGATCGCCTCGTGCTCGTCGACGCGTCCTTGGCTCCCGTGCTGGCGCGGGTCGTCGGCGAGCTGAAGACGGTGCAGCACATCGTCGTGATCGGCGAGGGGGACGCCAGCCCGCTGGGCGAGACGCTTCGATACGAGCAGCTGCTCGCCGCCGCGGACACCGGCTTCGATTGGCCCGAGGTGGACGAGCGCGAGGCCGCTGCCATGTGCTACACGAGCGGCACGACGGGGAACCCCAAGGGGGTCGTGTACAGCCACCGGTCCACGTTCCTGCACAGTCTCGCCGTGACCTCCGCGGCCAGCCTCGCCGTCAACGAGCGCGACCGCGTGTTGGTCATCGTGCCCATGTTCCACGCCAACGCGTGGGGAATGCCCTATGCGGCGTGGCTGGTGGGGGCCGACTTCATCTTCCCGCAGCGCTTCGTCCAGCCCGAGCCGCTGGCGAGGATCATCGCCGAGGAGCGGCCGACAACGTCGGAGGGGGTACCGACGGTCTTGAACGACCTCCTCCACTACGGAGAGGACCACGATCTCGACCTCTCCTCGCTGCGCCTGGTCACGGCGGGCGGGTCGGCCGTGCCACGAGCCCTCATCGAGCGCTACCGGGACCGCTACGGGGTCTGCATCGTGCAGGGCTGGGGGATGACCGAGACGAGCCCGCTCTGCGCGTTGTCCTTCCCGCCCAAGGGCGCGGCCGAGGACGAGGAGGTGGACTATCTGGCCCGCAGCGGCCGGGTGGTCCCCGGAGTCGAGGTTCGCGTCGTGGCCCCCGACGGCTCCGTGTTGCCACGCGACGGGAGGTCGGTCGGGGAGTTCGAGGTGCGCGGGGCCTGGATCACGGGCTCGTACTACGGCGACCCGTCACCCGAGCGGTTCCACGACGGCTGGCTGCGAACGGGGGACGTCGGGACGCTGGACGGCCGCGGGTACATGCAGATCACCGACCGCACCAAGGACGTCGTCAAATCGGGTGGCGAGTGGATCTCGTCGGTAGAGCTCGAGACCGCGCTCATGTCCCACCCCTCCGTGTTCGAGGCCGCCGTCGTCGGGGTGCCCGACCCCCGGTGGGACGAACGCCCCCTGGCCTGCGTGGTGCCCTGCGAGGGCGCCGACCCCGATCCGCTCCAGCTGCGGCGCTTCCTCGCCGACCGGTTCGCCAGGTTCTGGTTGCCAGAGCGCTGGGCGATCGTCGAGGAGGTGCCCAAGACCAGTGTCGGCAAGTTCGACAAGAAGGTGCTGCGGGCCCGCTTCGCCGACGGTTCCCTGCACGTCGTCACGGCCGGCGACCCCGCGCAGCGCCCGGCGGGCGATTGAGCCACGGCCCGGTGGCGGGCGTGGCGTCCGGCGAGGCCGCCTGCAACAGCGCGAGGCAGACTGGTGGGGTGACGGATGCGTTAGCGGCCGAGCTGTCGGCGGCGATGGCACCCGACAGGGTCCGTAGCGGTCCCCTCGAGCTGACCCTCTACCGACGGGACGCGTCCCTCCTCGAAGGCCAGCCGGGGGTGGTGTGCTTTCCGTCCACCACCGACGAGGTGCAGGCAGCAGTCACGATCGCCCGGCGACACGGTCGGGCGGTGGTGCCGCGGGGATCCGGAACCGGGCTGGCGGGCGGCGCCGTCCCGGTCGGGGTTGACGGAGCCGAGCCGGTCGTCATCGTGACCACCAAGATGGATCGCGTCCTCGAGATCGACGCGGACGCGCGGGTCGCATGGGTCCAGCCCGGCGTGCTCAACCTCGACCTGTCGCGCCAGGTCGCTCACCTCGGATTGCATTTCGCGCCCGACCCCTCCAGCCAGCAGTCGTGCTCGGTCGGGGGCAACGTCGCCAACAACTCGGGTGGTCCGCACTGCCTGGCCTACGGCGTCACCAGCGCGCACGTACTGGCCCTCGAGGTCGTGCTCCCCGACGGGTCGCTGGCGCTGCTCGGTGACCTCGACCCGGAGCCTCCCGGCTACGACCTGCGGGGCGCGTTCGTCGGTAGCGAGGGGACGATGGGCATCGCCGTGCGCATCGCCGTGCGCCTGTCGCCCGACCCCCCAGCGGTGCGGACGGTGCTGGTCGACTTCGCCTCCATCGAGACCGCCGCCTCGACGGTCACCGGCATCATCGCCGCCGGCCTGGTACCCGCCGCCCTGGAGATGATGGACGCCCGGATCACATCGGCGGTCGAGGACTACGTGCATGCCGGCTTCCCGCGCGACGCGGCGGCCGTGCTGCTGGTGGAGCTCGACGGGCTGCCGGCGGGCGTGGAGGCCGCGACACAGATCGTCGCCGACGTCGCTGCTGCGAACGGCGCCCGCGGCGTGCGTGTGGCCGCGGACGAAGCCGAGCGGGCGCTGCTGTGGAAAGGCCGGAAGTCGGCCTTTGGTGCCATCGCCCGGATCGCCCCCGACTACTACCTCCACGACACGGTCGTGCCGCGCACCCGCCTGGTGGAGGTCCTCTCGGAGGTCTACGAGATCGCAGCCCGGCACCGGCTGCTGGTCGTGAACGTGTTCCACGCGGGGGACGGCAACCTCCATCCGCTGCTGGTGTTCGACCGGAGGGAGCCCGGCGTGATGGCCCGGGTGCTCGCCGCCGGTACCGACATGATCGCCGCCTGCGTCGCCGTCGGCGGAGTGCTCTCCGGCGAGCACGGCATCGGTCTCGAGAAGCGGGACCACATGGGGCTGATCTTCTCGGACGACGACCTCGACGCCCAGAGGCGCCTCCGACTGGCTTTCGACCCCGAGCAGGCGTGCAACCCCCACAAGGTGCTGCCGTCGGGCTCCGGCTGCGGCGACCTGCAATCGGTGCCGGCGGGGGCCTGGATATGACGGGACGGCCACAGACAGCGGCGCGCACTGACAGGCCGCTGGAGGACTTCGCCGCCGAGATCGGGACCAGTGACCCCGTTGTGGTGGTCGGCGGGCGCACGCAGTGGGGGGTGGGCGGCGAGCCCGACCCGACGGCTCGGGAGGTGCACGCTCCACGAGGCGTGGTGGCGCACGAGCCGGCGGAGATGATCGTGCGGGTTCGCGCCGGCACGACGGTGGCCGAGCTCGACGCCGTGCTGGCCGAGGGCGGACAGACGATCGCCCTCGATCCCGCCCACCCCGAGCGGGCGACGGTGGGCGGCGTCCTGGCCGTGGGGCAGAGTGGGCCTCGCCGCCTCGGCTGGGGCCCGGTTCGTGACACGCTGCTCGAGGCGCGGTTCGTGTCCGCCGAGGGCCGGCTCATCCGCGCCGGCGGACCGGTGGTGAAGAACGTCACCGGGTTCGACCTCTGCCGTCTCCTGGTCGGCTCGCTCGGGACGATCGGCTTGCTCGCCGAGATCGTCCTGCGGGTGCGACCCCGTCCTCCGGTAGCCGTCTGGCTTCGCGGCGCCGCCGATGACCCCGACCGCCTTCGCCAGGCCCTGTTCCGCCCGTCATCGATCCTGTGGGACGGCATCGACTGCTGGGTGCTGCTCGAAGGTCACCCGGCGGACGTCGAGGCCGAGATCAAGGCCATCGGGCCGGGCTTCGATCCGGTCGCGGAGCCCCCGCCCCTGCCGAGCGGCGGCCGGTGGTCGATGAGCCCTTCGGCCGTCCGCAACGTCGTCGCCACACTCGAGCCGGGCACGTTCGTCGCCGAGGTCGGCGTCGGCATCGTGCACGAGTCGACGGCTCCGCCGTCGCGTCGGGTGCAGCCGGCGACGGCCGCTCTGCATCAGCGCATCAAGGCCAACTTCGATCCCACCGGGCGTCTGAACCCGGGGCGGATGGTGACATGAGACTGGCCGTCGCCGACGAGGACCTGTCGGCCTGCGTGTCCTGCGGCCTGTGCCTTCCGCACTGCCCCACGTACCGGGTAACGGGGGAGGAGTCCGCTTCGCCGCGGGGTCGGATCGCCGCCATGCGGGCGACGCACGCCACGGACGCACCTGCGGGACCGGAGTTCGCCGAGTTCATGGACCTGTGTGTCCAATGCCGCGGGTGCGAGGTGGCGTGCCCGTCGTCGGTACCCTTCGGGCGTCTCATGGAGGGTGCACGCGCGACCCTCGCCCGCGAGACGGCGTACCAACCGCGCCGGCGACGGATGGGCTACGCCGTGCTCGGCCACCACCGCCTCCTGCTCCTCGCCTCGTCGGCCGCTGCGGTGCTCCAGCGCCTGCACCTGGTTCCGGCGCGGCTCGGCCTGCCCCGGTTGCCCCTGCGACGCCCGCGGCTGCGACCAGGAGATACAGCCGGCCCGGGAGGCCGGCCCATCGGTACAGCCGGCCCGGGAGGCCGGCCCATCGGTACAGCCGGCCCGGGAGGCCGGCCCATCGGTACAGCCGGCCCGGGAGGCCGGCCCATCGGTACAGCCGGCGTGGGAGGCAGGCCCCCGGAGCCCGACGCCTGGCTGTTCACCGGCTGCGTCATGGACGCCTGGATGCGCCCGACTCACGCCGCAGCCCTACGGGTGATGCACGCCACGGGCGCCCGCGTGGCATTGCCCGGTCCTGGCGGCGACTGCTGCGGTGCCCTGCACGTGCACGCCGGGCTCCGCCGCCAGGCCGAGGCGTTGGCCCGCCGCGTCATGGCGTCCATGCCCGGTGACGCCCACGTGGTGGTCGACTCGGCCGGGTGCGGTGCCGCGCTCAAGGACTACGGAGCGCTGCTCGGGACCGCCGAGGCACGACGATTTTCCGACCGGGTGCTCGACGTACACGAGTGGCTGGCCGCCCGCGCCGGCCGGTTGCCGGCCGCCCGGCGGCGGCTCACCGGCCCGGTCGCGGTCCAGGACCCGTGTCACCTCCGCCACGTCCAGCAGGCCCATCAGCACGTGCGAACCGTGCTCGCCCCCTACGCCGACCTGGTCGAGCTGGGCGACGACGGCCTGTGTTGCGGAGCGGGCGGAGCCTACGCCGGTATCCACCCAGCGATGGCCCAGGAGATCCGGGCCCGAAAGGTCGCAGCCATCGCCGCGACCGGGGCTCCCGTCGTCGCCAGCGCCAACCCAGGGTGCATCGTGCACCTCGCCGGAGCGGGGCTCGACGTTCGCCATCCGGTCGACATCATCGCCTGGTCGCTCGATGGCGGCTGACCTCGACGACATCCGCAGCCGCCTCGAAGCCATCGCCGAGGAGCTCGCCGACATGGCCATGGAGGCGTTGCGCGACGCCATCGAAGCCGGCGAACAGCGCCGGCCGGCCGAGGAGCGCCGCCTCACCCAGGCACGCCGCTCGGTGGAGCGCGCCGCTTCGTTGCTCCAAGCAGAGGATGACGTGGGCGGGTGAGGAACCGGCACCCGTCGCCGGCCGTCAGTCGCCAGTGGGCCGACCGAAGGCGAGGCCCCGGAGCAGGGGAGCTCCCCCCGTTCCAGATTGCGTCGAAAACGACCCGAACTCCCGTCCGTTTTCGACGTGATCTGGAACGACGGTTGTATCCGAAGGCGCCCCCCCGTGCGGACTCGTCGGCGCGGCAGACAGGCCGAGACGCTCGGCCGGATCGCCAGCGACAAACGGAGACGCCTCAGTCCCGGTTCAGCGCGTCGATGAGCTGGCGGAGGCGGCCGTAGTGGATGCGGTCGAAGTGCAGTGCGATGCGCGGCAGGTCGACGTTGTCCCGGCCGGCGCGCTCCTGCGGCAGCGGGTCGGTGCGGTGGATGTCGCCATGGGCGCAGATGTCGGCGAACTCGCGGTTGAGGAGGGCGAGCTTGTCGTCCGATGGTGCCGTGCGCAGCCTGATGACCGACAGGTCACCGACCACCCGAAGCGAGTGGTAGGTGCGGTAGAAGTCGAGGACCTCCTGCGCCGCGCAGGCGACGTCGTCGGTGATGCGGTACAAGGCGGTGTCGTCGGGCGAGACGAGGCCCCGAGCGCCGAGCTCCTGGGTGACGAACCGTTCCCACGCCCGCCAGTAGCTGCCTTCGGGCACGTCGACGAAGACCAGCGGTGACGGCTCGGCCTTCCCGGTCTGGAGCAGGGTCAACAGCTCGAAGGACTCGTCCAGGGTGCCGAAACCACCGGGCAGGACGGCGTACCCGTCGGACTCCTTGAGGAGCATCAGCTTGCGGGTGAAGAAGTACTTCATCTCCACCAGCTTGGGGTCGCCGGAGATGAAGGCGTTGGGCGCGTCCTCGAACGGCAACCGGATGTTGATCCCGAAGGCCTTGTCCGGGCCTGCGCCCTCCAAGCCGGCCGCCATGATCCCCGGCCCAGCGCCCGTCACCAGCATCCACCCGGCCCGTGCGAGGTTGGCCGCCAGCTCCCTCGCCTGGGCGTAGAGCGGATCGTCGGCTCGCGTCCGGGCCGAGCCGAACATGGTCAGCTTGGGGACGGACCGGTAGGGTGCGAAGACGGCGAACGCCTCCGCCATCTCCTTCACCGCTGCGTTGGTGATCTTCAGATCCAGGCGGTCGGCCCCGTTGCTCGCCATGCGGATCGTCGTGGCCAGGATCTCGAACAGCTGATCGCGGTTCGCCTGGGCGCCCGCAGCATCGAGGAGCTCCTCGATGCTGCGATCGATCTCGGGTCGGCCGGTTCGACGTCGCCGGGTGCGCTCGGCCACTCGGGCCCTGCTCAGGCTGGCGCCGGCACCCGCTCGTACAACGTGGTTCGCTGCTCGAGCCGGCGCCCGATGGGTTCGACGATCGCCCGGAAACCCTCCTCGTCCATGGCCTGCCCGTGGCTGGCGCCAGCAGCCCGGGAGATGTTCTCGTCCATGAGGGTGCCGCCGAGATCGTTGACCCCGGCCATCAGGGCCTGGCGCACGCCGGCAGCACCCATCTTCACCCAGCTCACCTGAATGTTCGGTACCCACGGGTGATAGGCGATGCGGGCCACGGCGTGCATGAGCAACGCCTCGCGGAAGGTCGGGCCCGGCCTGGCTCTGCGCTGGAGGTAGATGGGCGCGGCCATGTGCACAAAGGGCAGGGGGACGAACTCGGTGAAGCCGCCCGTCTCCTTCTGCAGCTCCCTGGTGCGCACGATGTGGCGGGCCCAATGCACCGGGGACTCGACCGAGCCGAACATGATCGTGATGTTCGACCGGAGCCCGACCGAGTGGGCCACCCGATGGGCCTCGAGCCACTCCTCGGTGTTGACCTTGTCCGGGCACAGCACGGCGCGAACCTCGTCGTCGAGGATCTCGGCGGCCGTGCCCGGCAGCGTCTTGAGCCCCGCGTCCATCAGCCGTCGCAGGTAGGAGTCGAGTGGCTCCCCCAGACGCCGGGCCCCCTCGGTCACCTCCAGGGCGGTGAACCCGTGGATGTGGATGCGCTCAGAGGCGGCCCGCACCGCCCTGATGACCTCCAGGTAGTAGTCGCCGTCGAAGCTCGGGTGGATGCCGCCCTGGAGGCACACCTCGGTCGCCCCGAGCGCCTCCGCCTCGGCCACCCGTCTCGAGATCTCGTCCAGCTCCAGCAAGTATGGGCTACCGCGCAGGCTGAGGGAGAGCGGCCCCTTGGAGAAGGCGCAGAAGCGGCATTTGAACGTGCAGACGTTGGTGTAGTTGATGTTGCGGTTGTTCACCCAGCTGACGGTGTCTCCCACCGCCTGCCGCCGGAGCTCGTCGGCCACCTCGGCCACCGCAGCCACGCCCGGACCACGGGCCGCGAAGAGCGCGGTGATCTCCTCGACCCCGGTCTCCTGTCCCAGCTGCACCCCGGCCAGCACCTCGGACAGGGCGCCCTCGGCACGGGCGGCTGATACAGCGGATGCGGCGGTACCCGTCGCACCGACAGCGGCACCGGCGACCCGTCCCGCTGGCGCGTGCACGGCGGGCGGATCGACGGTCCCGCCCGACGCCCACCGGTCGTCCCGGCCCAGGCCCTCGGCGTCCGAGCGGTCGAGAACAGGAAAGCGCATGGCGGGATCGAGCCAGCGGTCGGGAGCGAGGGCGTACTCGGGATAGATCGTCAGGCGCGGGGCGAGGACGAAGCCCCGCTTCTCGGTCGTGGCGCGGAGGGCCTCGACCGCCGGCCACGGACGCTCGGGGTTGACGTGATCGGCGGTGACCGGCGAGACCCCTCCCCAGTCGTCGATGCCGGCGTCGAGGAGGGCACCGAAGTCGTCCGAGAGGTTGGGCGGCGCCTGGAGATGGATCTCGGGAGGCAGCACGAGCCGGGCCACGCCAACCGACCACAGGTACTCCTCGGGCGGACACGGGGGGTGGGCGTGCATGGCGGTGCCCGCCTTGGGCAGGAAGTTCTGGACGATCACCTCCTGCACGTGGCCGTGGCGGGCGTGCGAGGCGGCGATGGCGTCCAAGGCGGCGAGTCGATCGGCCCGGCTCTCGCCGATACCGACGAGGATGCCGGTCGTGAACGGGATCGCCAGCTCGCCCGCGGCATCGAGCGTGGCCAGCCGACGCGCCGGCGTCTTGTCCGGGCTGCCCCGGTGACAGTCGAGGTCGGCGAGGGTCTCGATCATCATCCCCTGGCTGGCCGAGACCGGCCGCAGGCCCGCCAGCTCGTCGCCATAGAGGGCCCCGGCGTTGGCGTGGGGGAGCAGGCCGGTCTCGTCCCTGACCAGGGCGGCTGCCGCCTCCAGGTACTCGAGCGTCGAGCCGTAGCCCTCCGCCGCCAACCACTCGCGGGCCGCCGGGTACCGCTCCTCGGGCCGCTCACCGAGGGTGAACAGCGCCTCGTGACAACCCGCGGCGGCCCCGGCGCGAGCGATGGCGAGGACCTCCGGGAGGGAGAGGTAGGCGGCGGTGACGCGGGCGGGGGCGGTGGCGAAGGTGCAGTATGCGCAGCGGTCCCGACACAGCCTGGTCAGGGGAACGAAGACCTTGGGGGAGTAGGTCACCCGTCGGCCGTGGGCACGGTCGCGCACCTGGCTCGCTGCCGGCAGCACCTCCTCGAGGGGTGCACCCACGAGCTCCGATCGCATGGGCGTCACCTTAGTGACAGCGGTCGGGGCCACCGGACGTTATCTGGGTGCCGCCTCCCGATCGACGAGCCAGACCACGCGCTCGGCCTCGACCCGCGCCGCCGGCAGGTCGGCGCCGTCCACGACGGCCTGGAGGGCCTCCCGCTTCGACGCACCGGCGACGGTGAACAGCACCAGCCGGGAGCGGGCGATCCCCGAGAGGGTGAGGGTCATCCGAGGATGCGGATTGCGCGAGTTGGGATCGGAGTTCAAGCAGACGAGGCGCCCGGGGTCGGCGTCCAGGGCGGGAGACCCGGGAAAGAGCGAGGCGGTGTGGCCGTCGGGTCCCAGGCCCAGGTGGGTGACGTCGAACCTGCCGACCTCGCCGACCCGCAGCTGGTACGGATCGGGCCCTTCCTCGCAGCGCATGGGGTAGACGGCGTTGGCGGCACCAACCCGCTCGAGGAGCGCCTCCCGCACCAGCCGTTGGTTCGAGTCAGGGCTGTCGGCCGGAACGCAGCGCTCGTCTCCCCAGTACACGTCGACGGCCCACCAGTCGATGCGCTGGGCGCCGTCGGTCGCCAGCCGCTCGTAGCACTGCCGGGCCGTGTCCCCGCCCGAGAGGGCGAGCGCGAACGACTCGCCGGGGCGGGACGAGAACGCCTCGATGACGCGGGCCGCGAACTCGCCCGGGACGTCGTCGACCACCACCAGCTCACCGTGCATCAACGGACGCCCAACGCAGCTTCTATGGCGCTCTCGTATACCCGGTCGTGGCTGTGGCGTGTCAACGCCTCGGCCAGGGCCGCGACTGTCGGATCTCCGTCGGTGGCGACCGTCGACTGGCGCCGCTGCCCACCGTCGACCTCCGCCAAGGCCCGAACCAGTCGGCCATCTCCCTCACCTTCGACGCTGAACCGTCCGGTGGCTCCTTCGTACCGAGCGGTCAGCAACGCGGCACACTCCGCGGCGGGTCGCCGAGCCACGGAGGACGCCTCGAGGCCGAGTCGGTCCGCCAGCCACCCGGCGAGGAGCAGGGCAGAGCCGGACGGACCGGATACCTCGGCCGACTGCACGGCATGCACGAACGGTCGGTACGCCATCACGTCGAACAGGTGGGTCAGCATCTGGCGCCAGGGGTTGAGCCGCAACCAGGTCAGGTCGGCGACCGGTCGCCGCTGGGCGAGATCCACGAGGGACGACAGCACGCCGCGGTTGCCCTCGACGCCCGCGGAGGCCCCCGGGGGGGCCGGTTCGACCTCGCCGGCCGGCGACTCGACCACGACCGTTCCAGCGGTTCCGACGAGCGGTTCGGCCGGATCGGGGATCGATGACGCGTACCACAGGGTGACGGGCATCTCGCCGAGCGTCAGGGGCTCGACCAGCGAGTCCAGGTGGCCGCACACGGGCCCCCCGACGACGATGCGGACCTCCTCCCACCACACCTGGCGCGAGTCGACCGTGGCCGTGTGCAGGTGGACGTCGGCGTCGATCGAGGGCTCGGACCGAGGATGCGGGATCACGACCACTGTTCGCCCCGGGTTCTGCCGCCCCAGCTTGCGCATGGCGCGACAGGCGCGATCTGCGCCACCGTTGTCCGTCGCCACCACGACCAGGTTGATGGTGCTGATGCGCGTCGCGGCGCGCTCCTCGCCGCCACGCAGCGCCATCAGGGCGTCGTTGACGTCACCGAT
>VAWP01000067.1:33274-33837 GCA_005888295.1 Actinomycetota bacterium
GGCCCCCACGTCCCTGACTGGTAACCGGACACGGGCGGGTGACCGGCCGCCCACGACTCGAGCACCGGGTCGACGATACGCCAGGCCTGGTCGACCTCGTCGGCCCGGATGAACAACGTCGAGTCGCCCACCATGGCGTCGAGCAGCAATCGCTCGTAGGCCTCCAGCGGCTGCTCGAGGAACGCGGACGCATAGGAGAAGTCCATCGAGACGGTCCGCACCTGGAACGTATGGCCGGGGACCATGGCCCCGAACCTGAAGGTGATGCCCTCGTCGGGTTGGACCCTGAGAACGATCGTGTTGGGCTCGAGGCCCTCCGCCAGCGCGCCCAGGAACGGAAGGTGGGGAACACGCTGGAACTGCATGGCCACCTCTGTGACCCGTTTGGGGAGGCGCTTGCCGGTCCGCACGTAGACCGGGACGCCGGCCCAGCGCCAGTTGTCGACGAGCAGTCGCATGGCCACGAACGTCTCGGTCGTGCTGTGAGGGTCGACGCCTTCCTCTTCGCGGTATCCCGGTACGGGCTTGCCTTCGACCCACCCGGGTTCGTACTGGGCCCGGAC
>VAWP01000067.1:33900-47455 GCA_005888295.1 Actinomycetota bacterium
GAGCAGCTGGAGCATGTGGTTCTGGACGATGTCCCGCAGCGCCCCGGCCGTCTCGTAGAAGCCGCCGCGGTGCTCGACCCCCAGGCTCTCGGCGACCGTGACCTGCACGTGGTCGACGTAGCGACGGTTCCAGATCGGCTCGAAGGTGGCGTTGGCAAAGCGGAGAGCCAGGGTGTTCTGCACCGTCTCCTTGCCCATGTAGTGATCGATCCGGTAGATCTGCTCCTCGTCGAAGGCCTCGTGGACCGCCTGATCGAGCTGGGTGGCGCTCTCCAGGTCCCGGCCGTAGGGCTTCTCGATCACGAGCCGGATGAAGGTCTCGTCGCTCTTCGGCCGGCTGAGACCGTGCTGGCCGAGCGCCAGTGCCACCTCGCTGAAGAGGGCGGGGATCGTGGCCAGGTAGTAGACGCGGTTCCCCGATGTCCCGACGTGGTCGTCCAGCTCGGCGAGCAGCACCTTGAGCTGATCGAAGGTGTCCGGGTGGGCGTACTCGCCGGCGACGTAGCGAAAGTGGCCCACGATGCTCTTCCACTCCGGGCCCCCATCCGGTGCGGACTCGAGGACGAGGTCGCGGAACTGCTCGTCGGTCAGGGGCGTGCGGGCCACCCCGATCACCGAGAAGGTCGAAGAGAGCGCCCTGCGGCGGCTCAAGCTGGCGAGCGCAGGAAAGATCTTGCGGTGGGCGAGATCTCCCGAAGCGCCGAAGACCACCATGGCCACCGGAGGCGAGTGCCTGTCGGCCTCGAGGCCCGTGGCGAGGGGGTTGGTCGCGTCGAGGACGGTCGGGGCAGCCGGGTCGCTCATCTGGTACCCCTCAATCCTGGTCCGGGCTGATCACTTGTCGGCGCTCAGGCTGTTCGCCTTGTCGCTCAGTCGCTGCAGGAGCTCGTCGAAGGACTTGGCGAAGGCGGCGACACCCTCGTCCTCGAGCGTGTGGGCGACATCGGCCATGTCGACGCCCAGCTCCCCGAGCTCGTCGAGGACCTTCTGCGCCTCACTGGCGGTCTTGTCGACGGTGCGGGCTACGACCCCGTGGTCGAGGAAGTCGTCCAGGGTGGCGTCGGGCATCGTGTTGACGGTGTTGGGGCCGATCAGGCTGTTGACGTAGGCCAGGTCTGCATACTGCGGGTTCTTGGTGGACGTGGACGCCCACAAGGGACGCTGCACGTGCGCGCCCTTGGCGGCCAGCGCCTCCCAGCGGGCACCGGAGAACCGCTCCTGATAGATCCGGTACGCGAGCTTGGCCTGGGCGACGGCGGCCTTGCCCCGAAGGGCGAGCGCCCGCTCCGCTCGCGAGCCCCCCAGCTGCTCGGCCACGGCCTCGAGGCGGCGGTCGACCTCGGTGTCGACCCGGCTCACGAAGAACGAGGCCACGCTGGCCACCCGGGACAGGTCCGCCCCCTTGGTCGTGACGAGCTCCTCCAGGCCCGACAGGTAGGCCTCGATCACCTCGCCATAGCGCTCGAGACTGAAGATGAGGGTCACGTTGATGTTGCGGCCCTCGCTGATCATCTGCCGGATGGCGGGGACGCCCTCCGCGGTCCCAGGGATCTTCACGAACAGGTTGGGGGAGTCGATCCGGCTGTGCAGCGTCCGGGCGGCTTCGATACTGGCGTCGGTGTCGTGGGCGAGAGCGGGAGCAACCTCCAGGGACACGAAGCCGTCCGTGCCGCCGCTCGAGTCGTACAGCGGTCGCAGCACGCCGAGCGCATTGATGATGTCGTCGATGACCAGCTCCCAGTAGGCCTCGTCGACTGACATCTTCTCCGTCAGCCCGCGGTACTGATCGTCGTAGTCGTCTCCGCCCTCGATGGCCTTGGCGAAGATCGTCGGGTTCGAGGTGACGCCCCGCACGCCTTGGCCGACCAGCTCAGCCAGGCGGCCGCTGGTCAGGAACGCCCGCTTGAGATTGTCGATCCAAGGACTCTGGCCCTGCTGGTCGAAGAGCTCATGCAGCTTGGTCATCGGTCATCCTCTCTTCCCCCTGATGGGCCTCGTGACCGCTTGCCGTCGATCGGAACCGGTTCCGAATCCCGCGGCTCCCGCCCGCCACCTCTCAACCCTACCCAGCCGGCTCCTGTTGACGCCGTCCGTCCACCTCCTGGAGCAGGGCGATCGAGGCCGTGAAGCCGTGGAGGAAGTTTCGACCACCCACGGGACCGAGCTCGCCTGCGGCGAAGAAACCGGCCATGGGAATCTCGCCCACCGTCTCGGCCAGGGCGCCGGCGTCGTGGTGGGGGCTGCCGAACAGCCGCGTGCCGCGACCGTTGCAGGTGAACATCAAGGCCGCATCGGCGTGACGCCCGTCCAGCATGCTCCTCAGGTCCTCGTCGGCGGCGACCGCGTCACGGAGATGGAACTGGACCGTCGTGCCCAGCTCGACGACGTCGTTCACGGCGATGGCGCCGGCAGCCCGATCGGCACCGATCACGTTGCGAACGAGGAAGTCGCCCCTACCGAACTCGGCCTTGTGCTCGTCGATGACGCGACCGAGGTGCAACCCGCCGGCATTGATCAGGGCGACGTCCCGCTCCGCCAGCTCGCGCCGGGCCAGGTCGACCAGACGCTCCAGGGCCGGCTGCCCGCCGAGCTCGTAGACGACATTGCCCTCGGCGCGGGTAACGGCCAGGGGGTGCCCGACGGGGCGACATCCCTGCGAGACGATCGCCGCGAGCTCGACGCCAGGCCCGAGCATGGCGCCGACTGCACCGCCGACACGGACCGTGCTGTCGAGCACCAGCCGGTTGCCGCCCGGGCCGCGAGCAGCCGAGGCCATCCCGCCGATCACCGGAAGGCTCGGGTGCACCTGCCCGACCCAGTCGATGAACGCCTCGACCGGAAAGGTGAAGGGATCGGCCACGAGGAAGAGGGCGGCGGGCTCGAACGGCACCTCGTCGGGCCACCCGGTGACGGCCAGCTCTCGACGCTCCTCGATCTCGCCCGCGCCCGACCCGAGCCCGCTCGACGCGGCGACGTCGAGGCCGACGGGGACGACCTGACCGAAGCTTCCCCCCCACAGGCACACTGCGGGTCCGCCCTCGACCTCACGGTTGACACCGGCCACCGACTCGGCGGCGCAGCCCACCAACGTCCGAGGCTCGAGGATGGCCCGTACGGCGCCGGCAGCGTCCTCGAGGGCACCGGCATGAGGTGGCGTGACGAACAGCACGACCAAGTCGGGCGCGGCTCCGACCTTCTCGAGCACCTGGCCCGCCACCTCGCCAGTGGCGTGGGCGGTCACGGGATGCTCAGAGATCGCAGAGGCGAACGGCACCGCCCCTTACCCTACTGGCGCGAGCGCACCCGGTAATGCCGTCGACGATGCCGGTGCCGGCCGCGGCGGCATGGACGGCGGGGTGCGCCGGTCAGCCCACCGCCTGGCGCTGCTCGTCGTCTCTGGGCGGACCTCCCGGGCCCGCTGTCGTGCGGCCAGCGTCGTTGTCCTCGCGTCGGCTGCTCTTGAGCTTCACGTCAGCATGGCGGATGACCGCCAGGCCGGAGCGCTCGAGCGCCCGCACGGCCCACCAGGCGGGGTCGATCTCTCCTCGTCCGAGGGCGAACCTGGCCGACGTCGGTGCAGCGTGATGGTTGTTGTGCAGGCCCTCGCCCAGGGTGATCCACGCCAGCCACTGGTTGTTGCGGGCGAGGTTCTCGTAGGGCTGGCGACCCCAGGTGTGCCCGATGGCGTTGATGGCGGCGCTCAGCATCAGGTAGGAGACGGCGTGGACGGCGGCGGCGACCAGCCCCAGCTTCCAGCCCAGGATGAGCCAGAGGACGAGGTAGCCGAGCGTCAGGCCGACGAGTGCGTGGTCGAAGAGCACTCGGTCCCAGGCGTCAGCGGGGAGGTCACGGGCATACCGGGCCAGCGTCGCGTCGTCTCGAGCGACCCGGCGGTACATGACCACGTTGCCGAACTGCACGGCGGGGTAGCCCTCGAGGACGGGGGAGTGTGGATCGCCCTCGACGTCGGTGAAGGCGTGGTGCTTGCGGTGCACGGCCACCCACTGCCGGGGCCGGATGCCGGTCGTGACCCAGGTGAGGAAGCGGGCGACGGCGGTCGCCACCGGTGAGAGGGTCATGGCCCGGTGGGCCAAGGTCCGATGCAGGTAGACGGTCGTGACGAGAATGGCCAGCTGGCAGGTGGCCAGGCCGACGAGAACAGCGAGAAGAAGCCGGGGCACAAGGTCACGGTAGCAGGTAGACCCTCCGCCGAAGGCCTGCGAGACCCAGGTCACACGAGGTGTTCGCCGCAGCGTTCGCGACCGCTCACCCGGTGTTGGCGTCGCCGTTGCCGGCGTCGCCGCCGGGTGGGCTCGCAGGACAGCGTACGGCCGGCCCGGGAGGCCGCCCCAGAGACTCCGATAGCTTCGCTGTCCGTGACGCCGACCGACCCGCGGGTGCAGGTCCCGCCCAACTGCGATCTGACGCTCGGGATGGTGTGCCTGGACAAGTCCGAGCCCGGACGGACCGTGTGGCGCATGCTCGCCGACGAGCGCTTCGCCAACCCCACAGGGGTGCTGCAGGGTGGGTTCGTGACCGCCTTCGCCGACTCGACCATGGGAGCCGCCTCCCTCACGTGGGCCAAAGAGCGAAAGGTCTTCTCCGCCAACGCCGAGCTCAAGATCAGCTTCTTCAAGCCCGTCCGTGTCGGATCGACCCTGACCTGCACGGCGTCGGTCGTCTCGGGCGGCACTCGAGCGGCGTTCGTCGAGGCCGAGATCACCGACGACGAAGGCGTGACCGTGGCCAAAGCGACGTCCACCTATCTCCTCAGACCCAGGTCATGACGACGGGCGGCGGGCCGCTCCCGCTTCCCATGTTCCCGCTCGGCACGGTGCTCTTTCCCCACATGGGCCTGCCGCTGCACGTCTTCGAGTCGCGCTACCGGGCCCTGACTCGCGACTGCCTCGCCGGCAACGGGGAGTTTGGCGTCGTCCTCATTGAGCGCGGCGCGGAGGTGGGCGGCGGCGACACCCGCTTCGCGGTCGGCACGGTGGCCCTCATCGCCGAGGCGGCCGAGCTCCCCGACGGACGCTGGGTCCTGGGCACCGTCGGCACGCAGCGCCTGCGGGTCGTCGAGTGGCTGCCGGACGACCCCTATCCCCAGGCCGACGTCGAGCTCCTGGCCGAGGACGAGCACGAGGCCAGCGACGACGTCGAACGCCTCTCGCCCTGGACGACAGGCCCGAGGTTGCGGCGTGGCAGCTGTGCGCCATCGCGCCCCTCGGCCCAGTCGATCATCAGCGCCTGCTCGAGGTCCCGGACGTCCAGTCACGGCTGCGGCTGTTGGCCGAGCTGGCGACGGCCGCGGCCGACCTGTTCGGCTACCGTCTCTCGGGCGGCGACTCCGGGTAGCGGCCGGCGGCGGGGCTGGCCCGGCCCCACGGCGGTGGGACGGTCAGCAGGATCGCCGATGCTTGCGTGGCTGCCCGTGCGGGGGATAGTAAGGCTGAGCCCACCGGAGGAGCGCAATGCCCGAGACCAGCGAAGACCAGCCGCTGCCGGCGCTCGTCTCCGAGCTCAGGGACCTGGTCCTCCGGTACCTGCGGCAGGAGACGCTGGAGCCGATCAAGGACCTGGGCCGCTTCGTCCTGTTCGGGATGGTCGGCTCCGCGGTCCTCGTGACCGGTCTGACACTGTTGTTGATCGGCCTGCTGCGGGGTCTCCAGGAGGAGACCGGGACGACGTTCACCGGGAACCTCACCTGGGTCCCGTACGGCATCTGCGCGCTCAGCGGTCTGACCGTCGCCGGGCTGGCCGTGGCAGCCGTGACGCGAGGGCGCGGGAGGGCACGGGCCAAGGGAGGAGCGGGCGCATGAGCGCGGCACAGGCAGAGGACCGGGTCACCACCGAGCACATCGAGGCCAAGCTCCGGCAGATCCGCGGACAGTTCGAGCAGACCACCGAGTCGGCGCGTTCCGGCCTCGTCGCTGCCGGCATCGCCGGGGCGGTGCTCGTCGTGGCGGTGGCCTACGTGTTCGGTCGCCGGCGGGGCCGCCGCCGGTCGACGGTGGTAGAGATCCGGCGGGTCTGAGGTGCTGGAGCGCCTGCTCCGCAGCCTGACCAGCCAGGGCATGCGTCGCGGCGTGCTCGGCGGGAGCAGGGCCTGGGCGATCGTGTGGCTCGCCGCCTTCGTCGTCCGCAGGTGGGGTATCCGCCGCGAGGAGGTCGTCTACTCCGAGTCCCTCGAGCCGGGCGGGCGACTGACCATCACCCATGAGGCACAGCCCGGCAAGCGCGAGGGGCGGCGGGCGGGGCGCCGTTGAGCGACCGATTCGCGGCCGGCGACCGGGTCCTGCTGCTGGACTCGAAGCGCCGCCGCCATCTGGTGACGCTGGCCGACGAAGGCCGGTTCCACAGTCACTCCGGCATCGTCGACCACGCCCAGTTGATCGGGCGCCCGGAAGGGACCACGGTGCGGTCGACCGCCGGGGCCCGGTACGTCGCCTTGCGGCCGACACTGTCGGAGCTGGTTCTGGAGATGCCCAGAGGCGCCCAGGTCATCTATCCGAAGGACCTCGGGGCGATCCTCATGGCGGCCGACATCTTCGCCGGCGTCAAAGTCGTCGAGGCCGGTGTCGGCTCGGGAGCCCTCTCCATGGCCCTCCTCCGCGCCGGCGCGGACGTCGTCGGCTACGAGCTCCGCCCCGACTTCGCCGCTCGGGCGGCCGCGAACGTCGCCCAGCTGCTCGATCGGCAGCACGCCCGTCGCTTTCGGGTCGAGGAGCGCGACGTGTACGAGGGCATCGTCGAGTCCGGGGTCGACCGCGTGGTGCTCGATCTCCCCGAGCCTTGGCGGGTGGTGCCCCATGCCGAGACCGCCATGCACCCTGGCGGCATCCTGGTTGCGTACCTGCCCACGATCGGCCAGGTGACCCAGCTTCGACAGACGCTGGCCGACAGCGCATTCGGGCTGGCCGAGACCGTCGAGGTGCTCCAGCGGACCTGGCACGTAGAAGGGCGGTCGGTCCGTCCTGACCACCGCATGGTCGGCCACACCGGCTTTCTCACCCACGCTCGCCTGTTGCTGGCCGAAGAGCGCTCCGACGAGACGGCTCCGCCGGCATGACGGGCGGCGCGCGTGGCGGCACGGTGTGACCAACGACCACCCTGAACGGACGGCGAAAGCGACGCCGGGCCGGCGGGAGACCGCGCCAGAACCGGGGCTACGGGTGGTCGAACGTGCAGGCGCGACGGGCGCCAGACGTGCGGTGGCTCAGGCCTTCTCGACGAAGATGCACTCGCCGGGACACTCCTCGGCTGCTTCGACCACCGCGTCCTCGAGATCGGACGGCACGGCGGCCATTCCCTCGGCGCCACCAGGCTCGTTCAGGACCTTGTCGTCCTCTTTGACGTAGGCGAGGCCATCGTCCAGCAGGGTGAACACCGCCGGCGCGATCTCCTCACAGAGACCGTCGCCGGTGCAGAGATCCTGGTCGATCCAGACCTTCATCAGCATGCCTCTCGGGACGTCGCGGTCATTTCTGAACCTAACGATCCAGACCGGGTACGGCGGGGGAAATTTGCCAGGGGCCAGGACCGGGGACAATGCCCAGCCCCAGGGTATAGCGGCCGTGGGTGCGCGTCTGTCCGCATGACACCGGTGTATGTTCGCCAGGTGAGGTGAGAGGAGGTGGTTCCGACGGCTGACTCCGAGTCCCAGCGTCGGCTCGCCGCCTACGAGCGCGACATGACCCAGCTCCGGGAGCAGGCCAAGGTTCTGGAGGACGAGACCGCCACGCTCCGCCGCCGGCTCCAGGATGCGCCCAAGCGCGTGCGGACCCTCGAGGAGAAGCTGCTCGAGACCAAGGGCCAGCTGGCCCAGGCCGTGTCGCAGAACGAGAAGCTGACCTTCACCCTCCAGCAGGCGAGGGAGCACATCGCGACGCTGCGGGAGGAGGTGGAGAAGCTCACCCAACCGCCATCGGCCTACGGGACCTACCTGGCCCGCAACGACGACGGGACGGTGGACGTCTTCTCGGGGGGTCGCAAGGTGCGTGTCTCCCTGCACCCGGAGCTCGCCGCCGAGGATCTCAAGCGGGGCGACGAGGTCGTCCTCAACGAGTCGCTGAACGTCGTGCTGGCCCGAGGGGCGGAGCTGTCGGGTGAGGTCGTCACCATCAAGGAGCTGCTCGAGGACGGCCGGCGGGTCGTCGTGCTCGGGCGGGCCGACGAGGAGCGCGTCGCCGACCGGGCCGACACCCTGATGGACGTCCAGCTCCGGGCGGGGGACTCGGTCCTCCTGGACCCGCGCACCGACCTCCTCCTGGAGCGGCTTCCCCGCCCCGAGGTCGAGGAGCTGATCCTCGAGGAGGTGCCCGACATCTCCTACGCCGACGTCGGCGGCCTCGACGACCAGATCGAGTCCATCACCGACGCCGTCGAGCTGCCGTTCCTCCACCGGGAGCTGTTCGTCAGGCACCGGCTGCCTGCTCCCAAGGGCGTGCTCCTCTACGGTCCTCCCGGCTGCGGCAAGACGCTCATCGCCAAGGCCGTCGCCAACTCTCTGGCCAAGAAGGTCGCCGAGCAGTCGGGGGACCGCCACGCCAGGAGCTACTTCCTGAACATCAAGGGCCCGGAGCTGCTCAACAAGTACGTGGGCGAGACCGAGCGCCAGATCCGGCTCGTCTTCCAGCGGGCGCGGGAGAAGTCGGAGGAGGGCGTGCCCGTCATCGTCTTCTTCGACGAGATGGACTCGCTGTTCCGCACCCGCGGATCGGGCATCAGCTCCGACATGGAGTCCACCGTCGTTCCCCAGCTTCTCGCCGAGATCGACGGTGTCGAGGCCCTGCGCAACGTCATCGTCATCGGCGCGTCGAACCGCGAGGACCTCATCGACCCGGCCATCCTGCGCCCCGGCCGGCTCGACGTGAAGATCAAGATCGAGCGCCCCGACGAGGAGGCGGCCGCCCAGATCTTCTCCCGCTACCTGCAGCCCGACCTGCCTCTCGACGCCGAGGAGGTGTCGTCGCTCGGCGGCGGCGACCGCGACAAGACGGTGCGGCGCATGGTCGAGGCCACGGTCGCGACCATGTACCAGTCGGACGAGCTCAACCGCTTCCTCGAGGTCACCTACCAGAACGGGGACAAGGAGGTCCTCTACTTCAAGGACTTCGCCTCCGGTGCCATGATCGAGAACATCGTCCGGCGAGCCAAGAAGCTAGCCATCAAGCGGGCCATCGCCCAGGAGGGCGAGGGCATTCGCACGGACGACCTGCTCGACTCCATCAGGCAGGAGTACAAGGAGCACGAGGACCTGCCCAACACCACCAACCCCGACGACTGGGCCAAGATCTCGGGCAAGAAGGGCGAGCGGATCGTCTACGTTCGCACCCTGCTGTCCGAGGGCAAGGAGGCGACCGGTGGACGCTCCATCGAACGCGTGGGGACCGGCCAGTACCTCTAGAAGCCCGGCAGTGGGGCTGGGGGCCCCGGAGAACGCGCCATCGGCGGGCGCACCAGGGTAGGGTCCGTCTGTGGCCATCCCCAAGGTGTGCGGCATCGAGACCGAGTACGGCATCCAGTCCGTCGGGCCCGGAGACGCCAACCCGATCGCGGCCTCCTCCGTGCTGATCAACGCCTACGTCGCCGAGCTGCAGCGCCGGGTCGGGTGGGACTTCGAGGACGAGAGCCCTGGGAACGACGCCCGCGGTTTCGCCCGTGAGGACGCCCCCGAGGTGGAGACCCACCTCGTCAACGCCGTCCTGACCAACGGGGCCAGGTACTACGTGGACCACGCCCATCCCGAGTTCTCGACGCCGGAGTGCTCGACGGCCAGGCAGCTGGTCCGGTACGACAAGGCGGGGGAGCGCGTTCTCACCCGATCGATGGAGGCGGCGGGCCGGCTGCTCCCGGCGGGCGAGGAAATCGTCGTCTACAAGAACAACTCGGACCACAAGGGCAACTCCTACGGCACCCACGAGAACTACCTGATGAACCGGGCCGTGCCGTTCGCCAGGATCGTCCAGCACGTGGTGCCCCACTTCGTCTCCCGCCAGATCTACACCGGTGCCGGCAAGGTGGGCACCGAGGCGTCGGCGGGCGGATCGGCCGACGTCGCCTTCCAGCTGTCCCAGCGGGCGGACTTCTTCGAGGAGGAGGTCGGCCTCGAGACGACGCTCAAGCGCCCCATCGTCAACACCAGGGACGAGCCCCACGCCGACGCCCAGAAGTACCGCCGCCTCCACGTGATCGTGGGCGACGCCAATCTGGCCGAGGTGGCCACCTTCCTGAAGGTCGGCGTGACCGCCATCGTCCTGGCCATGATCGAGGACGACTGGTACGGCGACCGTGACCTGTCCCTGGCCACGCCCGTACGGGCCATTCGACAGGTCTCCCACGACCTGTCGCTGTCGGAGCCGCTCGACCTCGCCGAGGGCGGCACCACCACCGCCCTCGGGATCCAGTGGGAGCTGCTGGAGCTGGCCCGCAAGTACGCCGACGACCGCGGGCTCGACTGCGTCGGCGACGAGGAGGCCGGCCAGGAGGTGCTGAGGCGCTGGGAAGCGACCCTCCACGCCCTCGAGACCAACCCTGGCAGCCTTGCCAACCAGCTCGACTGGGTGGCGAAGCGCCAGGTCATCGAGGGGTACCGCGAGCGGCACGGGCTGGCATGGTCCGACCACCGCCTGACCGCCATCGACCTGCAGTACCACGATCTGCGTCCCGGACGGTCGCTCTTCGCCAGGATGCCGATGGAGCGGTTGGTCGACGAGGGCGAGGTGATCGAGGCGATGACCGAGCCGCCCCGGGACACACGGGCCTACTTCCGGGGCCGGTGCCTCCAGCGCTGGGCGTCCTCGGTGGCCGCCGCCAACTGGGATTCTCTGGTGTTCGACCTGGGGTCGGACCCGCTGCGGCGGGTGCCCATGATGGAACCGCTGCGGGGTACCGCAGCTCATGTCGATAATTTGTTGGCGGGATGTTCGAGCCCGGCTGAGCTGTTGGAACAGCTGGGTTCATAGGAGAAGAAGCGGACATGGCAGAACGTGAGCTGAAGAAACGGCCGTCGACCACACGTGACGAGGAGGTCGTCGAAGAGGCCGCGCCCACGTCGGACAAGGGCGAGAAGCTCAAGGCGGAGCTGGATGATCTCCTCGACGAGATCGACGAGGTGCTCGAGGACAACGCCGAGGAGTTCGTGCGCAACTACGTGCAGAAGGGCGGGGAGTAGGCGGACGTCCGCCCGCGCCAGGGTGGGCGGGTACCGGCATCGTCGGCGGCCTCGAGCCGGTAGGGTGCGCCTCGATGAGCCTGCCCATGTTCCCCCCGGCCGACGATCCGGGGCCGAGCACCGGGCCGGACGTCCGTCACGGGACGACCGTGGCCGCCCTCCGCTATGGCGACGGCGTGGTGATGGCCGGCGATCGCAGGGCCACCGAGGGCTACAGCATCGCTCATCGTGCCATCGAGAAGGTCTTCGCGGCCGACCGGTACTCGGCCGTGGCCTTCGCAGGTGCGGCGGGTCCCGGCATCGAGATGGTCAAGCTCTTCCAGACCCAGCTCGAGCACTACGAGAAGGTCGAGGGCCTGGCGCTGAGCCTGGAGGGCAAGGCCAACCAGTTGGGCCAGATGATCAGGGGCAATCTCGGGATGGCCATGCAGGGGCTGGCTGTCCTGCCGCTGTACGCCGGGTACGACCTCCGTCGCCGCATCGGCCGCATCTTCAACTACGACCTGACCGGCGGTCGCTACGAGGAGGCCGACTACCACGCCACCGGATCGGGCGGCCGCGACGCCCGCACCACCATCAAGCTCGGGTATCGCGAGGGGATGGCCCGTGACGAGGCCATCGAGCTCGCCATCCTGGCTCTGTACGAGGCGGCCGACGAGGACATCGCCACCGGCGGGCCGGACGTGGTCCGCGGCATCTACCCGATGGTGGCGACGGTCACCGCCGACGGTTTCGAGCTGGCCAGCGAGCCCGAGGTGGGCGAGCGGTTCGGGGTCCTCATCGAGCGCAAGCGGGCGGAGGGTCAGCGGCCATGACGATGCCCTTCTACGTGGCCCCCGAGCAGGTCATGAAGGACCGCGCCGACTACGCCCGCAAGGGGATCGCGCGCGGACGGGCGCTCGTCGCCGCGGTGTTCGCCGAGGGCATCCTCGTCACCGCCGAGAACCCCTCTCGCTCGCTGCACAAGATCAACGAGATCTACGACCGCATCGCCTTCGCCGGTGTGGGCCGGTACAACGAGTTCGACCAGCTCCGCGTGGCCGGCGTCCGCCACGCCGACACGAAGGGCTTCGCCTACAGCCGCGAGGACGTCGACGCCCGGTCCTTGGCCAATGTCTACGCCCAGTACCTCGGCCAGGTCTTCACCCACGAGATGAAACCGCTGGAGATCGAGATCCTTGTCGCCGAGCTGGGGGTGGACGGCGCGCCCGACCAGCTCTACCACATCCTCTACGACGGCACGGTGGTCGACGAGGAGCGCTTCACGGTCCTCGGCGGAGAGGCCGAGGCCATTGCCGGGCGAATGGACTCGTCCTGGGCCGAGGGATGGACGGTGACCGAGGCCCTCCGCGCCGCCGTGTCTGCGCTCGCCGGTCCCGACCGCACCCTCGGCGCCGACGAGCTCGAGGTGGCGGCCCTGGCGAGAGGCGACGCTCGCCGCGCCTTCCGCCGCATCGAGGACGGCGAGCTGGCAGAGCTGCTCGGGGTCCCCCCACCGACGTAGCGGCTTGCGCTGCCCCGTCATCCCGGGGACGGTACGGTGGGCCGGGATGGAGCGGCGCATCTTCGGTCTCGAGAACGAGTACGGGGTGACGTGCACGCTGCGCGGGCAACGGCGGCTCAGCCCCGACGAGGTGGCCCGTTACCTGTTCCGGCGGGTCGTCAGCTGGGGCCGGTCCAGCAACGTCTTTCTTGAGAACGGCGCCCGCCTGTACCTCGACGTCGGGAGCCACCCCGAGTACGCCACACCGGAATGTGACTCGATCTCCGACCTGGTCGCCCACGACAAGGCCGGCGAGCGGATCCTCGAGCACCTCCTGCTCTCGGCCGAGCAACGACTGCGCGAGGAGGGCATCCGCGGCGTCATCTACCTGTTCAAGAACAACACGGACTCGGCCGGGAACTCGTACGGTTGCCACGAGAACTATCTGACCAGCCGGCGGGACGACTTCGGGCACTACGCCGAGGTGCTCATACCGTTCTTCGTGACCCGTCAGATCTACGCCGGGGCGGGCAAGGTGCTCCAGACGGCGCGCGGCGCGATGTTCTGCATCAGCCAGCGGGCCGAGCACATCTGGGAGGGCGTCTCGTCGGCGACGACGCGCAGCCGGCCGATCATCAACACCAGGGACGAGCCGCATGCCGACGCCGAGCGCTTCCGGCGCCTCCACGTCATCGTCGGTGACTCCAACATGAGCGAGTACGCCAGCTTCCTCAAGGTCGGAGCCACCAGCATCCTCCTGCGCATGCTCGAGGACCCGGCCGCCGTCCTCCGGGACATGACGCTCGAGAACCCGATTCGCGCCATTCGGGAGATCAGTCACGACACGACCTGCCGCCGACGGGTGCGCCTCGCCAACGGCAGGGAGGCGAGCGCCCTGG
>VAWP01000068.1:0-31994 GCA_005888295.1 Actinomycetota bacterium
AGGTGGTAGTAGGGCTCGGAGCCGACCAGGACCTGGGCGACGATGCGGGCCCGAGGCCGCAGCCCGGCCGCCCGGGCCCGCTCTTCGGACATCCACAGCACCGCGGCGGCGCCGTCGGAGATCTGCGAGCTGTTGCCCGCGGTATGGATGCCGCCCTCGCGGACGGGCTGGAGCTTGGCCAGCCCCTCGATCGTCGTGTCGCGTGGGCCCTGGTCGCGGTCCACCAGGCGGCGCGATCCGGTCGGGCCACCCGGGCCGACCTCAGGAGCCTCGACCGGGGCGATCTCGCGGTCGAAGCGTCCCTCGGCCTGCGCGCGCGCCGCGTGCTGCTGGGATGCCAGGGCGAGGGCGTCGACGTCCTCACGGGTGATGCCCCGACGCTGGGCGATCCGCTCGGCCGCGCCGAACTGGTCGGGCATGTCGGCGGGATAGCCCTCAGGACGGGGTATGCCGGGGCCGTTGAACACGTTCATGCCCAGGCCGACCCGGCTCATGGCCTCGACGCCGCAGGCGATGCCAACGTCGATGGCCCCCGCCGTCACCAGCCCGGCGACGATGTGGTTCGCCTGCTGGGAGGAGCCGCACTGGCAGTCCACGGTGGTGGCCGCCGTCTCGAACGGCAGACCTGCACCCAGCCAGGCGTTGCGGGTGATGTTCGAGGCCTGCTCGCCGGCCTGGGTGACGCAGCCGCCGACGACCTGCTCCACCTCGGCGGGGTCGACACCCGCCCGCTTGATGACCTCGACCTGAGCGGCGGCGAGGACGTCGGCCGCGTGCATGCCCGACAGCACGCCGTTGCGCTTGCCGATCGGCGTGCGTGCCGCCTCGACGATCACGGGCTGGCCCATTGGTGCTCTCCTCACTCGCTGGCCCGGCTGGTCGGGGCCACCTTATTGGAATCTGTTCTAGTCTGTGGCCCCGGCGCAGGGCCCACGGGCGACAAGCGATGACAAGTCAGAAGGAGTGCCGATGGCTGACCTCGGATTCTGGAGCATCGCCGCGGAGGACCCCGACCATCTGGCGGTGGTCGGGCCCGACGGTGCGGAGATCCGTGCGGGAGACCTCCTGGGGGCGGCCAACCAGCTGGTGCACGGCCTGCGCCAGCGCGGCCTCGAGCCCGGTGACTCGATCGCCATGGTGCTGCCCAACAGCGTCGAGGTATTCGAGCTGTACCTCGCGGCCCTCCAGGCAGGCTGGTACCTGATACCGATCAACCATCACCTGGTCGCACCCGAGATCGCCTACATCGTCCAGGACTGCGACGCCAAGGTGCTCGTGGCCCACGAGCGCTTCGCCGACGCCTGCGCCGCGGCCGCCAAGGAGCTGGGGTTCCCCGACGAGCGCAGCTTCGCCGTCGGCTCGGTGCCGGGCTTCCTGCCGTACGACCAGCTCAAGGAGGGACAGCCCACCTCGCTGCCGACCGACCGGCGCACCGGCGCGGTCATGAACTACACCTCCGGCACGACGGGCAAGCCCAAGGGCGTCCGGCGGGCGCTCCCCACCGCCGACCCCGAGTCGACCGCCATCGCGTCCGGCGGGATGCTGCTGCTGTTCGGCTTGCAGCCCCACGACGACAACGTCCACATCTGCGGCTCGCCGCTGTACCACACCGCCGTGCTGGTGTTCGCCGGCGGCTCGCTCCAGCTGGGCCACACGGTCGTGCTGATGGACAAGTGGACTCCGGAGGGCATGCTGGAGCTCATCGACCGGTACCGGGTCACCAGCAGCCACATGGTGCCGACCCAGTTCCACCGCCTGCTGGCCCTGCCCGACGAGGTGAAGGCCCGTTACGACCTCTCGTCGCTCCGTCACATGGTGCACGCCGCCGCTCCCTGCCCGATCGAGGTGAAGCGCCGGATGATCGAGTGGTGGGGGCCCGTGATCGACGAGTACTACGCGGCCAGCGAAGGCGGGGGCACGATGGTCCTGCCCGAGGAGTGGCTGAAGAAGCCGGGCACGGTCGGCAAGGCGTGGCCGATCTCGGAGGTGGCCATCCTCGACGACGAGGGCAAGGAGCTTCCCGCCAACGAGATCGGGACCGTGTACATGGCCATGCCCGGTGTGGAGTTCGAGTACTACAAGGACAAGGAGAAGACCGAGAGCAACCGGGTGGGCCGCTTCTTCACCGTCGGCGACATCGGCTACCTCGACGACGACGGCTACCTCTTCCTTCGGGACCGCAAGGCCGACATGATCATCTCCGGGGGGGCGAACATCTATCCGGCCGAGATCGAGGCCGTCCTGCTCGGCCATCCGAAGGTCGGGGACGCCGCCGCGTTCGGGGTCCCCAACGAGGACTGGGGCGAGGAGGTGAAGGCGGTCATCGAGCCGGCCGCCGGCGTGGAGCCTTCTCCCGAGCTGGCCCAGGACATCCTGGCCTTCTGTGCCGACAAGCTGGCCCGGTTCAAGACCCCGAGATCGGTCGACTTCGTCGTCGAGATGCCCCGCGATCCCAACGGCAAGCTGTACAAGCGCCGGCTGCGGGATCCGTACTGGGAGGGGCGGGAGCGGGCGATCTGAACGTCATGACTGACAAAGTCAGGCTCGAGCTCGACGGCCCCATCGCCACCATCACCAACGCGAACGTCGACAAGCAGAACGCCTTCGACGACGAGATGGACGCCCGGCTGTGGGAGATCCTCGACGAGCTGAAGCGACGCCCCGGTCTTCGCGTCGTGATCTGGCGGGCCGAGGGGAAGTCGTGGTCGTCGGGGCGCGACGTGAGCGCCATCGGCACGCTGACCCAGGCTGCCTCGCACCACGAGCTCATGGTGGGCGGACACCGCGGGATCCAGCAGCTGTGGGATCTCGATGCACCGGTCATCGTCGCCATACAGGGCTGGGCCATCGGAGGGTCGTTCCAGCGGGCCCTGCTGTGCGACATCCGCATCGCCGCCGACGACGCCCGCTTCGCCCTGCCCGAGGTGTCCTACGGCGTCATTCCCGACACCGGAGGCGTGGGCGTGCTCTACGAGATGTGCGGGCACGGTCTGGTGAGCGACATGGTTCTGACGGGCCGACGCCTGTCTGCCGAGGAGGCGCTCGGCCACGGCATCGTGTCGCGCGTCGTTCGTCGCGACGATCTCGACACCACCGCGCGCGAGATGGCGGAGAAGGTTGCGTCAGCGCCGGCCGCGACGGTGAAGATGGCCCGCCGGGTCATCGCCCGCCTCGCCCAACCCCAGCAGCGGGCGGCGATGGGCGACGAGCTGATCTACCAGACGTTCGTGAACAAGAGCGACGACTACGCTGAGATGCGCGCCGCCCGGGCCGAGAACCGGCCACCCGAGTACCGAGGGAGCTGAGCCGCCATGGACGAGCTGCCGGGACTCCCCCCTCCACCGCCTCCCGGCGCCACCGCCCTGCCCGCGGGGACCTTCGACGGCGTCGGCGTGCTCGTGACGGGAGGCGGCACCGGTCTGGGCAAGGCGATCGCCTCGGAGTTCGCCCGACTGGGAGCGTCGATCGCCATCGTGAGCCGCAAGCAGGACCACCTGCACGCCGGGGCAGCGGCGATGAAGGCGCTCGGCGCCCCCGTCCTCACCGCCGCCTGCGACATCCGCGACGCCGAATCGGTTGTCGCGGCCCTCGACGCGGCGACCGGCGCCTTCGGGCTCCCCCAGGTGCTCGTCAACAACGCCGCCGCCAACTTCCCAGTGCCGGCCGAGGACATGTCTCCGAACGCCTGGCGCACCGTCGTCGACATCACGCTCAACGGCACGTTCCTGTGCGCCCGGGAGTTCGCCAGGCGTCACCTCGCCGCCGGCACTCCCGGCTCGATCATCAACGTCGCCGCGTCGTACGCGTGGACGGGAGGGCCGGGCTTTGCCCACTCGGCGGCGGCGAAGGCGGGCGTGAAGAACCTCACCGAGACGCTCGCCGTGGAGTGGGGCCCGTACGGCATCCAGGTGAACGGCCTCGTCCCCGGCCTGTTCCCGCACGAGGACATGACAGACGACATCCAGGCCAACCTGGACCGCGCCCACGACAAGGACGCCTGCCAGCCGGCGATGCGCGTCGGGCAGCGCCAGGAGCTGGGGTGGGCGGCGACGTTCCTCGCCTCGCCCTACGCCCGCTTCATCTCCGGCCACACCCTCGTCGTCGACGGCGCCAACTGGCAACGACGGTCCCTCACCAACCCCGAGGTCGTGCCAGTCCGGGAGCAGATGGGAAAGGGCCCGTTCTCACTCGGATGACCGATCCCGAGCTCGCCGACCGGATCGAGATCGACGACCTCCTGACCCGTTACGCCACAGCTGTCGACACGAGGGACTGGGACCTCTACAAGTCGGTGTTCACCGCGGACGCCGTCATCGACTACACCTCGTCGGGAGGGATCCGCGGGAAGCTGGCCGAGGTGACCGAGTGGCTGTCCGACGCGCTGTCGGGCTTCTCGATGAGCCAGCACATGGTGACCAACCGCGACATCCGGGTCACGGGCGACGCCGCCACCAGCCGCAGCTACTTCTACAACCCCATGGGGCGGACGAAGCGGGACGGGACCCTCGCCCTGATGTTCGTCGGTGGCTACTACCGCGACCGGCTGCGCCGGACCGACGCTGGATGGCGGATAGTGGAGCGGATCCAGGACACGGCCTGGCTCAGCACCTCACCGGGAACGCCGGGCGACCGGCCCGGATAGTCTGACGGGACGTCAAGTCTTCAGAGCGGGGGTCCGTGATGCTGGACTGCAAGATCGCCGGTGCCACCGTGGTCGACGGTACCGGCTCGCCCCGGCGGCGGGCCGACGTGGGGATCAGCGACGGCAGGGTCACGGCCCTGGGCGAAGTGGACGAGCCCGCCCGACGGACCATCGACGCCACCGGGCTGGTCGTGGCGCCCGGGTTCATCGACATCCACACCCACTACGACGCCCAGCTCTTCTGGGACCCGAGCGCCAGCCCCTCTCCGTTCCACGGGGTGACGACGGTCGTCGGCGGCAACTGTGGGTTCAGCATCGCCCCGTTGGCACCCGAGCACGCCGACTACGTGATGCGCATGCTGGCGAGGGTCGAGGGGATGCCGATCGAGGCCCTCGAGGCCGGGCTGGACTGGGACTGGCGCACCTACGGCGACTGGCTGGACCGGCTGGACGGCGGGCTGATGGTGAACGCCGGCTTCCTCGTCGGTCACTCGGCCGTGCGCCGGGCGGTGATGGGTGAGGCGGCCGTCGGCTCGGAGGCTTCCGAGGAGCAGCTGGCGGCCATGGTGCGCGTGCTCCACGAGTCGCTGACCGCCGGCGGGCTCGGCTTCTCGTCGTCGCGGGCTCCGACCCACAACGACGGAGACGGCAAGCCCGTGCCGTCTCGCTCGGCGACGACCGAGGAGCTGGTGACCCTGGCCGGAGCGGTGCGCGACCATCCGGGCACGACGATCGAGTTCATCCCGACGGTCGGTGCCTTCGAGGACGAGCACATGGACCTCATGGCGTCGCTGTCACTGGCCGCCAACCGGCCGCTCAACTGGAACCTCCTCGCCGTCGGTTCCCAGAACCCTGACGGCCCGAACAACCAGCTGCGGGCGTCGGACTACGCGGCCGAGCGGGGTGCCAGGGTCGTGGCCCTGGCCGTGGCCGACCCGGTCGAGGTCCGCCTCAGCTTCCTGTCGGGGTTCATCCTGGAGGCGCTGCCGGGGTGGTCGTCCACCATGAGCCTGCCGCCCGCCGAGAAGATCAAGGCGCTCAGCGACCCCGACGAGCGACGCCGTCTCCGGGACGGCGCCGCCTCGCCCGACGCCGGGATGCTGCGGGCGATGGCCAACTGGAAGACGATGCGCATCGCCGAGACGTACGCCCCGAACAACGCCGGCCTGGCCGGCCGGCTCGTGGGCGACATCGCCGCCGAGCGCGACCAGGATCCGTTCGACACCCTCGTCGACATCTTCGTGGCCGACGAGCTGCGAACGGGCCTGCTGCTTCCGGCTGCCGGCGGCGACCCTGAGAGCTGGCGGCTGCGGGCGAAGCTCTGGCGGGATCCCCGAGTGGTCATCGGGGCGTCGGACGCCGGCGCCCACCTCGACATGCTGGCCACCTTCATCTACACCACGTCGCTCATCGGCCCGTCGGTGCGGGACCGCCAGCTCCTCCCCCTCGAGGAGGCGGTGCACCTGATCACCGACGTGCCCGCCCGTCTCTACGGCATCAGGGACCGGGGGCGCATCGCCGAGGGCTGCCACGCCGACATCGTCGTCTTCGACGAGGAGCGTGTCGCGCCCCAACGGGTGGCCACCCGCTACGACCTGCCCCGCGGCGCTGGCCGCCTCTACGCCGAGGCCGAGGGCATCGAGCACGTGCTGGTCAACGGCACCGAGATCGTGGGCCCGGACGGCCTCGGCGATCAGCGGCCGGGGACGTTGCTTCGCTCGGGACGTGACACCGACACCGTCGAGGTGCCGGGCGGCCGTGGCTAGCGGCAAGGCACGGGTGCCGGTCATCGAGGGCTGGTTCACCACGGACGAGGACCGGCCCCAGCTCCTCGGCAGCCGGTGCAGGTCCTGTGGCGCCCGCTTCTTTCCGAAGACCGGCGCCTGTCGCAACCCCGAGTGCGGACGCGGCGAGATCGAGGAGGTGGCGCTGAGCCGGACGGGCCGCGTGTGGTCATTCACGGACAACCGCTACCAGCCTCCGCCGCCCTACGTCGCGTCCGATCCGTTCGAGCCCTACGCCATCGCGGCCGTCGAGCTGGCCGACGAGCGCATGGTCGTGCTCGGCCAGCTCGTGCCCGGGACCGACGTGGCCGCCCTCGGGGTGGGCGCCGAGATGGAGCTGGCGCTCGGCACGCTCTACGAGGACGACGAGCGCGAGTACCTCGTCTGGAAGTGGAGGCCGACCGGTGCCTGAGACAGACCGGCAGGTGGCGATCCTGGGCGTCGGGATGCACCCGTGGGGCAAATGGGGTCGCAGCTTCGTGGAGTACGGCACGAGCGCGGCCCGGGCTGCGCTCGACGACGCCGGGCTGCGGTGGAGCGACGTGCAGTTCGTCTCTGGAGCCGACACGATCCGCAACGGCTATCCGGGCTACGTGGCCGGGGCGACGTTCGCCCAGGCCCTCGGGTGGTCGGGCGCCAGGGTGTCGAGCTGCTACTCGGCCTGCGCGTCGGGCGCCACCGCCATCGACATCGCCCGGGCGAGGATCCTGGCGGGCCTGTGCGACGTCGCCCTCGTGGTCGGTGCCGATACGACACCCAAGGGGTTCTTCGCACCGGTTGGCGGCGACCGGCCCGAAGACCCGGACTGGCTGCGCTTCCGTCTCCTCGGCGCGACCAACCCCACCTACTTCGGCCTCTACGCCCGCCGCCGCATGGAGCTCTACGGCGCCACCGAGCGTGACTTCGCCCGGGTGAAGGTCAAGAACAGCCGGCAGGGCGCGGCCAACCCGAACGCCCGCTACCACAAGGCCGTGAGCGAGGACGAGGTGCTGGCCTCCCCGGTGGTCGCCAGCCCGCTGCGGCTCCTCGACATCTGCGCCACGAGCGACGGGGGCGCGGCGGTGGTGCTGTCGAGCATGGACTTCGCGCGGAGCCGACGACCGCGGCCGGTGAAGATCGCCGCCGTATCCACCGTGACACCCCGCTACCCGAACACGGTCATCGAGATGCCCAACTTCGCCACGGACTCGTCCGCCGGCGTGGCGCCGCCCGACCGCCCGTTCCGTGACTCGATCACGCACGCGGCCTACCAGGAGGCCGGCATCGGCCCCGACGATCTCGACCTCGCCGAGGTGTACGACCTGTCGACCGCCCTCGAGCTCGACTGGTACGAGAACATCGGGTTGTGCAAGGCGGGCGAAGCGGAGCGGCTCCTCAACGACGGGGACACCGCCCTGGGCGGGCGCATACCCGTCAACGCCAGCGGCGGGCTGGCCTGCTTCGGTGAGGCTGTCCCGGCCCAGGCCATCGCCCAGGTCTGCGAGCTCACCTGGCAGTTGCGGGGCGAGGCGGACGGCCGTCAGGTCGAGGGCGCCAAGGTGGGCGTGACGGTCAACCAGGGGCTGTTCGGCCATGGATCGTCAGTGGTGGTGATGAGATGAGTGAGGCCTACATCGTCGACGCCGTACGGAGCCCGGTCGGCAAGCGCGGCGGCGGCCTGAGCCAGGTGCATCCCGCCGACCTCGGCGCCCACGTGCTGAAGGCGCTCGTGGCGCGCAGCGACGTCGACCCCGCGGCGGTGGAGGACGTGCTGCTCGGCTGCGTCGACACCATCGGCCCTCAGGCGGGGGACATCGCCCGCACGTGCTGGCTGGCGGCGGGGCTGCCCGAGGAGGTCCCGGGCACGACGATCGACCGGCAGTGCGGCTCGTCGCAACAAGCGCTCCACTTCGCCGCCCAGGCGGTCATGAGCGGCACGAACGACCTCGTGGTCGCCGGCGGCGTGCAGAACATGAGCATGATCCCCATCGCCTCCGCGCTCACCGCTGCTGAACCGCTCGGCTTCTCCGATCCGTTCTCCGGGTCATCGGGCTGGGTCGCCCGCTACGGCACCCAGGAGATCTCACAGTTCCGGGGAGCCGAGATGATCGCCGACAAGTGGGGCGTCTCGCGCGAGGACATGGAGCGCTTCGCCCTGGAGAGCCACCGCCGGGCCCTTCAGGCCATCGAGGAGGGCCGCTTCGAGCGGGAGATCGTGCCCGTCGATGCCGTGGCGACCGACGAGGGTCCGCGCCACACCTCGCTCGAGAAGATGGCCTCCCTGCCCACTCTGGTCGACGGCGGCCGCCTCACCGCCGCGGTGTCCAGCCAGATCTCCGACGCTGCCAGTGCGATGCTGGTCGCGTCGGAGCGGGCGGTGCGCGATCACCACCTGACGCCGAGGGCGCGCGTCCACCACCTCAGCTGCCGAGGAGCCGACCCGGTCTACATGCTGACGGCGCCCATCCCCGCCACGGCCTACGCCCTCGAACGCTCGGGCCTGACGCTGGGCGACATCGACCTCGTCGAGATCAACGAGGCGTTCGCGTCGGTGGTGCTGGCCTGGCAGCAGGAGACCGGAGCCGACCTCGCGAAGGTCAACGTCAATGGTGGCGCCATCGCCCTCGGGCACCCGTTGGGCGCGACGGGCACCCGGCTCATGACGACGCTGCTGTGCGAGCTCGAGCGGACCGGCGGTCGCTACGGGCTGCAGACGATGTGCGAGGGCGGAGGCCAGGCCAACACCACGATCATCGAGCGCCTGTCCTGAGCGCCGCGCACCCCTCACCACGGCCGCGACGCAAGGTCGCGTCGGCGCCAGTAGTGACGACGGCGGAAGCGGTGCCACACCAGGAGGCCCACGATGCCGATCAGCAGCCACGGCACGTGCACGTGGGCCGGGACGGCGGCGATGCTGGCCACGAACAGCAGCAACAGCAGGGCGAGAACCCACTGCCCGACCGGCCGGTGGCGAGGTGCCGGAGGGGGCGGCGGGCCCAGCCTGGGCAGGTCGTCCAGCACGCCGGCCACGTCACCGCGGGTCTTGGCGTTCATGACCCGCCCGACGCGCTCGTCGAACTCCTCGCTGTCGAGACGGCCCTCGGCGAAGTGCTTCGAGAGGGCGTCGGCGATCTCGTGGCGCTCGGCGTTGGAGATGCGCAGGTGCGGGTCGTTGTCCCGGGGGGCTCGGCGAGGGCCGGGCCAGGGGGGTTCCCAGGGCGATTGCATGTCCATCCTTTCTCGACGCAGCGACGCACGTCGATGGAACGTTCAGTGTGAGCGGAACTGTTCTATGAGGTCCTCGGCCACGCTGGTCTCCGCGCCTTCTTCCGGGATGAGCAACCACGCTGCGACGTACAGCGGGATGACCAGCCCTCCGAAGAAGGTGAGGACCACGAGCACGATGCGGACGAGGGTGACGTCGAGGTCGAGGTAGTCGGCGATGCCTGCGGCCACCCCCGCCACCATCCTCCCGGCGTGGGGACGGTCGAGGGTCCTGGTTCTGCCGGCGGTGGATTGCGGTGTCGCTTCTTCCATGCCTCCGATCATGCGGCAGGCAGGCCGTCACCGCTATCGGGGATCACCCTGATCGGACCCGGACCCGCACCCCGGCCGACCAGGGCTTTCCCCGATGGCCACGCCCCCGGCGTGGCGCGATGATCGAGGAATCGCCGATCCGATCGACTCCCGACCACCGCCGCCGCCACGGGCGCCGCCCGGCCCACCCTGGAGGAGCGCCGACGGCGGCATCCCACCCTGGCGGAGCTGGAGGTGGGACGACCCCCGCCAGTGGCACAGAGGAGCCGCGGCGTTCCACCGCCACTGGGGACGTCACCTTCGGGGCCGGGGGCCGTTCCGCCGCAGCCCCGACGACCGGTTGATCGCGGGTGTCGCCGGCGGCATCGCGGCACGACTGGGCGTCGACGCCACGCTCGTTCGCATCGCCGTGGTGCTGTTCGGTCTGGCCAGCGGCATCGGGGTCGCCGCCTACGTCCTGGCCTGGCTTCTTCTCCCGGTCGCGGGCGAGACGACGGCGATCGCCACCCGGGCCAAGTCCGATCGAGCCGGCGTGGCCGTGGCGATCGCGTTCGTTCCGCTGCTGGTGCTCACCGTGCTGGTGGCCTCGGCCCTCGGCATCGGCTACGTGAGCTCGGTCGCCTGGCCGTTCTACCTCAGCCTCGCCGGCCTGGTGCTGATCTACCGCAACGCCGAGCCGGACGAGAGCGCCTGGATGCGCCAGGTGGCCGGCACTCTGCTCCAGACGAGCAACGAGCCCCGACGGTCGCGCAGCATGTTGGTGCTCAGGATCGTCGCCGGCGTCGTGCTGCTGGCGGGTGGGCTCTATCTCCTCCTGCTCGGTCGCCTCAACACCGCCCTGCTCCGGCCCGCGGCCGGCACGGTTCTCGTCATCGCCGCCTTCGTGGTCCTGTTCGGGCGGTGGTGGCTCGGGCTCGCCCGCCAGCTCGTCCACGAGCGTCAAGCCCGCGTGCGGGCCGAGGAACGAGCGGACATGGCCGCCCGCGTCCACGACTCGGTGCTCCAGACCCTTGCCCTGATCCAGAAGTCGTCGGACAACTCGCAGCGCGTCGTGCAGCTGGCGAGGACCCAGGAGCGCGAGCTCCGCTCGTGGCTGTTCGACGGGCGCCGTCCCGGATCGTTCGGGGAAGAGGAGGCGTCGACCCTGGCCGCCGGGGTGCAGCTGATCGAGCACGAGGTGGAGACCACCCACGGGGTGGCCGTCGAGGCCGTGACCGTCGGAGACTGCCCGCTGTCCGAGGAGCTCCAGGCCCTGCTCGCCGCCGGCAAGGAGGGGGCGGTCAACGCGGCCAAGTGGTCCGGTGCGCCGGTCGTGTCCCTGTTCGCCGAGGTTGAGCCGGACAAGGCCGCCACGGCGGCACCGCCGCCGTCCGCTCTACACCGGGAACGGGCACGGAGGTGGAGCTCACCATGCCGAGGCGGGCCCGGGAGGCCGGCCAACACACGAGGCCGGCCCGAGAGGCCGGCCAACACACGAGGCCGGCCCGAGAGGCCGGCCAACACACGAGGCGGGGCGATCGCGGGAGCGACCGCGGATGAGCCCGGTCACCAGGCCCAGGGTGTTCCTGGTCGACGACCACCACCTCTTCCGTTCCGGGGTGCGGGCCGAGCTGGGCGACGAGGTCGAGGTCGTCGGTGAGGCCGACGACGTCGGGGCTGCCGTCGAGCTCATCCTCGAGCGTCTTCCCGAGGTCGTGCTCCTGGACGTGCACTTCCCCGAAGGAGGCGGCCAGGCAGTTCTCGAAGCCGTGAAGCCCGACCACCCCGAGATCCGCTTCCTGGCCCTGTCGGTCTCCGACGCCCCCGAGGACGTCATCGCGGTCATCCGCGCCGGCGCCCGCGGCTACGTCACCAAGACGATCTCCGGTCCCGAGCTGATCGCGGCGATCCGGCGCGTGGCCGACGGCGACGCCGTGTTCTCGCCCCGCCTCGCCGGGTTCGTGCTGGACGCCTTCTCGTCGATGCCCGCCGCCGACGGCGTGCCCGCCTCGTTCGACCCCGAGCTCGACCAGCTCTCGGCGCGCGAGCGCGAGGTCCTCCGTCTCATCGCCCGCGGCTACACCTACAAGGAGCTGGCCCGGGAGCTGTCGATCTCCGCCATGACGGTCGAGAGCCACGTCTCGGCCGTGCTGCGAAAGCTCCAGCTCTCGTCCCGGCACCAGCTCACCAAGTGGGCGACCGATCGTCGCCTGGCCTGAGAAGGCGAGGATGGCGAGGTGCGAGCTCAGCTGCTGAGCTCGACCAGCCGGCCCATCCCCTCCTCGATGCCCCGTCGGAGCACGTCGAGGTCGGCAACCGTGTCGTAGTCACCGGTCAGCCCGAAGTTGACCTGTCCGTCGTAGGAGAAGATGGCGATGGCGATACGGACCTGGCCGAACAGCGGGACGTACGGGTAGCACTTCAACATGCGCCGGCCCGCGGCGTAGAGCGGGAACTGCGGTCCGGGCACGTTGGTGGTACCGGTGTTGATGTTCCGCTGGCCGACGCGACCGGCCACCCGCATCCCGAGGGCAAGCAGCATCGGAGGGGCGAACCCCGACAGCGAGGTGAGGGCCTCGCCCGCCACCGCCTCCTTCGACTCCTTGAGCCCCTGCATCTGGGCCGTGATGGCGTGCAGCTGCTCGGTGGGATCGTCGACGGCGACGGGCAGCGAGGCGAACATGGCCGACACCTTGTTGTCGTAGGTGGCGTCGCCCACGGCTCGCCCGCTGACGTCCCGAGCGCGCACCGACACCGGGACGAGGGTCCGCACCTCCCGGTCGACGGCCTCACCACGGGAGAGCAACAGCGTCCGGAAACCACCGGTGATGGCGGCCAGGACGACGTCATTGAAGGTGCCCCCGAGGCCCTTGCGAACGGCCTTCACGTCCTCGACGGATGTCCCTGCCCACGCGTACCGGCGGTGCGGGCCGATCGGGCCGTTGAGCGTCGAGACCGGGTTCGAGCGCAGCACCCCCGCCATCGACGAGACGCCCTGGACCACCTCGCCCAGCTGGTGCAGCGCCTGGCGCGGGACACGGGTGGCGGACCGGATGGCGCGCAGCTGCTCGTACGGGCTGACGACGAGCTCGAGAGCGGCCTCGGCCGCCAGTCGCCCGCCCGAGGGCAGCGGCGACGGGTGCCAGTCGTCGGGAACCGGGGGCCCCGGCTGCGGTGAGGTGTCCATGATCACGGCCAGGAGCTCGGTCCCCGACACGCCGTCGACCATGGCGTGGTGGGTCTTGGCCACCATCGCCCACCGGCCCTGCTCCAGGCCCTGGACGATCCAGATCTCCCAGAGCGGCTTGGTCCGGTCGAGCTGCTGCGACATCAGCCGGCCCACGAGGCGGCGCAGCTGCTCCTCCCCGCCCGGCGTGGGCAGGGCCGTGTGGCGCACGTGGTAGTCGATGTTGAAGTCGGGGTCGTCGACCCAGACCGGCCGCCCGAGGTCGAGCGGCACCTCCCGCACCACCTGCCGGTATCGCGGTACGAGCGGCAGCTTGCCTGCGACCATGCCCACGAACTGCTCGAACGGCGGCTCCGGGCCCTCGAAGATGGCGATCGAGCCGATATGCATGTGGCTGACCCGGTCCTCGAGGTGCAGGAACGACGAATCGAGCGGGCTCAACCGATCGCCGGTCACGATGTCTGACGCTACACCCGGCGGGGCGACCCCCTCAGGGGTGCTGGCTGCTCACGGACACGACCTCGCCGGTCATGTACCCCGCGTAGTCGCTGGCCAGGAACACGATGACGTTGGCGACCTCCCACGGCTCGGCCCCCCGACCGTAGGCCTCCCGCGTGGTGAGCTCGTCGAGCACGTCCTCGGCCATCACCTTGGTGAGGAACGGGTGGGTCGCCAGGCTGGGCGACACGGCGTTGACCCGCACCCCCGCGGGCGCCGCCTCCAAGGCCGCGCAGCGGGTCAGGGCCATGACGCCCGCCTTGGCCGCGGCGTAGTGGGCCTGTCCCACCTGGGCCCTCCAGCCGATCACCGAGGCGTTGTTGACGATGGCGCCCGACCCTCGCGCCACCATGTGGCGCAGCCCGGCGCGCGTGCAACGAAAGGTCCCGTTCAGCGTGACGTCCAGCACCGCCCTCCACTGCTCGTCGGTCATGTCCACGACCTGGGCCGTTCCCCCGAGGCCGGCGTTGTTCACCAGCACGTCGAGATGGCCGGCGGCGCCGACGGCCGACTCGAACAGTCGCTGCACCTCGGCCTCGTTCGTCACGTCGCACGGCACCGCGGGTGGCCTGGCGCCCATGATCGGCTCGAGCTCCTCGGCCGCCTCGTTCAGGCGCCGCTCGTGGCGGTCGCTGAGGACCACGAAGGCGCCCTCCTCGGCGCACCGCCGCGCCGTGGCCAGCCCGATGCCCGTCCCGGCTGCGGCGGTCACCAGCACCGTCCGACCCTCGAGCAGTTGGTGGCCCTTGGGATAGGGCGGCACCCCCGGCAACCCGGACGAGCCCATCAGCGCTCCTCCACACGGGGCTCGGGCGGCAACCCGAGCACCCGCTCCCCGATGATGTTGCGCTGGATCTGGTTCGAGCCGCCGTAGATGGTGTCGGCCCTGGTGAAGAGGAAGCTTCGCTGCGGATCGGTCAGCTCGTACGGCGGCGCGCCAGCCACCTCCGCCGCCGGCCCCAGCACGTCCACGGCCAGCTCTCCCAGCCGGCGATGCCAGCTGGCCCAGTACAGCTTGGAGATCGACGCCTCGGGTCCTGGAGTGCCCCGCTCCGACAGCGCCAGCGTGCGGAGGGCGTTGAGCTTCATGATCCGCAGCCCGATCCAGGCCTGAGAGAGCCGCTGGCGGACCACTGCGTCGGCCGTCACGCCTCGAGCGCGCGCCGCGTCGATCACCGCATCCAGCTCGCGCTCGAAGGCGACCTGGCGGCCCAGGGTCGCCACCCCCCTCTCGAAGGCCAGCGTCCCCATCGCCACCCGCCAGCCACCGTCGACGTCCCCGACGACGTTGTGGCGCGGGGTCCGCGCGCCGTCGAAGAACACCTCGTTGAACTCCGACGTGCCGGTGAGCTGCACGATCGGACGCACCTCCACCCCCGGCTGGCGCATCGGGCACAGGAGGTAGGAGATGCCCCGGTGCTTCGGTGCGCGCGGATCGGTCCGGCACACGACGAAACACCAGTCGGACCACGTCGCCAGGGACGTCCACACCTTCTGACCGTGCAGCACCCACTCGTCCCCGTCGAGCCGGGCCCGGGTCTTGACGTTGGCCAGATCGGACCCCGCGTCGGGCTCGGAGTAGCCCTGGCACCACAGCTCTTCGCCGCGCAGGATGGGCGGCAGGAAGCGCCGCTGCTGCTCGGGTGTCCCGAAGGCGAGCAGCGTCGGGCCCAGCAGCGTCTCACCCACCACGCCGACCCGGGCCGGCGCCCCCGCCCGCACGTACTCCTCCTCGAAGATCACCTGCTGCAGCAGGCTGGCACCGCGCCCACCGTGCTCGGGCGGCCACCCGAGCCCGATCCAGCCGGCCCGGCCGAGAGTCCGCTCCCAAGCCGCCCGGACCTCGAAGCCCTCGTGCTCGTAGCCCGGGCCGCCTCGGGCGCCGAGCGTCGCCACCTCGCCGACGACGTGGTCGGCCAGCCACTCGCGGACCTCTTTGCGGAAGGACTCGTCCTCGGCGCTGAAGCGCACGTTCACCCGCCGCCCGACGCCACTAGGCGTTCGGTCGGTCCCCCGCCGCGGCCGGCTGGCGCATCGCCTCGAGCCGGTCGAGCAGGGCCATGCGCTCCTGGCCGACCGTCGAGTCGAGGCGGGCCTCGATCTCCTGGGGTGTCCAGCGCCCGTCCTTGTACATGGCCCGGACCTCGGTCGGCTGGTTCCACACGGCGATCTTGCCCCCCACGGCGGTGTACACCTGGCCGGTGACGTGGCGGGCCTGGTCCGACAGCAGGTACACCACGAGAGGCGCCACGTCTTCGGGCTCTCCAATCTCGGCCAGCTCCGTGGGCACGTTGGCCGACATCCGGGTGCGGGCGACGGGCGCGATGGCGTTGGCGGTGACTCCGTAGCGCGACAGGCCGACGGCCGCGCTGCGGACCAGGGACACGATGCCGCCCTTGGCCGCGCTGTAGTTGGCCTGGGCCACGCTGCCGGCGTACGCCCCGGAGGTGAACCCGACGAGGGTGCCCGAGCCCTGCTTGCGCATGACCGCGGAGGCTGCCCGGAAGACCGTGAACGTGCCCTTGAGGTGGGTCTCGACGACCGGGTCGAACTCCTCCTCCGACATGTTGAAGAGCATGCGTTCCCGCAGGATCCCGGCCACGCAGACGACCCCGTCGATGCTCCCCCACCTGTCCAGCGCGGTCTGGACGATGCGCTCGCCGCCGGCCATGGTGGTCACCGTGTCGGCCACGGCGACGCCCGTGCCGCCGGCGTCCGCGATCTCCTTCACCACGGCGTCGGCCACGTCGCTCGTGGGCTCCTCCCCCGCGATGCCAACCCCGTAGTCGGCGACGACCACCCGAGCCCCCTCAGCGGCACAGGCGAGCGCCACCGCCCGGCCGATGCCGCGCCCGGCGCCGGTCACGGCGATGGCCTTTCCCTCGAGGTACCCGCCCAACCAGGCCTCCTGCTCCCACGCTCGCGAGCCGTCTTTTCCGCGAAACCTGACGCGACGTTAGCATCGGGGTGGAAAAGGCAACACGTTCCAGTTCGGCCCGGGAGGCCACCGATGGAGTTCAACCTCGCCGACCTCTTCGAGGCCGCGGTCGACGCCTTCGGCGAGCGCGACTACCTCCTGGCCGAGGGCAAGCGGCGCACGTACGCCGAGATGGACGAGCGGGCCAACCGGCTGGCGAACCATCTGTCGGCCCAGGGTGTGGGACCCGGCGACCACGTGGGGATCTACGCCTACAACTCGGTGGAGTGGGTCGAGGCGCTCTGGGCCGTCTTCAAGCTCCGCGCCGTCTGGGTCAACATCAACTACCGCTACGTCGACGACGAGCTCCGCTACCTCTTCGACAACGCCGACCTGGTGGCGCTGATCTACCAGCGGGAGTTCGCGCCTCGGGTCGCCGCCGTGCGGGACCAGCTTCCGCGGCTGCGTCACTCGCTGGTGATCGAAGACGAGAGCGGGGCCGACGCGGCCGGGGTGGAGTCGATCGGCTACGAGGAGGCGGTGGCCACGGCGTCCCCCGAGCGCGAGTTCGGTCCCCGTTCCGGCAAGGATCTCTATCTGCTCTACACCGGGGGGACGACGGGCATGCCCAAGGGTGTCGTCTGGCGCCACGAGGACGTGTTCTTCGCCCTGGGCGGCGGCATCGACCCGCGGTCCAACGAGCGCGTGGTCAGGCCCGAGGAGATGGTCGAGAAGGGCCGGGCGGGCCCGGTGACCTCGCTGCCCATCGCTCCGCTCATGCACGGCGCCACCCAGTGGGCGGTGATGGGCGGCAGCTTCATCGGCAACAAGGTGATCCTGGTGAGCCGCTTCGACCCCCACAACGTCTGGCAGCTGGTGGAGAAGGAGCGGGTGAACGTGCTCATGGTCACCGGTGACGCCATGGCCCGCCCGCTGGTCGAGGCCCTCGAGGCGCCGGGCGCCGGCTACGACCTCTCGTCGCTGCTGGCCGTCGTCAGCACGGCGGCCATCTTCTCCCCCACGGTCAAGGAGGCGTTCTTCGGCCGGCTCCCCAACCTGGTCATCACCGACGCCATCGGGTCCTCGGAGACCGGCAGCAACGGTCTCGTGCTGGTGCAGCCCGGGCGCACGGCCATGAAGGGCGGCCCGACCGTGCAGCCCATCGCCGGGTCCGTGGTCCTCGACGACGACCTCCAGCCGGTGGCGCCGGGGTCGGGCGTGGTGGGCAAGCTCGCCCGCACGGGCGACATCCCCCTCGCCTACTACAAGGACCCGGAGAAGACGGCCGCCACCTTCTTCGAGTCCAATGGTGTGCGCTACGCCATGCCCGGCGACTTCGCCACCGTCGAGGCCGATGGCACGATCACGCTCCTCGGACGGGGATCGCAGTCGATCAACTCGGGCGGGGAGAAGATCTTCCCCGAGGAGGTGGAGGCGGCGGTCAAGTCCCACCCCGACGTCTACGACGCCGTGGTCGTCGGCGTGCCCGACGAGCGGTGGGGCCAGCGGGTGGCGGCGGTGGTGCAGCCCCGGCCCGGCGCCCAGGTGGCCCTCGACCCGATCCAGGCCCACTGCCGGACGCTGCTGGCCGGCTACAAGATCCCCCGGCAGCTGCACGTCGTCGAGACGGTCCAACGCAGCCCGAGCGGCAAGCCCGACTACCCCTGGGCGCTCTCCACCGCCACCTCGGGAGTGACCGAATCGTCGGATTCCGTATGATGACGCCATGACCGGAGTCGGAGAGCGGGTCCGCTGCACCAGCTGCGGTACCGAGATCATCGTCGTGAAGGCGCCCACGGGCGCGCTGTCGTGCTGCGGTCGACCGCTGGTGTCCCGCTCCGAGGAGGAGGCGGCAGGTGGCCAACAACCTCGGTAAGCGGTACTCCTGCGCCGAATGCGGCGGACAGGTGCTGGTGACCAAGGCCGGCGACGGCGGCCTCGAGTGCCACGGCCAGCCGATGGAAATCATGCAGCCCAAGCCGCTGCCCTCCTCGGACTGAGGAGCCGTTGGCCGGGGCCACCCTCGATCCCCGGCTGCTGGCGCCCGGTGCCGGGCCGTCCCCGGCCGAGCTCGTGGCCGCCGACCTCGGTGGAGGGCCGGCCCTGCTGCGCATCGAGGGAAGCGCCCCGTCCTGGGCCGAGCTGGCGGGCGCCTTCGATCTGTGGACCACCGACCCGGCCGAGGCCGACCGGTGGGCGAAGGGCTTCGACCGCGCCCCCCGGGCCGCCATGTGCGGCGCCCTCCTCGTGCGGGCGGCGAGCGTCTCGGGCGACCCCTGGCCGGGCCTGGTGGCCGAGTCCACCACGTACTCGCTGCTCCAGGCGGGGCCCGAGTTCCGCGAGTGGTTGGAGCACCGGCCTCGCGCCGCCAGAGCCGACGCCCGGCCCCGGGTGCGCGTCGAACGCGACGACCGCTGTTGGGAGGTCGTGCTGACCCGACCCGATCGTCACAACGCGCTCGACGCCCGCATGCGCGACGAGCTGTACGTCGCCCTCGACGAGGCGCGGTCGCGGCCCGACGTCACGGTGGCGCTGCGCGGCGACGGACCGTCGTTCTGCTCCGGCGGTGACCTCGACGAGTTCGGCACCGCCCCGGGTCCGGTCGACGCACACGCGGTCCGCCTCGGCCGGTCGCTGGCCCTGCTCGTGAGCGAGATGCGAGATCGGATCGTGGTGGGGATCCACGGGGCGTGCCTCGGTGCCGGTATCGAGCTGCCGGCGTTCGCGCGTCGCGTGGTCGCCGCCGACGACGCCCGCGTCGGCCTGCCGGAGCTGGACCTCGGGCTGGTACCCGGTGCGGGCGGGACCGTGTCGATCCCCCGCCGGGCGGGCTCCCCCGCGCTGTTGGACCTGCTCCTCTCGGGCGGTACGGTCGACGCCCGGGCGGCGCTCGCCCACGGGCTGGTGGACGAGGTGGTCCCCGGTGCCCGCCTGCGGGCCCGGGTGCTGGAGCTGGCGAGGCGATGAGCGTGCCCCGGCTGGTGGTTCGCAACTGCGAGGTCGGCGGTCGCAGCGGACTGGACGTCGTGGTCGAGGGGGACCGCGTAGCGACCGTCTCGCGCCCGCCGGAGCGGGCGTCACCGTCCGCTGAGGTCGATATCGACGCCGGTGGCGGCGCGCTGCTTCCCGGCCTGCACGACCACCACCTGCACCTGTTCGCCGAGGCGGCCCGGCGGTCGTCGGTGTCCTGCGGGCCGCCCGACGTGGTGGACCAGGCCAGCCTGGCCCGCGTGCTGCGAGCAACGGGCCGGGGCCTGCGTCCGGGCGAGTGGTTGCGGGGCGTCGCCTACGACAGCCGGCGTGCCGGCCCGCTCGACCGGACGCGACTGGACGCAGCGGTGCAGGACCGCCCGGTGCGGGTGAAGGACCGCACGGGGCTGTCGTGGACGCTCAACACCGAGGGCCTGCGAGTGACGGGGCTCGAGTCCCGCTTCGCCGACGGCGTGCTGATCGGCGAGGACCGCCTGCTCCAGGAGGTGGCGCCCGCGGCCAGGCCGGACCTCGGAGGTGTGGCGACGACGCTGTGCCGCTACGGCATCACCGGGGTCACCGACACCACGCCGGCGAACACGGCCGCCGACCTGGAGCACATGCGGTCGGTGGCCGTGCGGGCGAGGGCCATGGCGGGGCCGGAGGAGCCCGAGGTGCCCGGGGTGACGCTCCGGACGCTGAAGCTGGTCCTGCGCGAGGACGACGCCGACGTCGAGGACGCGGCGACCACCATCGAGAAGGCCCACGACGCCGGCTGGAGCGTGGCGGTGCACGCAGTGACGCGCGCCGAGACCGTGGCCGCGGTGGCCGCCTTCGCCCAGGCCGGCACGTCGGCCGGCGACCGGGTCGAGCACGCCAGCGTGCTGCCGGCAGAGACGGTCCCGGTCATCGCCGACCTGGGGCTCACGATCGTCACCCATCCCGACTTCGTCGCCCGGCGCGGTGACGTGTACCTCGCCGACGCCGATCCTGCCGACCGCGAGTGCCTGTACCGGCTCCGCACCCTGCTGGACGCCGGCGTCGCCCTCGGCGCCGGCAGCGACGCGCCGGTCGGCGATCTCGACCCGTGGTCGGCGATGCGGGCGGCCGTCTCCAGGACGGGTCCGGACGAAATCGTGCTCGGTGCGGTCGAGCGCCTCTCCCCCGAACAGGCGCTGCGCCTCTTCCTCGGGCCCGCCGCCCATCCGGGCGGGCCGGTGCGCGCCGTGCGCCGAGGCGCGCTCGCCGACCTGTGCCTCCTGCACGAACCGTGGGCCGCGGCCCGCCGGCGTGTGGACGCCGATCTGGTGCGGGCGACGATCGTGGGCGGAGACGTCGCCTGGGAGGCGTGATGCTCGCCGGCCGGTCGGTCGCCGAGCTGGGCGGCGGCCGCAGCCTCGGCTACGCCGGTCGCCTCCTGCGCCTGGCCGGCGCCGAGGTGGTGAAGGAGGAGCCCGCTGGCGGCGACCCGGTGCGGGAGTGGCCGCGCAGCTGGGCCTTCCTGGCCGAGGGAAAGACGTTTGGTTCCACATCTGGTCGAAAGTGGGCGGGGCGCGCACCGCGGCCGCGGCCAGGCCTGCCGGTGGTGGAGGTACCAGTCGAGCGCGACGCCGCCCTCGACTGGGCCGCCTCGGGGGCCATGGCGCTCACGGGCGAGGCCGACGGGCCTCCGCGGTGCAGCCCGGGTTGGCAGTCCGCCTACGTGACCGGGGCGGCGGCCGCGGCGGCGCTCGTCGCCCGCCTCCTCCCGTGGTGGAGCGGGGAGGACCCGCTGCCACCGACGGACGCACCCGCCTCGCTCGGCTGGCGGGCAGCCGCCCAGGGGCTGACCCGTCACGGTCGCACCAGCTGCGGGGGCAGCACGAGGCTGTTCGTCGTCGACGGAGTCGACGTGGCAGCCGGCCTGCCGCGCCCTGACGACGTCGCTCTCCTCGAGGCCTGGTCGCGCCGACCCGTCTCGGGCGACCCCTGGCGCGCGGTCGCAAGCGGCCTGGCCCGGCTGGGTGCCGCCGAAGGGGTCGAGCGGGCCCAGCTGCTCGGCCTGCCGTTCGCCGCCGCCGCGTCGCCCCATGGAGCGGTCGCGCCGGCCCCGTTCTCGTGGTCGGGTGCCTCGGCCGGCGCAGTCCGCTCGGACCCCCCGCTCGTCGTCGACCTGACCTCGCTGTGGGCGGGGCCGCTGTGCACGGCCCTGTTGGGCCGGGCCGGGGCCCGGGTGCTGCGGGTCGAGGCGCCGAGCCGGCCCGATCCGACGCGGTGGTCCGCGCCGGCCCTGTGGCAGCTGCTCGACGACGGCAAGGAGCACGCCGCCGCCGACCTGGCGACACCCGACGGCCGGCGTGCCCTGCGCTGGTTGCTCGAACGGGCCGACGTGGTGGTGGAGAGCTCGCGTCCTCGGGTGCTCGACCAGCTCGGGCTCGGACCGGAGACGCTGCTGGCGGAGCGGCCCGAGCTGCTCTGGGTGTCGATCACCGGCTACGGACGGACGGGACGGGGACGCGACCGCGTCGCGCTCGGCGACGACGCCGCCACCGCGGGAGGGATCGTGGCCCTCACCGGCAGTCCCGGCCGGACGGTGTTCTGCGCCGACGCCTACGCCGATCCGGTCACCGGCATCCACGCCGCCTTCGGGACCCTGGCCGCCCTGGCGTCAGGCCGCGGAGGGCTGCTGGACGTGGCCATGGCCGACGTGGTCGGGCACCTGGTCGCCGACGCGGACAAGCGCGCCGGCGCCGCCCCGGTGGAGCCATCGGACGGAGGGTGGGTGGTGGTGAGCGACGGCGGGAGCGAGCTGGTCGCGCCGCCCCGGTTGGCCCGGTGGCGGCCCCGATGCTCTGGCGGTCAGTAGGTGCCGCCGAGCTTGCGGTGGTCCCAGGACACGACGCGGTCGGGCTCGACCGTGATGGCGACGCGCTTGGCCCCGCTGGCCTCGACGCCCGCCATGGCGGCGTCGTCGAGGTCGCCGAAGTACCGGACGAACAGGCGCTTGCCCACGTCCATCACCGCCTCGTGGTCGTCCGACAGGATGGCCCGGCCCGCCATCTGGACGCCGCGCAGCTCGCCGTACGCCGTGCCGTCCTCGACGAGGACCGTGATGCGGGGGTCGCGGCGGAGGTTGAGGACCTTCTGCGACTTCCGGTAGGTCCAAAAGGCGATCCGGTCGTCGATCACGGCGTAGTACATCGTCACCAGGTGGGGAGTCCCGTCCCGGTTGATGGTCGCCACCTGCAGGTTGCGTGGCGGCGCGAGAAACTCGGCGATCTCCGCGTCGGTCATCGTGATCTGGTCCCTGCGGCTCACGATTCCCGACCTTCTCCGGCGACCGGGCGCCAGAAGGGCACGCCCACGCCGGGCTCGGCCTGGACCATGTGGACCTCCACCGGCATCCCGATGCGAACCTGGTCGATGGCGCAGTCCGTGATGTTGCCCATCATCCGCACGCCCTCGTCCAGCTCCACCATGGCCACCACGTAGGGCAGCTCGTCGCGGAAGGGGCGGGCGTGGTTCTGGCGGATGACGGTGAAGGTGTGGACCGTGCCCCGGCCCGACGCCCGCTCCCACTCCGGGTCCGACCCGCACACCCTGCACACGGCGCGGGGATAGAACTGCCGGTGCCCGGACGGGCACCGCTGGATCAGGAGCTCGCCGCGCGACGCCGCCTCCCAGAAGGGCTTGGACACGTTGTCGGGGCGCGGCAGGGGACGCTCCCACTGCTCGGCCGGCTGCGTCGCCCCGGCCGCTCCACCTCCGGTCTGGCTCACGACGGGTGGTCCCGGCCGAGGATGACGGCGCCGATACAGGAGAGCCATCCCCCGCTGCCACACGCCAGGGCGACTTCGCAGTCGGGCACCTGGGCGGCCCCGGCCTGGCCCCGCAGCTGTCGCACCGCCTCGATGAGCAGGAAGATGCCCCGCATGCCCGGGTGCGACGACGACAGCCCCCCGCCGTCGGTGTTGAGGGGCAGGTCGCCGCTCCGGCGCAGGTGTCCCTCCTTGACGAAGGCGCCACCCTCGCCGCGACCGCAGAACCCGAGTCCTTCGAGCAGGAGCAGGACCGTGATCGTGAAGCTGTCGTAGAACTGGATCGTGTCGATGTCGGCTGGCGTCAGGCCCGCCTGGCCGAAGGCGACCGGCCCGCAGCGGCTCGCCGCCGTGTCGGTGAAGTCCGGCATCTGGCTGATGTTCCAGTGCGTCTGGGCCCCGGCCGCGCCGAGCACGTAGACGGGAGGCTGGCGCAGGTCTCTCGCCCGCTCGGCGGTCGTCATGACGAGGGCACCGCCGCCGTCCGAGATCACACAGCAGTCCAGCTTGTGCAGAGGGTCGGCGATGAGCCGGGAGCCGACGACGTCGTCGACGGTGATGGGATCCCGGTACATGGCGTCGGGGTTGAGCCCGGCGAGCTCGCGAACACCGACCGCGATCTCGGCCAGCTGCTCGGACGTGGTGCCGAACTCGTGCATGTGCCGCTGGGCGGCCATGGCGTAGGAACCCACCAGCGAGTTGCCGAAGGGGGCCTCGTACTGCGCCGGGCCGCCGAACCGCTTGACGCCTCGACCGAGCCCGCCCGTGCCGAGACCCCGACCCATCCGGGAGAGCTGGTCCGAGCCGTAGGTGATGAGGACCGTGTCGCACAGGCCCTGTCTGATCGCAGCGGCCGCATGCTGAACGTGGAACTCGAACGACGAGCCGCCGGTCATGGTGCCGTCGATGTAGCGATGGTCGATGCCGAGGTACTCGGCCATCGTCACGGCGTCGTCGATCATCATTCCGCCGCCGCCACCGGCGTCGAGATAGCCGTCGATCTCGTCCTTGGGCACGCCACAGTCGGCCAGCGCCCGCTGCATGGCCTGGGCGTGGTGCTGCACGCCGTCGAGGTGCGGCGCCTGCGGGTAGTCGCTCAGGCCCGTGCCGACGATCACGGGCGCCCGGTCCGGCATCGAGAGGGTGCTCAGTCCTGGATCGAGATGGCTGCCTTGGGACACAGCCGGACGGCCTGCTCGACCTTGTCCCTCAACTCCTCGGGCGGGTTCTCGGTCAGGAGGTAGAGGTTGTCGTCATCCCGCACTTCGAAGACCTCGGGGGCCACGCCCATACACAGGGCGTTGCTCTCACAGAGGTCGTAATCGACAACTACCCGCATGACTGGATCATCCTCGGTTCCTGCGATCGTTCGGCCGCCGCACATACTAGGTTCCAGGGCCGAACGCGTTCTAGTGCGGACCCGCACCAGAGTCCCTCGTGACGACGGAGGTCGGCATGGACACTGCCTTCACCCGACTCGTCGGCTGCACGGTTCCCCTCCAGCAGGCGGGCATGGGCGGCGTGGCCGGCCCCGACCTCGCCGTGGCCGTCGCCGACGCCGGGGCGCTGGGGATGCTCGGCATGCCGACGGCGGCGCCGGAAGCAACGGCTGAGGCGTTGGAGTCGGTCGGTCGTCGGACCGCCGGCCCGGTCGGCGTCAACTTCCTCATGCCCTTCGTCGACCGTGACGTGGTGGCGGCGGCCGCCGGTCGGTGCCGCCTCGTCGAGTTCTTCTACGACGAGCCCGCCCCTGACCTGGTCGCCCTCGCCCACGAAGGTGGAGCGCTCGCCGCGTGGCAGGTCGGGTCGGTCGAGGAGGCCAGGGCGGCCGCCGGCGCCGGCTGCGACCTCGTGGTGGCCCAGGGCGTCGAAGCGGGCGGGCACGTCCGCGGCCAGGTCGGCCTGCTCCCCCTGCTCGACGCCGTGCTCGAGGCGGTGGACGTGCCCGTGGTCGCTGCTGGCGGGATCGCCACGGCGAGGGAGATGGCCGCCGTCGTGGCCGCCGGGGCGGCGGCCGCCCGCGTGGGCACCCGGTTCGTCGCCACCGCCGAGGCGGACGCCCACCCGTCCTATGTCGACGCGCTGGTCGGCGCTGGACCCGAGGACACCGTGCTCACGACGACCTTCTCGGTGATGTGGCCCGACGCTCCGCACCGGGTGCTGAGGTCGTGCGTCGAGGCCGCCGAGGCGATCGACGACGACGTCGTCGGCGAGATGGAGGTCCCCGGGGGCGCCCGGCTGCCCATCCCCCGCCTCAGCCCGCCCTGTCCCGGACGGGGCACGACCGGACGGACCGACGCCATGGCCCTCTACGCCGGGCAGTCCGTCGGAGCCGTGCGCCGGGTCGAGCGCGCCGCCGACGTGGTGCGCGAGCTCGCCGAGGGAGCCGAGCGGCTGCTCGCCGGGCGGCGCTGAGCTCGCTCGCGTGCGCTGGGCCAGCGCTGCGACCGTCGGCGTGGGGTGCGTCGGCCTCCCGATGTTCCCGCCGGGCCTGTCAGGTAGTACGAAATAGTGGTTCGCAGTTATGTACCACCATTGACCAGTTATGTTCTGTGACATAACTGAAAACCCGCGCCGACAAGTCTGTGGCCCGGTCCCGGCTGGCTTCGCCGGACTCAGGACCAGCGCTCGGGGCCTCCGGCCTCCTCCCACGAGCGCAGGACCGGTCCCGGCAGCAGCGTGAGCGCGCTGCCCCTCGGGACCCGCCACTGCCGGAGCTGGTCCAGGAAGATGACGTCGGCGTCGCCTCCCGCCGTCGACCTGCTCGGCGGGCGCCGCCGAACCGGCTCCTCGAACCCGAGCACGTCCTCGAGCGTTCCACCCGCTTCCCACGTGGCCGACAGATCGGCGATGGCAGCGAGGGAGTAGCCCCGTCGCTGGAGCCGGAGGATCGCCTCCAGCCGCGCCCGGTGGCCGTCGTCGTACCTGCCCGTCCGGCCGACGAGGCGGGGTGGGGGCAGCAGTCCGCGGGACTGGAAGGCCCGCACGTTGCGGCTCGTGGTGCCGGCGGCGGCTGCCAGCTCGTCGATGGTGCACCAGCCCGGGGGTGGCCCCGATTGCGTCACAAATTTATGTTACATATATTTGTGGCACCTGACTGACCGATGCCGGAGGATCGCCATGCCGCTGGGTTGCCCGATGCTCGACGAGTTGCCCCACCGGGTCCGCCTCGATGGCGATCACGTCACGCTCGAGCTCGACGTCACCGACGAGATGCGGGGGCCCAGCGGCGCCGTCCACGGCGGCCTGGTCGCCAGCGTCATCGACTGCGCCGGCGCCTACGCCGTGGCCCGCGCCAGCAAGCGGCCAGTGGCGACGGCCAACACGTCGATCAGCTACCTGGCCGCGGGGCGCGTCGGGCCCCTGATGGCGAGGGCGTCGGCGATCCGCATCGGCAGCCACCACGGCGTCGCCGATGTGCGGGTCTGCGACTCGGGCAAGGGCGATCGGCTCGTCGCCTCGGCCCTGGTGACGCTGAGCTTTCTTTCGGGGGAGGCGTTCACCGCCCGCGCTTCCTGAGGACGGGCGTCGGCTCGGCGCGTGAGACGGCCAGGTGCATCCGGGGCGCCGGGCCGAAGCGGGTCTCGACCTCTCGCTCGACGGCGAACCCGGCCTTCTCGTAGAAGCCGAGCGCATGCCGGTTGGCGACGACCTCGATACGCGCCAGCCCCCTCCTCCTCGCCGCGCCGACGACATCGCGCACCAACGCCCGGCCGACCCCTTGCCTCATCCAATCGGGATCGACGAACAAGTCCTCCAGCTCGAATGCATCCCGGACCACGAGCGGGGTGACAAACCCGACGATCCGGCCATCAGTGGTGACGGCGACGCGGGTGCGGCCCTCCTGCACCGACGTCCCCGAGAGCTCGAGAGCATCCGGGTTGGCGAGGAGGTTCTCGCGATCGTCGTCGTTCGTCAGCGAGGAGCGGCGAAAGAGGTCGCGCAGGGTCCCGATGTCGGCAGGGATAGCGTTCCGAATGCGCAGGGGTGAGTTGATCGGCACGAACCGTCAATCATGCCGTCGATCACCAGGAGCCGCCCGAGGTTGTGTCGTTCCGTCGCCGACGCTCTCAGTGCTCGTGGCGCTCGGCGGCAACCAGCTGTCGATCGGCGCTGGACAACGGGCGCCCGTCACCGACGGCGGGCGCCGGCTCGGGCTCGGTCGGCAGCTCGGCGGCGCCGAAGCGATCGTGGAGACGACGCAGCGGCGCCGGTGCCCACCAGTTGAGGTCGCCCGCCACCCGCATGAAGGCGGGCGCCAACGCCCCGCGGACAATGGTGGCGTCCATGGCGATGGCCAGGGCCAGGCCCACGCCGAACAGCTTGATGAACGCCACGCCCGACGTGGCGAAGGCGAGGAAGACGGCGGCCAAGAGCAGGGCGGCCGCAGTGATGATGCGACCGCTTCGCTCGAGGCCCAGGGCGATCGAGGCGGCATTGTCGCCCGTGCGGTCGTACTCCTCCTTCACCCGGCTGAGGAGGAAGACCTCGTAGTCCATCGAGAGCCCGAAGGCCACGCAGAACATGAGAATGGGCGTGGAGAGATCGATCGTCCCCGTCGGTGTGAAGTGCAGGATCCCTGACAGATGACCGTCCTGGAAGATCCACACCATGGCCCCGAACGTCGCCGAGAGGCTGAGCAGGTTGAGCAGGAAGGCCTTGACCGGAACGATCACGCTGCCGAACAGGGCGAAGAGCACGACGAAGCTGACGAGGACGATGATCCCGCCCGCAAGTGGCATGCGGCCGAAGGCCGCGGCCTTGTTGTCGATGAGGGCAGCCGTCCGGCCGCCGACCTGGACGGGGAAGGGCGCGGCCAGGGCGCGCACGTGGTGCACGACGTCCTCCCCCTGGGTCGAGTACGGCTCCACCGATGGCACCACGGTGAGGTAGGTGGCGTCGCGGGCGGCGAAGCCGGACGCGTAGGAAGCGAGGCGGATGACCCGGTTGCCGCGCACGTAGGAACCGGTGAAGGCGTCGACACGCCCGACGCCCTGCAGCTGCGACAGGGCGGCGGCGTACCGGTCGATGTCCCCGGTTCGGGACGTCGGCGAGCCGCTGGACGGCGCCACCACCCAGATGGGGAAGGCGTCGGACGACGGGAAGTCCTGGCGCAGCTCCTGTCCCGCCGTGCTCACGGCCGCACTGCTCGGCAGGACGCGGTCGTCGGGGAACCCGAAGTGCACGTGCAGGAACGGGGTGCCGAGGACGACCAGCACCACGATCACCACCGTGGCGATGGGAACAGGACGCCTCATGACGACGGTGGCGACGCGGTGCCAGAAGCCCTCGCCAACCGGCGGCAGGGGCCGTCGGTTCACCGAGAGGGCGTCGACGCGGGGCCCGAGCACGACCAGGATGGCGGGCAGCACCACGATGGCGCCGACGGCGGCCACGAGCACCACGGGAATGCCGGCGTAGGCGAACGAGCGCAGGAAGACCAGCGGGAAGACGAGGAGGGCGGTCAAGGAGGCGGCCACCGTGAGGGCGCTGAAGGCCACAGTTCGTCCGGCTGTCTCGACCGTCCTGATGACGGCTTCGTCGCGTGTGCCGGTCCTGGCGACCTCCTCCCGGTAGCGGCTGACCAGCAGGAGGCTGTAGTCGATCCCGAGGCCGAGCCCCATGCCCGTCGTCAGGTTGAGGGCGAAAATGGAGACCTCGGTGGTCGCGGCGACCGCGCGCAGGATGAACATCGTCCCCACCACGGCGAGGCCGCCCACGGCGAGCGGCAGCGCGCTGGCGACGAAGCCCCTGAAGACGAACAGCAGCAGGATCATGCTGAGCGGAACGGCGATGAGCTCGGCCTTCTTGAGGTCGTCCTGCACCTGGCTCGTCACCTGCCGGAAGACCTCGGCGAAGCCGGTGACGCGCACCTCCAGCAGTTGGGTGGTCCGGCCGAAGCGGGGCGACAGCGTCTTCAAGACGTCGTTCTGATGGTTCTGGTTGCCGGGGACTCGGCCGAAGACCAGGGCGGTGGTGCCGTCCTTGCTCCGCAGCGGCGGAACCCGAGCCAGCGACCAGTAGGAGGTGGCCTGCTCCACGCCGGGCTGTGCCGCCAGCTCGCTGGTGAGCGCCGTCCCCGCCGCCGCCACCGCCGGGTCGTCCACCGTGCCGTGTCGAGCTCTCACCAGCAGCGCCACGTCCGGGCTCCCCTGGTGGAACACCCGGTTGAGGATGGCCGCCGCCCGGGTCGCCTGCGAGCCGGTGTCGTCGAGGCCGCCGGTGGAGAGGTGGCGGGCGACGCTGCCTCCCGCCAGCCCGGCGAGGACGAAGAAGACGGCGGCCGCACCCAGCACGACCTTCGGCTTGGCGACGGCGAGGCGGCCCAACCTGGTGAAGACCCCAGCTCGCACCATGGCGGTAGTTTTTACGTGAAATTCTGTAGTGTCAACTCCTTGAGACGAAGGTCACACCTGCCTAAGCTGGAGTCATGGCCAAGCGCACCTACGGTCAGTACTGCGCCCTCGCCCGGGCCTTCGACGTGCTCGGGGAGCGCTGGACACCGCTCCTCCTGCGAGAGCTCGCCATCGGTCCCCGGCGCTATGCCGACCTGCTCGAAGGGCTGCCGGGCGTCAGCCCCAGCCTCCTCACCCAGCGCCTTCGCGAGCTCGAAGAGGACGGGATCGTCCGGCGGAGCTACCTGCCGCCGCCCGCGGCCCGAGCCGTCTACGAGCTCACCGACGACGGGGTCGAGCTGGCGACGGCGCTGGTGCCTCTGGCCCGTTGGGGAGCGCGCCGGCTGCACCCCCGCCGTGAGGACGAGACGTTCTCCCTCAGCTGGGTGCTGCTCTTCCTCCGGGCAACGGCGGATGCCACGGTGGCCGCGGGCGTCCACGACCTGTACGAGTTCCACGTCGACGAGGGCGTCTTCCACGTGGTCGTCGACGACGGGCGCGTCGATGCCCAGGCCGGACCGGCCCCCCGATCGCCCGATCTCGTCGTACGCACCGACCTCGACACGTTCGCCGCCATCGGCGGTGGCGCGCTCCTCGCCTCCGACGCAGGTGAGCGGTTGCACGCCGCGGGAGACCCCGAGGCCGCCCAGCGCTGTCTGCGCCTCTTCGCCCCGGCGGCGCTCGCACCGTCGGCTTGAAGGGTCGTCATCTCGACACGACCTCCTTGCTTCTCGTCTCGTCTCGGGGCTGCGCGACCTCGGCTGACGGCGAGGGCGGAGCCGGCAGCGCGTCCCGGGTCTGCAACGGGTGCTCGGGCAGCCACATCACGACGACCAGGGCGATGGCCGCCAGCGGCGCGGCGGCGAAGAACACGGTCTGGACGGCACCGGTGATGTGGATGCGGGCGGCGGCATCGAGGGCGTGGAGCGTGGCGCTCTGGGCGCTGGCGCCGGCGCCGGACGTGAACACGACCCCGAGCACGGCGGCGCTGATCGCGCCACCCAGAGCCCTGAAGAACGAGGTCGTGGCGGTGGCGATGCCCAGCCGCTGTCGCTCGACGGCGTTCTGCACGGCGACGATCAGCACCTGGGTGACCAGACCGAACCCGAGGCCGAACACGGCGAGACCGACGCCCGTGGCGAGCACCGACCGCTGCGACGCGAACGCACCCAGCAGCACCAGGGCCGCGGTCATCAGGGCGAGCCCGGCGATCGGAAAGCGCTTGTACCGACCCGTCCTGGCGATGCTGCGCCCGGACAGGGTGGTCGATAGGGTCACCCCGCCCATCATGGGGACCAGCAGCAACCCTGCCTTCGTCGGGCTGACGCCGGCGGCGGCCTGGAGGAACACGGGCACGAACACGGTGACGGCGAAGAGCGACGCCGTGGCGAGGAAAAGGGCGGCGCTGGCGATGGCCACGACGGGAGTGCCCAGCAGCCACAGCGGCACGATCGGATCCGCGGTCCGCCGCTCTCGGGCCACGAGGAGGCCGGACAACACCAGCATTGTGCTGACGAGGACCACGATCGGGGCCGAGCCCCAGGGGTAGCGGCTCCCACCCCACAGACAGGTGAGCAGCAGCGCCGCGGTTGCTCCCGAGAGCAGGGCGGCACCGACGACGTCGAGCGGTTGCTGCGGACGGTCGGGCGTGGGCGCGCTGAGCCTGGTGCTCAGCGCCACCAGGGCGGCCGCGCCGACGGGGACGTTGATGTAGAAGACCCAGCGCCAGCTGGCGTGATCGACCACCAACCCGCCGACCAGGGGGCCGACCGCCGTGGCGACGGCGAAGGTCGCGGCGATGTAACCCTGGTACCGGCCCCGCTCGCGGGGCGAGACCAGGTCTCCGACCGCCGCCATGGCCAGCGTCATCAGGCCGCCGGCGGCCACACCCTGGAGACCCCGCAGGACGATCAGCTGGGTCATGTCCTGAGCGAGGCCGCACAGTGCGGAGGCGACGACGAAGGTCGTGAGGGCGATCTGGAGCAGGCGCTTGTGGCCGTGCCGGTCGCCGAGCTTGCCCCACAGGGGCGTGGTGGCGGTGGCGGCCACCACGTACACGCTGACGAGCCACGACACGTCGCTCAGGTGACCGAGGTCGCTGGCGATGGTCGGGAGGCCGGTCGCCAGGATGGTCTGGTCGAGGACGGCGGGGAGCATGGCCAAGACAAGGGCGATGAACGCCAGTCGCACCCCACCCGACGTCGGCCCGGAGCCGATCCTCTCCGCCTGCGTGCTCTGCCTCATCGTCCACCTCCAGCTCGGTCCGGCCGTCATATCCGGAGAGATTTCCTCCGCTACCTTGGTCAGCG
>VAWP01000068.1:32006-63579 GCA_005888295.1 Actinomycetota bacterium
TCCCTCCAGATACTGCTAGCCTGGTGGCCATGCGGGAGGCGGAGGAACTGGCACCGGGCCCTCGTCCGACGGCCGACCGCCGTCCGCTCCGGGCCGACGCCAGGCGCAACCGGGAACAGCTCATGGCGGCCGCCCGCGACGTGTTCGTGGAGCTTGGTCCTGACGCGCCGCTGGACGAGATCGCCCGTCGGGCCGCCGTGGGCATCGCCACGCTGTACCGGCGTTTCCCCGACCGCGAGTCGCTGATGCGCGCCGTCATCCTCGACGTCCTCGTCCGTGTTGGTCACGAGGCTCGAGCGGCCGAGACCGAGGAGCCTGATCCCGTCGCCGGCCTCGTGCGGTACATGCATCGGGCGCTCGACCTGCGCATCGCCGCGGTCATCCCGGCCCTGCTCGGTCAGGTCACGCTGGACGACGACGAGATGCTGCGGGCACGGGACGCCGCGGTACGGCCGGTGCAGGCGATGATCGACCGCGCCCACGCCGAGGGCACGCTCCGGCCAGAGGTGACCTTCGGTGACATCGGCCTGATGATCATCCGCATCTCGCGGCCCCTTCCGGGGCCGTTCCCGCGTCATGTCAACGAGAGCCTCGGCCATCGTCATCTCGACCTGCTCGTCGGAGGGCTCGTGGGCGTCGGCGCTCGGCAGCTCGGCGGCCCCTCGCTCAGCCTCGACGACCTGCGCACGATGTCGTCCGAGCAGACGGACGAGGACGCTCTAGCAGAGCCGCCTGCCAACTAGGCTGAGCCGGTGCGGTTCAGCGTGTGGCCGAGCCCCGAGCGCCCCTGGCCCGAGATCCTCGATGTGGTCACTGGCTGCGACGCGGCTGGCTGGGACGGCGCCTACGTGGCCGATCACTTCATGCCCAACGATCCGAACGGCCGTCCCCTGCCGGGCCCCGTGTTGGAGAGCTGGGCCCTCGTCGCCGCGCTCGCGTCGCGCGTCGACCGGCTCCGGCTCGGCACACTCGTGTGCGGCAACCTGTACCGCCATCCAGCCGTCGTCGCCAACGCCGCCGTGACCGTCGATCACGTCAGCGGGGGCCGGTTCGTGCTGGGGCTCGGCGCCGGCTGGCAGGTGAACGAGCACGCCGCTTACGGGATCGACCTCCTCGACGTCCGCTCCCGTCTCGACCACCTGGAGGAGGCGTGCGAGGTGATCACCGCGCTCCTGCGCGAGCCGACGACCACCTTCACGGGGCGCCACTACCAGCTCACCGACGCACCCTGCGAGCCGAAGCCGGTTCGCGGACGGCTCCCACTCCTCGTCGGAGGCCGGGGCGAGCGGCGGACGATGCTGATCGCCGCCCGCTTCGCGGACGAGTGGAACTCGTGGACGACGGCGGAGATGTTCCGCCACAAGAGCGCCGTGCTCGACCGCCACTGCGAGCGCGTCGGCCGAGACCCGGCCTCGATCGCCCGCTCGACCCAGGCGCTGCTGTACCTGAGCACGGATGAGAGCTGGCTGGATCGCCACCGCGGCAGGGAGTCGGCGCGCCCCCGCCTCGTCGGGACGCCATCGGAGGTCACCGATCAGGTCGGCGAGTACGAGAAGGCGGGAGTCGACGAGCTGATCGTCCCCGACTGGACCATGGGCCCCGCCAGCCGGGCCGCCGACACCCTCGCTCTCTTCTGGGACGAGGTGGCCGTCCACTTCGGGCGCTCGGCGCCACTGGGTCCCCCGATCGGGGGGTGAGAGCAGCCAGTCGCGGTTCCGTCGATCTCTGAGGGCCGCCGCCCTTGACCTCCGTTTGCCTGGCCCAGGGCCGGGGGTGTACTACAAGACAATGCAGGTAGAGCTGGGGAGGCGCGCGCTCTCGGAGGCTCGGTGAGCGAGCCCGGCCCCTCCCGGATCCGCCTCCGGATCGCAGCACGGGGATATGACCGCGACGAGGTCGACGCCCGCCTGGTCGAGAACGATCGCGGCGCCGAGGAGGTCCAAGCTCGACTGCAGGACATCGAGGCCGAGCTGACCGAGGCGGATCACCGCACGAAGGTCCTCGAGACCAAGGTGGCAGAGCTCGAGCATCGCGGGTCGGACGGACCGCCGGAGTCGGTCCAGTGGCTGCACGATGGAGGCGGAGCGGGTGGCGACAGAGATGCTGGCGGCGGCGCGGGCCCGAGCCACCGAGATCACCGACGCAGCCCGCCGCGACCAGGAGGAAGCGGCCCGTCTGCAGCTGGAGTCCCACCGGCAGATCGACCTGTACCTCGATCAAGGCAGAGAGACGGCCGAAGAGCTGGCCGGTGCCGTCTGGAACCAGGCTCAGGGCCGGATCCAGGAGCTGAGGCGCGAGCGGGAGCGCGTCGAGGACGAGCGACGTTCGATGCTGGCGCAGCTGAGCCACGTGCGAGGAACGGTCGAGGACCTCGAGCACTACCTCGGACACAACGGCGCGTCCGAGGCGTAGCAACAGGCGGAGCTGTCGCCTCGCCGACGCTCACGAACGGCGAAGCAGCTCGGCGATGATGCCCGCCAGCTCGACGGGCTTGTCCCCTTGGATGCTGTGACCGGCGCCGTCGACGACGATCACCTCCGCCGCCGGTTGCCGACGCTGCAGCTCGGCCACGTCCTCGTCGCCGACGACGCCCGAGGTTCCTCCGCGCACCAGGAGGCAGGGAGCACGGACGGACTCGAGCTCGTCCCACAGGTCAGCCATGTCGGGCAGGGCTCCATCCGACAACGAGCCCCGCACCCGGTCGTAGCGCCACTCCCACGACCCGTCCGGCAGCTCGCGGGCGTTGTGCAGGACGCCCCGCCGCAGCGACGAGAGGGTGCGGGTGGGATTGTGCTGGACCGTGCGGTCGAGGATCTCGTCGAAGCTGGCGAAGCGCTCGGGCCCGGAGACGAAGGCGATGATGGGCTCGGCTTTGGCCCGGTCGACGCCCGGCGTGACGTCGACCACCACCAGCCGCGGCACCCGCGCCGGGTAGCGGGAGGCCAGGCTTATGGCGGTCAGGCCGCCGAGTGACATCCCCACGACCGCCGCGGCCCGAGGCGCCAGCTCGCCCATGGCGACGGCGACGTCGTCGGCCAGCGATGAAGGCGAGTAGTGGTGGTCCGCGCGCCAGTCGGAGTGGCCGTGCCCCGGGAGATCGATGGCAACGAGCGGCCGGTCCAGGGCGAGGGCCACGGTGTCCCAGGTGTGGGAATTTTGCGCACCACCGTGCAGCAGGACGAGGTCGGGGTCCGCATCGCCCCACACCAGCGCGCTCACCCGCCGCCCGTCGGCCACCTCGACGTCACGACGTGCGACCGCAGGCGGCCCCTTCCACTCGAGTCCCGCCTCGTCGGCGTTCTCGCGAAAGAGACCCATCTCGTCGTAGGTCACGCGCCCACCTACGGTTTCTCTGCGCCCACCAGCCACATGGCGAAGAACTGCGATCCCCCGCCGTAAGCGTGGCCGAGCGCCAGCCGGGCCCCGTCGACCTGGTGCTCGCCCGCCTGGCCACGGACCTGGAGGGCGGCCTCGGCGAAGCGGATCATCCCCGACGCCCCGATCGGGTTCGACGACAGCACACCGCCCGAGGGGTTGATCGGCAGGTCCCCCTGGAACGACGTGCTGCCGTCGTCGGTCATCTTCCAGCCCTCGCCGTCGGCCGCAAACCCCAGGTTCTCCATCCACATGGGCTCGTACCAGCTGAACGGGACGTAGATCTCGGCCATGTCGATCTGGCGGCGCGGATCGGTGATCCCACCCTGCCGGTAGAGGTCGGCCACACAGTCCCGTCCCGCCCGTGGGTTCACCGCGTCCCTGCCGGCGAACATGGTGGGCTCGCTGCGCATCGCCGTGCCGTGGATCCACGCCGGCGGGTGCGGCGATCGATCGCCGGCGGCCTCGTCGGCCACCACCATGGCGCAGGCGCCGTCGGACGACGGGCACGTCTCGAGGTAGCGGATCGGGTCCCACAGCATCGCCGACTCGGCCACCATCTCGAAGCTGATGTCCTCGATGTGGAGGTGGGCGTACGGGTTGCGGAGCGCGTTCTCGCGATCTTTGACGCCCACCATGATGCCGACGTGGTCGGGCGCGTTCGAACGACGGATGTAGGCGCGAATGAGAGGTGCGAAGTAACCGCCGGCCCCGGCCAGGGTCGGGGGGGCGAACGGCAGCGGCCGGGACAAGGCCCACATGGCCTCGGACTCGGACTGCTTCTCGAAGGCGACGGTGAGCACCCGCCGGTGAATACCAGCCTGGACGAGGCTGGCCGCGACCAGCGCCGTCGACCCGCCGACGCTGCCGGCTGTGTGCACGCGCATCATGGGCTTGCCCACGGCGCCGAGCGCGTCGGCGAGGTACAGCTCCGGCATGACCACGCCCTCGAACATGTCGGGTGCCTTGCCGATGACCACCGCATCGATGTCGGTCCAGCCACACCCCGCGTCCTCGAGGGCGCGGGATGCGGCCTCGCGCAGCAGGCCCGGGATCGAGACGTCACCGCGGGTTGCCGAGTACTTGGTCTGTCCGATGCCCACGACCGCGCAGGTCTCTGCCATCAGCGGGCCTCCATCACGCACACGAGGTTCTGTTGCAGACAGGGGCCCGAGGTGGCGTGCCCGAGGCTGCGCGTCGCGCTGCCGTCGATGATCCGACGAGCCGCCTCGCCGATGCGGGTGAGGCCAGCCACCATCATGGCGTTGGCGGCCAGTGCACCACCGGACGGGTTGACGGTCACCTGCGGGCCCAGCTCGAGCGCCTCCCGGAGGATCGGCTCCTGATGGGTGAACGGTGCGTGCAGCTCGGCCACCTCGACGTCGGTGCCGCCGGCGTGGCGGCCCGCCAGTGCCGTCGAGGGCGACGTGGTCAGATCCCTCACCCCGAGCCCGTGCGCCTCGATCCGGTGGTCGAGCCCGCTGATCCACGCCGGCCGCTCGCACACCTCGCGGGCGAGGTCGCCGGCCGCCAGGATCATCGCGGCGGCGCCGTCGGACAACGGCGGACAGTCGTGTCGACGCAGCGGGGACACGAGGTAGGGCTCCTCGAGCAGGGTGGCCGGATCGCGCTCCTCCGAGAGCTGGGCCATCGGGTTGGCCTTGGCGTCGCGCCGGCTGCGCGCCGCCACCTCGGCCATCTCGGACTCCTCGTGGCCCGACTCCAGCCAGGCTCGGGCCTGGAGGGCGGCCACGCTGATCGAGTCCGGCCACAACGGAGCGACGCAGTACGGATCGAGCTGGAGCACCATGATGTCGCGGAGCGGCCCCAGCGAGGACTTGCCGAAGGAGTAGACCAGCGCCGAGTCGAGGTCGCCGTGCTGGAGGCGCACCCACGCCTCGTAGAGCGCCCACGCCCCGTCCATCTCGACGTGCGACTCCTGGATCGGGGGCCACGCACCGACGGCGTCGAGACCGGTGACGAAGGAGAAGGGCGCGCCGACCAGGTAGTCACAGCTGCCCGACACGGTGAATCCGATCTCCTTGCGGGGGATGCCCGAGCCCTCGATGGCCTCGGAGATCACCGGCATGAGCATCTCGACCTCGTTGCGCTTGTCCTCGCTGCGGACGTTGGGCAGCTGGGCGAAGGAGACCACAGCGACGTCGCGCATCACACGTACTCCCTGTAGCTCTCGTAGGCCGCATCGGGCTCACCGGTGGGCCGGAAGTACCTGATGCTCTCGAGCGTCGGTCCCCGCTCCTCCGGCGGTGACCAGACGGCCTCGACCCGCATGCCCATGTGCACCTGGTCTGCTTCGACCTCCTGGATGAGGTGCATCAGGCCGATGTCCGCCCCGTCCAGAAGGATCGTGGCCGAGACGTAGGGGATCGTGAGCACCTGCTGGGCGAACTTGACGTTGACGACGCAGAAGGTCGTCACGGTCCCTCGGTCGGCTACCTCCACTTCCTCCCTGGTCGCCACGCCGTCCGCGGCGCAGGCGCCACGCGGCGACACGTACACCTTCCCGCACTGCGGGCAGCGCTGCGCCAGGATCTTGCCCTCGACGAGGTGACGCAGGAACCGCGACTGCGCGGCGCCGGCCGTGAACCGGTACTCGAGGCGGGCGGGGGCCCGGATGCTACGGACGGGCTCGACGGTGTCGGTGTCGCTCACTGCCCCTCCTCGGGCACGAAGCAGGCGATGTCCTGGATCTCGCCGACGCGATGGTCCCGCCACCGGACCCGGACCCGCATGCGCGTCGCCATCTTCGACTCGTCGCCCGCGTCGACCACGTGCAGCAGGGCCGTGTCCGCCCCGTCCAGCCTGATCAGGGCCCAGGCGAACGGCCGCTCCAACGGGTGGGGAGGACGAGGCTCGGTGACCCACGCCCAGGTCGTCACGACACCGGCCTGGCCCACCTCCACGAACTGGTCGAGGGACTCGCTCGTGACGGGGTCGTACTCTGCCGGCGGTACGAGCACCCGCCCGTCGCTGGCCCTGATGCCCTCGATGCGGCCGTCGCGCAGGCCCGTCATGAAGCGGCCGAGGACCGGTCCCACGGTGCGGGTGTAGGGGTACTCGAGGATGTTGGGAGCTACGAGGACGTCCGTATCGGCCATCGGTGCCCTTCTCGTCGTCCTGACCCGGTATCAGATCGTGTTCGGTTTAGCTTGTGAGCAGACGCGTTGGCAACCGGGGCAGGTGTAACCGTCAGCGGCACGCCGCCGTCAGGACAGTGACGACACCAGCAGAGCGGAGCAACCATGGCCAGTAACGACCCGATCCAAGCCGCCGCAGACGCGTTCCAGGGCATGACAGACGACGAGGCGGCGGCGTGGCTCGCCGCCGGCGACTACACCTCCGTCGCCGGGATCCCCGTTCCTGAGGCGGCGACCGAGAAGTTCGCGCAGCTGGCGTCCGGTGACGATGTCGAAGGGTTCGCCCTCGAGCTCAACCCCTTCTCTGCCCAATCCATCCAGATGCCGGAAGGTGATGTGGCGGCGAAGGGGTCGACGAACCTCTTCAAGAGCTGCTGCACGGGCGCGCACCTGAAGAGGGTCGTCCTGAGCGTCTAGAACGCCTCAGTCCATTGCCGTAGGGGCAGCCGTCACCTGCCCGATCGCCATTCCCATCCCCGAGTCGAAGTCGGCCAACGGCCCCAGCGGCGTCAGCGCCTCTTGAAGGCCGGCGGGCGCTTTTCGGCGAAGGCCCGCGGACCTTCCTTGGCATCCTCGGTGCCGAAGATGGGCCAGCCGATCTCGAGCTCGATCTTGAGCGCTTCGTCCTCGGGCAGCCCCTCGGTCTCCCGTACGGAGCGCTTGATCGCCTCGACCGCCAAGGGGCCGTTCTCACCGATGAGCGCGGCGATCCGCTTGGCCTCGGCGAGGGCCTGGCCGTCGGGCACGACCCGGCCGACCAGGCCGATGCGTTCGGCCTCGGTGGCGCTCACCGCCCTGCCGGTCAGCAGTATCTCCATGGCCACGGTGTAGGGGATCTGCCGGGCCAGGCGCACGGTGGAGCCACCCAACGGGAACAGGCCCCGGCGGGCCTCGAACACGCCGAAGGTCGCGCTCTCGGCCGCGACCCGGATGTCCGTGGCCTGGAGGATCTCGGTCCCCCCGGCGACGGCGTAACCCTCGACGGCCGCGATCAGTGGCTTCTTCACGTGGTGGTGACGCAGCAGTGCCTTCCAGTGGAGGTCGGGGTCGGCCTCCATGCGCTGGCGGTAGGCGTCGGGTTGCTGGGAACCGCCCATGGCCTTGAGGTCGGCGCCGGCGCAGAAGGTGCCGCCGGCACCGGTCAGGATGGCGCAACGGACCTCGTCGTCACCGTCGATCTCGGCCCAGGCGTCGGCCAGGCCCACGAGCATGGGCAGGCTGAAGGCGTTCCTGGCCTCGGGCCGGTTCATGGTCACGATCACGGTGGAGCCGTCCCGCTCCACCGTCAGGTGCTCGGTACCTGCCACGAATCCTCCTCGCTCGCCTGGGCACGCTGGCCCGGTAGAACGCATTCTATTTCGTGGGCTAGGTTGCCTGCGATGGGCGAGGAACCGGGGCAGCCGCGGCTGGCGTTCGTCCACGCCGACGACGTGCCCTGGACCGAGGTCATCGCCCAGCAGCACGCGGATCGGCGGGTGTCGGTCCACGAGAAGTTCCTCGAGTGGACTCCGGAGCGGATGGTGGTTCTCGGCCGGTACGACCCGGGGATGGTCGTCGAGCGCCACGGCCATGCCAGCGACAACCTGGTCTACGTCCTCGAAGGTGCGCTCACGGTGGGCGATCGTCACTGCCCGCCGGGGACGCTGATCGTGCTGGAGACGGGCGCCGCCTTCGGGCCACTGATAGCCGGCGAGGAGGGGGCGCTGTTGTTCGAGACGTGGGCGGGCGACGTGACGCCTGTCCCGGCCGACAAGGCCGGCTATCAACGACTCCTGGACGAGCGCGGCATCACTCGACTGCCGAACCCGACCTTCGCTCCCCCGCCCGGCGTCGCCGACGGACTGGGGAGCGGCGACCGCTGGTCCTGAGGATCTCCGAGGAGGTCGCGAGTATGTCTGTGTCGATCGTCCCGCCTGGCCGACTGGCGTACGGCATGCAGCTCCAGGTGCAGGCCCAGAGCAAGACCTTCGCCGAGGACTGGGAGCTGGGAGCGGGCCGCGACGAGCTCGAGTCGATCGTGCGCAAGGCCGACCAGACGGGCTTCTTCTACCTCGGCGTGTGCGACCACGTCGCCGTTCCCCGGCCCTTCGACACCCACATGCGCACCACGTGGTACGACACCGTGGCGACACTGGGGTGGATCGCGGCGCTGACTCGCAACGTCCGCCTCCTGTCGCACATCTACGTGCTCGCCTACCGCCACCCACTCCTCACGGCCAAGGCGTTCATGACGCTCGACGAGCTGTCCGGTGGCCGGGTCGTGCTCGGCGTCGGCGCCGGCCACCTCGAAGGTGAGTTCGGCGCCCTCGAGGTGGACTTCGGTGAGCGGGGCCGGCGCACCGACGACGCCATCGACGTCGTCCGGGCGGCCTTGACCGAGGAGTACCCCGACGTGGAGACCGCCACCTGGTCGGTGCACGACGCCGGGCTGGGCCCGCGCCCACGCCAGGCTCAGGTGCCGATCTGGATCGGCGGGTCGTCGCGGGCGGCCCTGCGCCGTGCCGCCGAGCGAGGCGACGGCTGGCTCCCCCAGGGCACCCCCCGCAACGAGATGCCCGACTCGATCGCCTACCTGCTCGAGCACCGCAAAGCGACGCTGGGGGACGAGCCCATCGACATCGGCGTGATCACGGAGGTGCTCTACGTGGGCAAGCCCGGGTGGGACGTCGGTGCCCGCACCATCTCCGGCCCGCCGGGAAAGCTGGCCGAGAGCCTCAACGAGTACGCGGGCATGGGAGTCAGCCACATCCAGATCAGATTTCGCAACAGGTCGCTGCAGGAGCTGCTGGACCAGATGGATACCTTCGCCGCCGAGGTGGCGCCGCTGCTCAGAGGCCCGTGAAGCTGCCGCCGTCGCAGACGACGGTCTGGCCGGTGACGTAGCTGGAGCCGTCTCCGGCCAGGAAGACCACCACTGAGCCGATGTCGCGCTCGGCATCGCCGATCCGGCCCAGGGGGACGCGGGCCGTCACCCGCTCGCGCAAATCAGGATTGGCCTCGAACGCGCCGAGCAGGGCCGGCGTCTCCGCCACCGGCGCGATGCAGTTCACGGTGATGCCGTGCTCGGCCCACTCGCGGGCGAGGCTCTTGGTCATGGCCCGCTGGGCGGCCTTGACCGGCGCGTAGATGGGAATGTTGGCGCTCCCCTCGATGCCCGCCGGCGACGTGACGAGTACGAGGCGACCGCGGCGTCCCGCGGCGCGGAGATGTGGGAACGCGAGCTGGGCGCAGTAGAACGATCCCCAGACCGCCGTACGCGAGAACCCCCGCCACATCCCGTCGTCGACGTCCTCCAACCGGTGGCTGCGCCCGGCCCGGCCTCCAAAGGCGTTGTGGACCATGATCTCGAGCCCGCCGAAGCGTTCGACGGTCGCAGCCACGGCGGCCTCGACGTCAGCTCTGACAGTGACATCGGTCTGGACGCAGAGAGCCGAGCCGTCCCGATCCCGGATCTCCTCGGCCACCGGCTCGCCGGTCTCGGCGCGTCGGGCGGCGATGACGACGTTCGCCCCGGCGCCGGCGAGGGCCAGGGCGATGCCCCTTCCCACGCCCTGCCCGGCGCCCGTCACGATCGCGCTGCGTCCCTCCAGGAACCCGCTCACGGCGCCATCCAGACGCCGCCGTCGAGCGAGATCGTCGCCCCCGTCACGAAGTGGCCAGCGTCGCTGGCGAGGAACACGACCACCGGCCCGAGGTCGGTCTCGGGGTCGCCAGGGCCGCCGAGCGGGGGCGGGTTGAGCGGAAGGTGGGCGCGGCCACCCGTCTCGTCGACACCTCCGGCGGCCGGCGCAGGCGCCACGCAGTTGACCGTGATCCCCTGTGAACCCCACTGGCGGGCCGCAGACTTCGCCAGCAGCCGCTGTCCCTCCACCGCCGCCGTGTACGCGACCAGACCGGCTGCCCCCGACATCGAGACCGTCGGGGTCGAGAAGATGATCCGGCCTCCCCGCCCGGCCATCTGCGTGAACGCCGCCTGGCAGCAAAGGAGGCTCGATCGCATCGTCCCCTCCCAGATCGCCTCCCAGCGGTCCTCGTCGAGGTCTGCGAGGGGCGCGGACTCGACGGCAACCGGGTCGACAGCGGTGTGCACGACGATGTCGACCGGCCCGAGAGCTCGGGCGGCCTCGACGAAGACCGCCTCCACCTCGGGTCGGGTCTCGAAGACGGCCGCCAGGCGGGTCGCCCGGGCGCCGACGTCCTCGACGTCGGCAGCCGCGCCCGCGATCTCGTCCAGGTCGCCGGCCAACAGGCCCACGTCGGCGCCGGCCCGCCCCAGGGCGACCGCCAGACCCCGACCCAGCGCCTGGTCGGCGCCGGTCACGAGCGCAACCCGGTCTCGGAGAGGAGCGTGGGGGCCGTCGGGCACTCGGGCTTTCTACACGAGGATCCGGTCAGCGGGGCGAACCGGGTCGAGGCTCGGGGGCTGGCCGAGGCCTGCTGATCATCACCGGAACGCGGCGGCGTGGGCACGCGCCCACTGCTCGAAGGTGCGCGGCGGTCTTCCGGTGACCTCCTCCACGGTCGGAAAGACCTCCGACTCGTCGAGGGTGCCCTCGACGTAGAAGCTGAAGAAGGCGTCGACGTACTCCTTCGGCATGCTCGCGCTCATCTCCGCCCTCGCCTCGGCGTCGGGCTGCGCCTCGAACCGCAGCTCTCGGTCGAGCACCGCGCCGAGGGTCCGGACGCGATCGGCGGGCAGCAGCGACTCGGGGCCGGTCAACGGGTAGGCCTGGCCCTCGTGCGCGTCCGAGCGCAGAGCCTGGGCGGCGACCGCGGCGATGTCGTAGGGGTCGATCACGGCGATCCGGACGCCGGCGAACGGAGCGCGGACCACGTCACCGCCCCGGAGCTGCGGAGCCCACTGGAGAGCGTTCGACATGAAGCCCCTCGGGCGCAGGATCGTCCACGGTGCGCCGGACTCCCGGACGGCCGTCTCGGACGCGATCATGTAGCGCGAGATGGCGTTGCTGGTGTCGCTGGCGACCGCCGAGCTGCCGGATAGCTGCACGACGCGCTGCACCCCGGCTCGGCGGATCTCGGCCAGGACACCATGCATGTCCCGGAACCCGCTCATCAAGAACACGCCCCGAACGCCCGTCAGCGCCGGCGACAACGTACCCGGGTCGTCGAGGTCGCCGGTCACGCCCTCCACGCCGGCAGGCAGGGACGCTTGACCGCTCGCCCGGGTCAAGGCGCGCACCTCGTCGCCCGCGCTAGCCAGCGAGCGCACGAGCTCGCTCCCGACGTTGCCGGTCGCGCCTGTCACCAGGAACATGTCCGTCCTCCTTCGGTCCGCGGGACCAGCCGCCGCGGCACGCCCCGACGCGATCAGCCCAGGATCCGCACCGGAAGCGTTCGCGGCCCCCGCACCTGACCAGCCGACCAGGTGACGGCGGACGGGTCGATCAGCTCGAAGGCGGGATGCCGTCGCAGCCACTCCTCGAGCGCCACCCGCAGCTCCATGCGGGCGAGGTTGGACCCGACGCACCGGTGGATCCCGAGCCCGAAGGCGGCGTGACGGTTCTCGGCACGATCGAGGATCACTTCGTCGGCGTCAGGGAACATCTCGGGGTCGCGGTTGGCCGACGGGAAGGGCAGGAGCAGCCAGTCGCCCTCCTTCATCGGGCAACCATGGAGCTCGAAGTCCTCTGCGACGAGACGGGCCATGGTGACGGGCGCGTAGGCCCGCAGGAGCTCCTCCACGGCGCTGGGCATCAGTCCGGGATCCGTGGCCAGCCGCTTCCGGTCGTCGGGGTGCTGGGCCAGATGCCACAGGGATGCGCCTATGGCCGACCAGGTGGTATCGATGCCGGCGATCATCAGCAGGATCATCGTGCCTCGTACGTGATCGAGCTCCAGCTTGTTGCCGTCGAGCTCGGCCTCGAGAAGGTACGTCGTCAGGTCGTTCCGGGGCTCGGCCTGGTGCTCGGCGATGCGGGCGTCGATGTACTCGTCGATCTCCCCGGCGACGATGAGCTCCTGACGTTCCTCCTCCGACTGGTCGACGTCCTCGAGGACCATGCGAACGAACCGGCGGAAGATGTCGGCATCCTCCTGCGGGAAGCCGAGCATGCCGATGATCACCCGAAGGGGAATGTGCCGGGCGTAGTCGACGGCAGCGTCGATCTCGGCCTGGCCATCGGTGGCGTCGAGGAGCTCCCGGCACAGGTCGCGGGTGAGGGGCTCCAGGGCGGCGATCGCCTTGGGCGAGAAGGCGGGGAGCAGCAGCCGGCGGGCCACGGCGTGGAACGGCGGATCAGAGGTGATGGGCGGAGCCAACCCGATGGGTGCCGGCGGGTCGTCCGGTCCCGGACGGATCTCGCTCACCACGACCGACCGAGAGGTGAAGTGCTCGGTGTCGTAGGCGACGGCGGCGACGTCCTCGTGCCGGACGGGGAGCCAGGTACCCCCGTAACGGTCGCTGTGGGCGACGGGACAGGTGCGGCGCAGCTCGTCCCAGATGGGGTAGGGGTCGGCCACCCACTCGCTGTCGGTGTGGTCGAAGTCGGTCGCCCAGTCGACGACAGGCGGATGCTTCTGCGAGCTCATGGTTTCACTCGCTCATCGAGATGGCGCGCTCGGGGCAGTTGGCCACGGCCAGCCGGGCCTTCTCCTCGAGGCCAGGAGGGACGACCCCGTCGTTGAGCTCGAAGGAGTTCCCGAGGTCATCGACGTCGAAGAGCTCGGGCGCCAGGGCGTAGCAGCGGTTGTGGCCCTGGCAGCGTTCGCGGTCGACGTGCACGTGCATGCAGCCTCCCTTCGTCTGCCCCGAGCCTAGCCAACGAGGCGAGCGAGTCGCTTGGGCGCCTGGATCCGATAGCTGTCGGTCACGAGCTCGGCGACCTGCGAGCGGAGGGATCGCCGATGGCGATCCCTCCGATGCCGCTCAGGGGCTTACTGCACGGCAACGCGGTTGAACGCCTTGATGGCGACCATGGTGAGGACCACGGCGTAGGCGGCGACGACCGCCAGGCTCATGGCGGCCATGGCCGTCGGGTTGGACATACCCCAGATGTCGTGCAGCCCGGTGCCGTGGGGATCGACCAGGGCGTACCGCATCACGGCGAGGGCGTGGGTCAGCGGGAGGAGCTTGGCGAAGACCGCCAGTCCAGCGGGCAGGGCCTTGATCGGAAAGAGGGAGCCGGCGAGGAACCACGGCAGAATCGCAAAGGCGGGGACGGCTCCGATGTACTCCTCCTGCTTGGGGATGCGGTTGGCCAGTGTCTCGGCCAGGCCGTAGCTGAAGACGGCGAATGCCAGGGCTGCGGCGACGAACCACGCGATCCCCGACGTGCTGACGTCGAAGCTGGCGCCGCGCAGGATGGCCGAGACCATGAGGGCGACGAGCTGCAGAGCGCTCACCACGAGGGCGACCGACAGGTTGCCGAAGACCAGCAGCGGCCGGGGTATGGGTGCGGCCAGCAGCTCGCGTCGCGCCCCGCTGTCCCGGTCGACGATCACGCCGAGCCCGGCAAACATGCAGCTGAGCGGCACGAGCAGCCCCACGGTGCCGACGGCCACGTAGGTCTTGTAGTCCAGCCCGTTGCCGATGCCGACCATCTTGGCCAGCGCCGGCGCGATGACAACGGCGAACAGGATCGGCGTGAGCAGAGGGACCAGCAGCTCGCGAGGCGTGCTGGCGCTGAGCGCGAACCGCCGTCGCGAGAGCGTGGCGAAGGCGCTGAGCGGCTTCACCCGAGCCGGCGGGGGTCCCAGCCGGGTGGGGGCGGGGACGGTGGTCGTGATGGTGGTCATGGTCGTCACTCCTTCGCTGGATTGGACCTCAGGCAGCCAGGCGGTCGCCGGTGAGCCTGAGGTAGACGTCGTCGAGGGTGGGTCGACGGGTGCTGATGGCCGCCGTGGGCAGGCCGATCTCGCCGATGACCGACACCGCCTGGCTGGCGGAGCCGTCGTGCCAGGGAATGGTGACGGTGGAGCCGACGCTGAATGCGTCATCGCCGGCGATGCCCTTCGAGCGAAAGGACGCCAGGGCCGCCTCGGGATGATCGTGCATGCGCACCTCGACGATCTCCCGACCGAGGGTGGCGAGCAGCGCCTCGGGGGTGTCGAGCGCGACGATCCGGCCGGCGTGCACGATCGCCACCCGGTCGCAGAGCCGTTCGGCCTCGTCCAGGTAGTGCGTCGTGAGCATGATCGTCATCTCGGACCGCTCCCGGAGCTCCTTGATCACGTCGAGCAGCTCGTAGCGGATCCGCGGGTCGAGGCCGACCGTCGGCTCGTCGAGGAAGAGCACGCGCGGTCGGGACACCAGCGCCCGGCCGATCTCGAGCCGACGGCGTTGGCCGCCGCTGTAGCTCCCCACCGGTCGGTCGATCAGCTCGGTGAGCCCGACGCTGTCGACGACCTCGGCAATGCGGACCTTGGCCGTCGCTGGGTCGACCCCCCACAGCCGGGCGTGAATGTCGAGGTTGCGCCGACCCGTGAGCCCGCGGTCGACGACCGCGTCCTGGAACACGACGCTGCTCACTGCTCTGGCTGCGATCGGCTCGGTGGCGACGTCGAAGCCGGCCAGTCTCGCCGACCCGCCGGTCGGAGCGATGGTCGTCGTGAGCATGCCGATGGTGGTCGACTTGCCCGCCCCGTTGGGTCCGAGCAGGCCGAACACCTCGCCGGTGTCGACCTCGAAGTCGATCCCCTTCACCGCCTCGACACCGCCGGGATAGGTCTTGCGCAGCCCGCGCACCTCGATCATCGGCTCGACCAGGTGCGAGAGAGGGTCTGATCTGGAAACCACGAGAATGTCCTCCTACCGGTTGCCACAGGGCCGGAGCCCGCCGGCGCCTGTCGCCACCGGCGACCAGTAGTCGCACGAGCTTGCGCAAAATCGACAGCGTCCGTCCCGGAACGGGCCACGTTCGGAACGCGCTGGCCGTGGTGGCTCGGGGATGAGAACCTCGCCACGTGGTGGCGATCATCGACGTGCCTGGCGGGGTGCAGACGGCGGCGAAGGCCGCGACCAAGGCCGGGTTCCCGCTGTCGTGCGACCCTGGCGTCGGCCGGCTCCTCGGTGTCCTCGCCGCCGGGGTGCCGCCTCACGGAGCGATCCTCGAGCTGGGAACCGGAGCGGGTGTCGGTCTGGCGTGGATCGTCGCTGGACTCGTCGGCCGCACCGACGTGCGCGTCCTGTCAGTCGAGCTCGACGCCGACCTCGGGGCGGTGGCGGCGAGGCAGGCGTGGCCCGATTTCGTTCAGCTCGAGAGCGGCGACGCCCTCGAAGTGGTGCGGCGGCCCGACCGCTGGGACCTGATCTTCGCCGACGCGCCGGGCGGAAAGTGGTACGGCCTCGACGACACGATCGATGCCCTGCTACCCGGCGGTGTGCTGTTGGTCGACGACATGAGCCCAGCGGAATTCGTTGACGACCTCCATCGCACCAAGACTGCGGATGTCCGCGAGCGTTTGCTGACCGATGCCCGCCTCGTCGCCGTGGCGATGGACTGGTCGACCGGCATCATCCTCTGCACCCGTAGCCAACCGGGGTGACGGCGGCCGGCCTCGTTCCCCTCGCCTACCCAGCTGCCCGTCGAGACGAGTCCTCGGTGTCCAGCCAGTCCAGCCAGGCACCGTGGGCTCCGGCCCGAGCCAGGGCTCGGGGCGGCTCGTCGGGCACCCCCAGCGGGACGATCCCGTAGAGGAACCAGATTCCTTCGGCGGGCCGCTCTATTCGCGGAGCCGGCAGCTGCGGGACCAAGCCAGCGCCTTCGCCCGACACCCACCACAGCGGTCGCTCGCGCGCCAGCTCGCTCAGCAGCTCCGCGAAGCGGGGGTGGTCCGGCACGTATCCGAGGAAGGCCGTGTGGACGACACAGAGGGCGGCCTCCGACGGCGCGCTCCGTACCATCGCCGGTAGTGAGTCGAAGACGTCGCCGGCGACCAGCGTCGGCGGGTCGCGCCGCGCAAGCGCGACAGCCCGATCGAAGAGCTCGATCCGCCACTGCTGCTCGGGCCAGATGCACGCTCGCAGCCATCGTGTGGCGTCGTCGTCGGCGACGTCGACCGGTTGGCGATCGAGTCCCCTGCGCCACGGAACGTCGGGCACCGACAGCGGAGGGACGCGATCACCATGAAGGCGAGGGCGGAGCACGACCTCCGAGTCCCCCCGTCCCGTCTCGAGGCCGGGCCCGAAGACGTAGCGGTACCGGTCGAACAGCAGGTTCAGACCGGCGCTGGTGCCCACCTCCACCAGGGCAAGCGGCCGTCGTGCCCTCTCGGCGACAGTGGCAAGGCACGGCAGCAGCGCCGAGCAGCGACCCACCTCGTTCGTCTGCACCACGTGCGTGCGTACGAGGCGCTCGAGCTCGGAGCGACGGTCGAGACACCAGGAGCGGAAGGCCGCGTAGGGCTCGGACCCGAACACCGCGATGGGATCGCTGCCGTCGCCCAGTAGGAGGTACTGGACTGCGGCAAAGAGCAGGTGTGGCAGGCGGTCCCCCGGCGCGGCAGGAAGGAGCAGCTCGAGGAGCTCGGTGTCGTCGGCCGTATCCCGGGCGAGACGCTCGTACAGCGCGGACGCTCCCCGGTAGTCGATGTCGGCCAAGAGGCGGAAAAGGTTCGCGACAGCCTCGAGCTCCGGGTCGGCCATGGCCAATCCTGACACCGCGCCCCCTTGCACGCTGCGCCCGGCCCTTTTGGGGCCTGGCGACCCCACCCCGGTCCTACGGCCCCGGAAGCAGCGGCTCCTGGCCTAGGGTCGTCGCGAGCCGTCATTGCGGCGGCAGACGGAAGGCGACGCAGTGACCAGGCGGAGCGGACGAGGATGGCAGCTGCACCGGGCTGGCGCGCTCGCGACGAGCGTGGTGCTGGCCGGCCTGACGTTCGCGTCCTGCGGTGGCGCCGGATCGGCGTCCGACGCCAACCAGCCGATCTTTCCCGGCCGCTGTCCTGCGGTCAGCCAGCCGGCGGCTGGCGCCGGAGCAGTCAGCCGGGTCCAGCTCCAGGTGGTCAAGCAGGGACAGGCGGCGATCGCGCTGGCGCCTGTCTGCGTGGCCGGGCACGGGCCGTACGCGTTCGTCGTCGACAGCGGCGCCACCACCTCGGCGTTCGACACGCAGCTGGTGAAGGAGCTCCACCTGGCGACCAACGGCCCCGGCCAGACCGTGAGCGGCGCCAATTGCACGACCCAGGAGACGCCCACTGCCGGACCGAGCTGGTCGGTGGGCACGGTCCCCCTCGCAGCTCAGACGGTGTCGAGCATCGACATCCCCGGCTTTGGACTGCGGGCCAGTCCCGCTGGCCTGCTCGGGTCCGACGTCCTGAGCCGGTTCGGCGCCGTCCAGCTCGACTATCAGCACCAGTCACTGGCGCTCCCCGGCCCCGAGGGCCCACCCCCGGGGCCTGACACGGCCGTGCACGGACCGAGCTCGGTCGCGGTCCCACCCGGCGTTGCCCTTGCCGCGCCGTCGACGACGGTCCCGCTCATCGTCGTCCACGTCGAAGACGAGACGCTGGCGCTCGCCCCGATGCAGATGCGCGACCGGGGCCCGTTCAACTTCATCCTGGACACTGGGTCCTCGGTGTCGTCGGTCGATCCGCAACTCAGCTCGATCGGTCTGCAACAGACAGGCAAGAAGCACAAGGTCTCCGGCATCGGCTGCCGGGAGGAAGCTCCCCAGGTCCAGAGCGGCCCCTGGTCGCTGGGAACGGTCACGCTCCATCCCCAAACCCTGCAGTCGGTGTCGGTCCCCGGTGCCAGCGGCGAGATCAGCGGCCTGCTGGGCTCCGATGTCCTGCACGGCTTCGGCGCCGTCGTGATCGCCTACTCGGCGGGGACGCTGGTGGTCGCCGGGCGCTAGGCCTGAAGGTGGCGCTCGACGAAGTCGAGGATGCGACGCCAGGCGTCGTCGCAGGCATCGCCGTGCTCGGCAAAGCTGCGGTCGAAGAAGCTGTGCGGTGCGTCTGGGTACACGTGCAGCTCGGCCTCGACTCCGGTCGCCCGCACCTGCTCGGCGAACTTCTCGACATCCGCGACGGGCGTGAAGTCCTGCCCCGCCGCCAGCAGGAGCAGCGGGGCCTCCATGGCACCGATGCGATCGGCCACACGCGAGGGCATGCCGTAGAAGCCGACGCAGCCGCTCAGGCCCAGCCCGGCTGCCGACTGGGCCCAGGAGAGGGCGCCGCCCATGCAGAAGCCGACCGTGAAAACCGATCGCACCGTGCCGTTGGCGAGGGACCGGAGCCAATCGCCGGCCGCGGCGACGTCCTCGCTCACCCTCCGAGGCTCGAGCTTGTCGACGTGCTCGCGATAGGGGAAGTCGTCGGTGCGGGGTCCGATCCCGGCCGTACGGCCAAAGTAGTCGATGGCGATGCTGTGCACCCCCGCCTCGGCGAAGCGGCGGGCCAGCTCCTTGTAGAACTGGTGCAGTCCGCGCACGTCGGGCATGACGACCATGCCCGCGTTCGAGGGCGCATCCGGGTGGGCGTAGTAGGCGCCGAGCTCGGTCCCGTCAGCTGAGCGAAGGACCAGGTCTCCGTGGTCGGTGGCGCCGCCGCGCACTGGCGGCAGCGGAGGTCGGGCACGATCTCCGAAGCACATGGCGTCAGTCTCGCGCTCCTCCGGAGACGTCTCGCGCGTCTAGAGCCCGCGCGGGAACTGGTAGGGCTGGGGCGGGACCGCGGTGCCCACGTCGAGCTGGATCACCTGGTGGGCGGTGAGGGGGATCGAACGCGGATCCCCCTGGTAGGGCGCGCCGTTGACGAACGCCGTGACCGGTCCCGAGGCAGGTCCCACCTGGGTGCTCGACAGCGGCTGGCCCCACACGTCGAAGAACTGTCCGAGGGTGTAGGTCCGCTGGGTCGGCGACTCGATGTGGATGACCCCGCTGAGATCGTGGACGTGGATCCAGTAGAAGCAGTCCCCCTGGACCACGAACGGACCGGCCGACGTCTGCTCGGGCACCGGCTGCTTGATGCCGATGCCGTACGGGATCGCTCGGGGCTGGCCGTTCACGTACACGGCCAGGTGGGCGTGGACGTGGTAGGCGATCTGTTCGCCGGTGTTGCAGGCCACGCCGTCCACCGGGTCGCCGCTCAGTCCGTCGCCCAGCTGAGCGAGGAGCTGGCCGTTGGGCGCGCCCGAGGTGGTCGAGGAGGCCGATGAAGACGACGAGGACGATCCACCGCACGCCGAAGCAATGGCCGCCACGAGGAGCAGCCCGAGACCCACTCGGCTCCGAAGGATTCTCAGCGGGCTCAGAGGATCAGCGAGACGCACGGGGCATGGTAAGCGGTGACCGCGGTCAACGCCGCCGCACCCTGCGACGGGGGCGACCGGCGCGTCGGGATCCGTCGGGCGTCGTCGGCGCCGTGTCCAGAGGGCCCTCCATGTACCGGTCGATGGTCGGCCCCACCCACCGCGCCACTTCGGCCGGCTCGGCTGAGACGAGGGGCTCGAGACGGAGGACGTAGCGCTGGAAACCCAGTCCGACGAGCTGGGACCCGATCAGAGACCGTCGGACGAGCCACTCGGGGTCGTCGGGGTCGCGGGCGACCTGGGACCAGACGCGGTCGACGAGGAACTGCTTGAAGCTGTCCGCCGCCTGGTCCGAGGAGCAGACGGCCTGCACGAACGAATGGAACGAGCTCGCTCGCCCCTCCCGAGGCTCCTCGTCCCAGTAGCGAAGGAACCGATCCACGAGGGCCGAGCCACGGGAGCCAGGGGCCCGGTCCACCTCGTCGCGGATCTCGCGGAAGTCTCTCGGCAACCCCATCACCTCGACGAAGAGGGCGGCCTTCCCATCGAAGTAGTGGTGGACCAGGGCCGGGTCGACACCGGCCCGGTGGGCGATGCCCCTGAGGCTGGCCTCGGCGTAGCCGTCCTCGGCGAAGGCGACGTCGGCGGCCGCCAGTATCTCGGCCCGGGTATCCGCCTTCCCCGGTCGGCGCCCTCTGGGCACCGTCGGGGCGGGGGTTTCATCGGTGGGGAATTCTGTGCTAGAACTCACTGGCGATGAATTCTATCGGACCGCAGCACCACTCCGCGGGATCGGATCCGGTCACGATCAGGGTCCGATCGGGGTCATTCCCCATAGCGGCAACCAGCGTGATACCCGAGGATCGAGGCATGGCCAGGCGACGACCGATGAATCTCTCTGCCCCCGGGCGTCGATATCGGCGTCCGCTCTTCGACGAAACAACCGACGGCGCCAGCGTGCCGAATGGGAGGTGAGTGGTGAGGTCTGAGCTCGATGGCGTGACACGCCCCCCGACGCAGGTCCTCGACAGCGGGCTCGGTCGGCTCGGCCGCTGGTGCTACGACCGGCGCCGCATGGTCGTCGTCCTGTGGATCGCGGGCCTCATCGTCCTGACGATCGTCGCCCAGGCTGTCACGGGGCAGTTCAGCGACCGCTTCGGGTCCGGGCACTCGGAGTCGGACCGGGTCCAGACGCTGCTCCAGCAGCAGTTCCCTACCCGCGCCGGCGACAACGGCGACGTCGTGTTCCAGACCGCCCAGCCCGTCACCTCTCCGGCCAGCCAGGCCGCCGTCGCTCGGGTGATCGGTCAGCTGCAACCACTCCCCCACGTGTCGGCCGTCCGGAGCCCCTTCGCGCCGGGAGCGGCGAACCAGATCTCGTCCAACGGCCACATCGCCTACGCGGTGGTGCAGTTCGACACCCAGACGGTCGACCTGCCCAAGAGCGCGGCGCAGAAGGTCGTGGACACGGCGCAGGCCTCGGCCGCCCCCGGGTTCAACGTCCAGCTGGGAGGCGCGCCGATCGACAAGGCCGTGCAGGCCTCCCCAGGGGCCAGCGAGGCCATCGGGATCCTGGCTGCCATCATCATCATGCTGATCGCCTTCGGCTCGGTCATCGCCATGGGGCTGCCCATCCTGATCGCCCTGTTCGGGATCGGCGCCGGGGTGGCGATCATCGACGTGATCAGCCACGTCGTGACGGTGCCCTCGTTCGGCACGCAGCTGGCGGGCATGATCGGGCTCGGCGTGGGCATCGACTACGCCCTGCTCGTCGTCACCAGGCACCGCCGCGCCCTGGCTGACGGTCTGTCACCGCGCGACTCGGTGGCGCTCTCGCTGGCGACGTCCGGTAGGGCGGTGCTCTTCGCCGGCACCACCGTGGTCATCTCGCTCTTGGGCCTGCTGGTCATGAACCTTCCGTTCATGTACGGGCTCTCGTTCGGTGCCATCGCCGCCGTCGCCCTGGTGATGATCGGGACGCTGACCCTCCTGCCGGCCATGCTCGGCTTCGCTGGTCACGCCATCGACCGTCTGCGGGTCCCGACCCGCCAGCACCGTGGGCCCCAGCGCCCGCCCCTGTCGTACCGCTGGAGCCGGGTGGTGCAGCGGCGGCCGTGGCCGGCCGCCATCGCCGCCCTCGCCACGCTGGTCGTGCTCATCATCCCGATGTTCTCGATGAACCTGGCCTTCACCGACGACGGCAACGGCCCGCCCTCGCTCACCACCACCCAGGCCTACAACCTGCTGTCCCAGGGGTTCGGACGGGGCGCCAACGGGCCCCTGGTGCTGGCCGCCCAGATGCCTGGGGCTGCCGGCCGGCCAACCGTGGAGCGGCTGGCGTCCCAGCTGCGGGCCACGCCCGGCGTGGCCCAGGTCGCCCCGCCGGCGTTCAACGCGGCCGACAACACCGCCGTCATCACCGTCATCCCCACCACGTCGCCACAGGACAACGCCACCCAGACGCTGGTGCACAACGTCCGCGACGACATCGCACCATCGGTGACCAGCGGGACCGGCGTCCACGTGCTGGTGGGCGGGGTCACCGCCGCTGCTGTCGACGCCGCCAACTACATGAGCGGCCGGCTGCCCTGGGTCATCGCCGGGGTCGTGGTCGTGTCGTTCCTCCTCCTCATGGCGGTGTTCCGGTCCCTCGTCATCCCGCTCAAGGCGGCGGTGATGAACCTCCTGTCCGTGGGTGCCGCCTTCGGGGTGATCGTGGCCGTGTTCCAGTGGGGCTGGCTGGGTTCGGTGATCGGGGTCAACAGGACGGGGCCGATCGACCCGTGGATCCCGCTGATGCTGTTCACGATCCTGTTCGGGTTGTCCATGGACTACGAGGTGTTCCTGCTGTCACGCATCCGCGAGGAGTGGCGACGAACAGGTGAGAACGCCACTGCGGTCGCCGACGGGCTGGCGAAGACGGCCCGGGTGATCACGGCCGCGGCCGCCATCATGGTCTGCGTCTTCGGGTCGTTCGTCATCGGCGACCTGCGGGTGCTCAAGGTGTTCGGTCTCGGCCTGGCCGTGGCCGTCTTCATCGACGCCACCCTCGTCCGCATGGTGCTGGTCCCGGCCGTGATGGAGCTCCTCGGCAAGGCCAACTGGTGGTTCCCGAGGCGTCTGGACCGGATCGTTCCCCGTCTGGGCGTGGAGGTCGACGTCGACGACTACGAGCCCAGTGAGCCGCTGGCCCCGGTCGGGACCCGAGGTCGCGAGCCGGTACCGACCGGCTAACCCCAGGGTCGGCTAGCGCCGGCCCCGCCTACACCCGCAGCGGCGGTATGCCGCCCTCGGGCTCGGCCGGGGGGGCCGCCGCCAGGTGGGCCTCGCGCTGGCGGGTGGTGCTGTGCGTCGGTTCCTTGTCGTACTCGGGGATCACGTGGCGACCGAAGGTCTCCAGCGCCTCGGTGCAGACCTCGATCGGCATCGTGGTCGACAGCATGCCGAACACCAGCTGATCGGCGCCGATGTCGGCGTAGCCCTTCACCGACCGGGTCACCTCCTCGGGCGTGCCGACGCACACCAGGCCCCGCTCGATCTGGCGGTCGAGGCCCTCAGGGGTGGGCTCGGGGATGAGGTCGGGCCACTCGGGGATGCCGGGCGGCTTGGGGAAGGTGTCCAGGTAGTGGAAGACGAGGCTGGTCTGGTAGCTGGAGTTCATGTTGCAGGCGATGTCGCGCGCCCGCTGGCCGTCCTCGAGGCACAGCATCTGGCTGGTGACCATGACGTTGTCGTTGACGTACTCTCCGACGGGCTCGGCCTGTTGGATCGTCTTCTTGTAGATCTCGATCAGCGGGGCCAGTGAGTCCGGCGATCCCATGGCGAAGCACAGCACGCCCAGTCCCATGCGGGCGGCCTTCTCGAAGGTGCTCGGGTTGCCCGCTGCCACCCACATCGGAGGGTGGGGCCTGGTGTAGGGCTTGGGCAGCACGTGGCGCGGAGGCATGGAGAAGAACCGTCCCTCGTGGCTGTACTCGCCGTCACGCCACATGTGCTTGAACTCCGGAACGACCTCGTCGAACATCTCCTTGGTGAGGTCCGGGTCGAGGATCCCGAAGCCCCGCTGCTCGGTCGTCGACGATCCCCGGCCAGTGCCGAACTCGAAGCGACCACCGCTCAGGTGGTCGATCATCGCCACCCGTTCCGCCACCCGGGCAGGGTGGTTCACCGGCGGGGTGATGTTGAAGATGCCGGTGCCCAGGTGGATGCGGTCGGTGACAGCCGCAACGTGGGCCAGGAACGACTCGTTGGCCGAGAGGTGCGAGTACTCCCTCAGGAAGTGGTGCTCGGTAGCCCAGGTGTACTTGAACCCGGAGCGATCGGCCGCCTTCACGTACTCCACCTCGTCCATCAGTCGCCGGTGCTCGGCACCCTTGGGGTCCTTGTCGGTGAGGTGGTGCGGAAGGTAGAGGCTGTTGAAGATTCCGAACTCCATGGTGTGGTCAGCTCCTCTCGTCGGGCGCGGTCGGTGTCACATCCGTGCGATCACGTCAGTCGCGAACTGCTCGGTGGCGGCGATCCTCGCGTCCAGGCTCGAGCGAGGATCGGCGCCGGATGGCGTCTGGGCGAACATCCACGGCGCGCACAGCAGGTCGGTCACGCCCGCATCCTGCATGCTGAGGTACAGGTCGCGATCCGGCATCGCCATGAGCGCCATATAGATGGTGTAGGGCTCGCCGGCCCGGCCGGCGGCTTCGAGGTGCTTGTGGAGACGGCCCAGGTGATGGCGGGCCTCGTCCGGCGTGTAGGCGCTGGCGCACAGCCAGCCGTCGCACTTTGTCGCCGCCCGGCGCAGGGCGGGCTCGCTGTGGCCGCCGCCGTAGATCGGGATCGGCGCCGTCGGTGCCGGGTTCATCTGCAAGGGCGGCACGTCGTAGTGGGAGCCGTGGTACTCGACCCAGCCTCCGCCCCACAGCGCCCGGAGAGCCGGGATCATGTCGTCGAGCCGCCGCCCCCGGTCGTCGAAGGACTGCCCGGTGGCGTCGAACTCCTCGCGGCACCACCCCGCGCCCACGCCCAGCCGGACCCGGTTGTCCGAGATCACCGCCGCGGTGGACACCAGCTTCGCCACCGTGAACAGGTCGCGGGCCGGAGCGATGTACACGCCGGTCGTGAGCTCGAGGTTCGTCGTGACCGCGGCCAGGGCCGATATCAGGCACCAGGGGTCCGGCCAGTCCGTCTCGGGCGACCAGACCGGCGACCCGTCCTCGTGGGGCGAGTACGTGTACCGAGACCGCAGGTCCCGCGGATAGAAGATGTGGTCCGAGACGTAGATGCCCGCGTAGCCCATCGCGTCCGCGGCCCGTCCCAGCTCGAGCACCTGATCGGTGGGCAGGAAGGCCACGGCCTGGTGGAACCTCATGCCCGCACCCCTGCGGCGGAGGTCTGCCAGGCGCCGATGATGTCGTCCACCGTCGCCCGGGTCGCCAACAGGGCGAGGGTGTTCTCGATCACGGCGTCGGCGTAGTCGCGCGGCACGCCGGCCACGGCGTCGGTCGCCAGCACAACCTGGTAGCCGAGGTTCACCGCCTCGATGCACAGTCCCAGGACGGCGAGGTTGACCGATACTCCGGTGGCGATCACGGTCGTCACGCCGAGGTTGCGCAGCGCGGCGTCGAGCGAGGTCCCGGTGAACGGGGAGACACCGTGCAATCGGGGCACGACCAGGTCCGCCTCGTCGAGGCCGATCTCGGGCACGATCTCGGTCGACGGTGTGCCGATCCGCATGTGGTCGGGTCGGCGCGCCATCACGGCGATGAGTGGGCTGTTGATGGCGGTGCCCGCCAGGTCGGGACGAAACTCAGCCGTGCAGTGCACCACCCGGGCGCCCACGCCACGGGCCGCGGCGGCCAGACGGGCCGCATGCTCGATGGTCCGGCCGGCGACGACCGCGTCGGCGAGGCTGTCGATGGCGGAGAGATCGCCGACCACGCCGCGCTGCATCTCCATGGTCAGGACCGCCGTGTGGTCCGGCTCGACGAGCTGGGGCTTCATGCCGACCGGCCCCGACGGCGGGCGCCGTCGCTGCCTCGCAGCAGGAGCCGGGCGGCGATCTCCAGCTCCGATCCCATGTTCTGCACGTCGCTACGCCCGTTCATCCAGCTCAGAAGGGACGAGAACCACACGTGCTCGAGGATGCGGATGATGTCGGCGACCTCGGCCGGCTCGGGCTCGCCGATGGCGCGCCGGATGATCCTCTCCATCGTGACGTCGAGCTCGTGCTGGCAGGCGACGGCCCCTGGGTCGAGGGACGAGATGGCGCTCACCATGGCCGCCATCATCCGTTGCTGGCGGTCGATGCCCCGCACGGCCCGCCGCAGCACGTCGACGACACGGTCGACCGAGGTCTCGCCCCGCGGGGGCGCCTGGGCCAGGCGGCCTTCCAACGCCTGGGCCCACCCGGCCAGGGCGGCGGCCAGCACGTGGTCCTTGGACGAGAAGTACCGGTAGACCGTGCCCATGGCGACCTGGGCGCGTGCTGCCACGTCGCGCATCTGCACCGCGTCGTAGCCGCCCTCGGCCCCGAGCTCCATCGCCGCGTCGATGACCCGCTGGCGCCGGGCAGCTTGGGCGCCCGTGAGGGTGGCGTCGGCCATCGCCTCGCCTAGCCGGAGCCCACCGGCTCGCTGGCCAGCAGCGCACCCAGGTGTCGCAGCTGGGCCGTTGCACCGCCGAGGGTCAGCTCGAGCTGCTTGGCCCACAGGAAGTACCGGTGGAGGGGGTAGTCACGATCGACGCCCATCCCGCCGTGCAGGTGCTGGGCCGCGTGCACCACCCGCTGACCGCCGTCGGCGGCCCAGAACTTGGCCACCGCCACCTCCTCGGCGGCTGGGAGGCCCGAGGCCGACCGCCTGGAACGACGCGATGACCCGATCGAACTGCTCGCGGGTCTTGGTGTACTCGGCGGTCAGCCGTACGGCCTCCTCGCACACGCCCACCGCAAGGGCGCAGTACGCCACGGTGGCCCGCTCGAGGAGCCAGTCGAGCACGGGGCCGCCGCCCTCGGGGTCCCCGAGCACGTCCTCGATCGCAACCGGTGCGCCAGCCAGCTCGAGGCGCGACTCGGGCTGGTGGCTCGTCGTCTGCTGATCGTCGGCGTGCACACCGTCGGCCGTCGGGTCGAGCAGGAACAGGCCCACGGCGTCCTCGCCCGTGGCCGCCGGCACCAGCACCCGTCCGGCCACGTGGGCGGCGGGCACGCAGATCTTCACACCGTCGAGGCGCCAGACGGCGCCGTCGCGTCGAGCGACGGTCACCGGGCGGGTCGGCTCGGTGCCCACCTCGACGAGGGCTGCGGTGAGCACGAGATCCCCGGCCACGACCGGGGGCAGGTACCGCCGACGCTGCTCGGGCGTCCCGTGCTCGGCGATGGGCAGGGCGCCGAGGACCAGCGTGGGCAGGAGGGGGACGGGCGCCACCGTGCGCCCGGCCTGCTCCAGGAGCAGGAACAGCTCCAGGAATCCGAGGCCGCTGCCCCCGACGTCCTCTGGCAGAGCGATCCCGAGGAGGTTGGCCCGAGCCAGCTCGGCCCACAGACGCCGGTCGATGCCTTGGGTGCCGGCCTCGATCTCCTTCAGCCGCTCCTGGGTGACGTGCCCGTCGAGGATCTGCTTGGCCAGGTCCCGCACGGCTTCCTGCTCTTCGTTGAGGGCGAAGTCCATGTCAGCTCCTATCGGGACCTGGGCAGGCCGAGACCGAATATGGCGATCAGCTCCCGCTGGACCTCGTTGGTGCCCCCGCCGAAGGTGAGGATGAGCAGTCCGCGATAGAGGTGCTCGAGGCGCGAGGAGAGCACCGACTCGGGCGAGCCCCGCTTCACGTAGCCCACCTGGCCGACGATCTCGAAGAGCAGCTTGAAGGCCTCCAGGTAGAACTCGGTGCCGAAGACCTTGATGGACGAGGCGTCGGCCACGTCCAGACGGTCCTGGGTGGCCGTCCAGGCGACCTTCCAGTTCATGAGCTTGAGGAACTCGAGACGGGCGTGGACCCTGGCCAGGTTGACCTGGACCCACTCCTGGTCGACGACCCGCCGGCCGTCGGCGAGCTTCGTCTCCTGGGCCCACCGTCGGACCTCGGCGAGGTTGCGCTCGACGATGCCGGGGGAGCAGAGGGTGACCCGCTCGTGGTTGAGCTGGCTGGTGATGAGCTTCCAGCCGCCGTTCTCCTCCCCAACCAGGTTGGTGGCCGGGATCCGGACGTCCTCGTAGAAGGTGTAGTTGGTGTTCTGCTCGCCCATGAGCTGCATGGGCTGCACCTTGAACCCCGGCGTGTCGGTCGGGACGATGAAGATCGAGATGCCCTTGTGCTTGCGGGCCTCCGGATTGGTGCGGGCGGCCAGCCACACGTAGTCGGCACCCGTCGCCAGGCTGGTGAAGATCTTCTGCCCGTTGATCACGTACTCGTCGCCGTCACGCACGGCCTTGGTCTGGAGGGCCGCCAGGTCCGTCCCCGCGCCCGGCTCGGTGTAGCCGATCGAGAAGTGGATCTCACCGGCGAGGATCTTGGGCAGGAACCGCTTGCGCTGCTCGTCGGAGCCGAAGTTCATGAGGGTGGGACCCACCGTGTTGATGGTGAGCATGGGCACCGGCGCGCCGGCGCGCATCGACTCGTCGAAGAAGAGGAACTGCTCGATGGCGGACCGGCCCTGGCCCCCGTACTGCTTGGGCCAGCCGATGCCGAGCCAACCGTCCTGGCCCATCTGCCTGACGATCCGGCGGTTGGTCGGGCCCACGCCCTCGCCGCGGAGGAGGTCCTCCTGGACGTCGGGTGTCAGGAGCCTGCCGTAGTACTCACGCAGCTCCTGGCGCAGGGCTTGCTGCTCGGGTGTTAGGCCGATGTACACCGCGGTCTCCCATCTAGAACCTGTTTCAGTCTAGGCCGAGGTGGAGCCCGGGTGCGAATGGTCGCCTAGTGGCGGGGCGGCTTGCGGCCGGTGACGCTCCAGTAGAGGAGCGACGCCTGGCTCTCGATGAGGCCGGCGGTGCGGATCCCCCAGAACTCGAACCCGTACCGGTGGGCGGCCACCTGGCCCAGCATGGCGACGATGGAGCCGGCCATGGCCATGGCGTCGGCGGCGGGTGACCTGCCCTCCTGGCGGCTGGTCTCGATGACGTCGGCGATGGCGACCGTGATGCCGTTGAGCGCCCTGGTCCTCATGCCCCTGAAGCGGAGGTCCCCCTCCTCGGTGGCCAGGTCCACCACCCGGAAGACCGACCGGTGCCGCTCCCAGTAGTCCATGAAGGCCTGGACGAACCCGACCGACGTGTCCCAGCCCCTGTCGCCCTTCCACTGGCCGTGGACGAGCGCCGCCAGGGACCCGACCTCCTCACCCAGCTCCTCGGCCAGGACGAGGATGACCTGCTCCACGTTGGCGAAGTACTGATAGAAGGTGGCGGGCGAGGTCCCGGCGGCGCTGGCGATGTCGATGACCTTGATGTCCCGCCACGACGTCGACCCGAGCAGATCGGCCGTGCAGTCGATGAGCCGGCGCCGCGTCGCCTGGCCGCGCCGCCCCGGCACCCGGCCGTCGGTGGCCCGCAGATCCGTGGACGAGGTGTCGTTCACCGGGGCCGTCATCCGACAAAGGATACTCCCAGGTAACCACCGTCCCCCTGGTGGCTACTGGATGACGGCTCCGCCGTCGACGGCGAAGGCGTGACCGACCACGAACGAGGCGTCGTCGGTGCACAGCCACACCACGGCGGCGGCGATCTCGCTCGGGTCACCCAGGCGGCCGATGGGGGCGCTGCGCGCCATCATCTTCTCCATCGCCGGGTCGCCTCCCATGAACGCCTCGAGCATCGGTGTGCGCGTGCTGCCCGGGCACACGGCGTTGACACGGATCCCGGCCTTCACGTACTCGAGGGCCGTCGCCCGCGTCAGCCCGACGACGCCGTGCTTGCTGGCGACGTAGGCGGGCAGACCCGCGAACCCCATCAACCCGGCGCCCGACGACGTGTTCACGATCGCTCCGGCTCCCTGCTCGACCATCGGGGGGATCTCGTGCTTCATGCACAGGAAGACGCTGCGCAGGTTGAGCGCCATCACACGATCCCACTCCGCTTCGGGGTAGTCGACGGTGAACGCGGTGCTACCCGAGGTGCCGGCGTTGTTGTGGGCGCAGTCGAGCCGCCCGTACGCGGCGATCACGTCGGCCACCATGGCCGCGACCTCGTCCGACTTCGTCACGTCGTAGGAGACGAACCGCGCCGTGCCACCGGCCTCGTTGACCGCCCGCACGGTCTCGGCCCCGGCGAGCTGGTCCACGTCGGCGACGACCACCGTCGCTCCCTCACCGGCAAAGGCGAGGGCGGAAGCCCGCCCGATGCCGGACGCACCTCCGGTGACGAGGGCGACCCGCCCTTCCAGTCGCGTGCCCATCTCCTAGCTCGACAGCCGCTGGCGGAGCTCGTGCTTGAGCGTCTTGCCCGTCGGGTTGCGAGGAACGACGTCGACGAGCTCCAGCTGCTCGGGGACCTTCTGGATCGTCAGGCCCTCGTTCTTGAGGAAGTCGACCATCTCCGAGAACGCCAGGGGGTCCGATCCGTCCTTGCTGGCGACGACGGCGCAGCAGCGCTCGCCGAGGGCCGGATCGGGCAGGCCGATGACTGCCACGTCGGCAACTTTCGGGTGCCGATAGAGGAGATCCTCGACCTCCTTGGCGCTGATGTTCTCGCCCTTGCGGATGATCACGTCCTTGAGGCGCCCCGTGATGGCCACGAAGCCCTCGTCGTCGACGACACCGAGGTCCCCGGTCCGGAAGTAGCCCTGCTCGTCGAACGCCTCGGCGTCCAGGCTGGCGTCGACGTAGCCGCGGAAGAGCTGGGGTCCCTTCACCCGGAGCTCGCCGTCCGCGATGCGCAGCTCCACGCCGGGCGAGGTGCGACCCTCGGTGGCGGCCAGCTTGTCGTCGGGGTCCCCGACGGCGCCCATGGCCAGGATCGGGCACTCGGTGAGCCCGTAGCCGCGGCGGCTTGGGGGCACCGCCGCCGGGAAAGGCGCGCACTGCGGGGAAGATCGGCGTCCCCGGCTGGCGGCGCTGGGCCTCGAGGTAGGCGAGGTGGAAGGGGGTGCCCGACCCGGCGAGGGTCACCTCCTCCCGGCTCAGCACGGCGACGGCCTCGGCGGGATCGAAGCGCTCGAGGCAGATGTTGGCGCAGCCCGTCATGAGGCTGGAGAACAGCCAGGTGATCCCGCCGATGTGGGTGAAGGGGAACACCAGCGCACTTCGGTCCGCCGCCCGCAGGTCCAGGGCCAGGTTCATGGCCACGGCGGCGGCGGCGATCGTCGCGTCAGTGTGCCGGGCGCCTTTGGGATCGGCGGTGGTGCCCGAGGTGTAGAAGATCCACGCCGTGGGGAGGTCGGCAGGCGCGCTGGGAACCGTCGGAGGCGGCGGGAGGGCTGACGGGTTGCCGTCGGGCAGCGCCCGGTCGACCACGAGCACGTCCAGCCCGTCGCGCTCGGCCGCGATGGCGTTCGCCATCTCCGGGTAGTCGAAGCCGCGCCAGGCGGGCGGGACAACGAGCAGCCGGGCGCTGGTCTGTGCGGTCATGAAGCGCAGCTCGCGGTCGCGGTAGATCGGAAGCACGGGGTTCTGCACCGCGCCCAGTCGCGCCAGGGCGGCCACGAGCACGAGGGACTCGATCCAGGTCGGCAGCTGCCACGACACGGCGACGCCCGGGCCCACCCCGAGCGCCGCCAGCCCGGCGGCGGCACGCTCGGCCGCGGCCCTGTACTCGCCGAAGCTCACGCGACGACCCGCCTCGTCGACCGCCATCAGGACATCGGGACTCTCGCCCGCCCGGCGCTCGACGAGCGCCCACAGGGTGCC
>VAWP01000126.1 GCA_005888295.1 Actinomycetota bacterium
CTACGGGTTCTTCGGGGTGGTGCTGGGATTACTGGCGTTCATCTACATGGCTGCGCAGATCAGCCTCTACGCGGCCGAGGTGAACGTGGTCAAGCACCGGCGTCTGTGGCCCCGTGGTCTGGTCCAGCCGCCGCTCACCGACGCCGACAAGGACGCCATGGCCGCCCTGGTCAAGAAGGAGACCCGCATCCCCGAGCAGGACGTCGGTGTCGACTTCGATGGCGATCGGTCTGGCGCGCAAGGTGGCGACGGCGACAGATCCCCTGTACGTAGAGGTGCATGAGATTCCGGTGCGAGCCCACGACTACTCGTCAGTGGACGGAGCCCTGGGAAGAGACGTGGCAGAACACGGAGTGCAAACAGGGACGCGTCGTGATGGGGCCGGCGGCTCGACCAAGGACGATCCTTCGGTGGCCGAGCTGGTGAAGCAGCTGTCGGAGCAGTCCTCGGCCCTGGACCGCCTACACACCGGACAGCGGCGCGGGGGCTGACTTTCGGCGGCACCGCCATCGCCTCAAACCATTCATGTGAAGGTGTTCCGTTTCACCGACTTAGCTACCTGCCCCCCGTCGGAGAGGGGCCTTCTCCTATGACAGCTGACGACGGGCCAGGTCGGCGAAGCGCCCAGCGGCTGCCATCAGCTCGTCGTACGTTCCCTGCTCCACGATCCCGCCATCGTCCAGCACGAGGATGGTGTCGGCCTCGCGGATGGTGGAGAGCCGGTGGGCGATCACTACCCGCGCAGCCCGTAGACGGCCGATGGCCTCGGCCACCTGCGCCTGGGTGCGATTGTCAAGGGCGCTGGTGGCCTCGTCCAGCAGGAGGATCTTCGGTTTGGCCACCACTGCCCTGGCGATGAGCAGACGCTGCCGCTGGCCGCCCGAGAACGACGCACCCCCCTCGGATATGAAGGTGTGCATCTGCATGGGCATGGCGCGGATGTCGTCCGCGATCCCGGCGATCTCGGCCGCCTCCCAGGCATCATCCATGGTGAGAGAGCGGGTGCCCACGATGTTGGTGAACACGTCTCCGGGAAGCACCTGCACACTTTGCGTCGCCACGCCGATCTGGCGCCGCACCGCCACCATGTCGAGGGAGTCGAGGTCCTTGCCGTCGTATCGGACGGTGCCCACCGTCGGCATCTCGAGGCCGAGCAGTATGCGCATGACCGACGACTTGCCCGACCCCGAGGGACCTACCAGGGCGACGAAAGCACCTGGGTCCACCTGGAACGACACGTCGTCGAGCACCGCCGGCCCGTCAGCGGTGTAGCGGAAACCGATGTGGCTCACCTCGATGGCCCCAGACAGCTGACCCGGATCCTCTCCGCCTTCGGTCACCTCCCGTGGGGTGTCGAGCACCGGGCGCATGCTCTGGTACAGCGGTCGGGCCTGGGCGACGAACACCGCCACCGTCGTCAGCCCAACCGTCGCCGCCAACGCCTGGCCGAAGGCAGTGATGAAGGCGAGGAATGTGGCAGAGGACACGGTGCCGGCCGGCAGGGTGGCGACGGCCAGGAACAGCGCCGCTGTCCCAACTGCCGTCGCGGCGGCCGTGAACGCGGTGACGGCGGCGAACCCCCGCTGGGAGACGACGAACGCTTCCTTCAGAGCGGCGAAGCGGGCGGCCCACTGGGCGAAGGCCCGTCGCTCGGCGTTGGCCACGCGCAACTTGCCCACCCCGTTCACGAACTGCACGGCCAGCCCGAAGGATGCCTGGTTGGCCTCCGTTTGCGCGGTGAGCTGGCGGGACTGGGAGCGGGTGAAGAAGATGATCCCCACCGCCCCGGCCACCAGGACGATCGATGCGAACAGCCCCAGACGGGTCTGCAGGTAGAAGGCGAGACCGAGATTGAAGATCCCGACGGGCACCGCAACCACGGCCGTGGTCAGGGCGCCGCTGGAGAGGGCTTGGATCTGGCCGACGGCCATCACCCTCTTGGCGAGGGCGCCGGAGGAGTAGCGGCGGAAGAACCAGAGTGGCAGATCGATCACGCGGTCGGCGACAGCGGATTGCAGATCCTTGGCGATGTCGTCGTTGATGCGGTTGAACCCTTGACGCTGGACTATCGAGAACCCGAAGCTGCAGACAGCAAAGACAACGAGCAACAGCGTGAGGCCCAATAGCACCCCCGACCCCTGCTGTGGCACGACGGTGGAGAAGATGTACTTCGTTACGAGGGGGGTGATCAGCGACAACAGCCCGATCACCAAGCCGAGCAGGACGATCCGCCAGAGGTCCCAACTCACCGAGGGGCGGAGGTATGCGAGGATCCCCCGCCCACTCACTTGGTCCCGAGGAAGTGGCCGATAGAGCATCGCCGCCTCGTTGTTCAGGCGTCCGGCAACGGAGGCGTCCACCCGGCAGCTGGTGCCGTTTGCGGGATCCACCAGGTTCATCGCCCCCGGGCGACGGGGTACAACGGCAACGGGCGTCCCGTCGGTCAGGGTGGCGTACAGGGCGCCGACGTCCTGGCGCCACCAGCGACCGTCCAGCTTCACCCTCCGCCACCGAAGTCCTGAGGTCCGAGCGATAGCGTCGACCCGGTCCAGCCCTGCAAGGTCGCCTAATCGCTCCGGCAGTCGAAGTTCCACCCCGGTAGCGGCGGCCACCATGGACAGAGCCCGCGCAGTGGGGTCGTGGGTATCGGGCTCGGGCCGCTGGTCGCGGGCTGCTTCGAGCACGCGGCCGAGGCGGGTGTACATCTTTGTCTCGAGGCGCAGCTCCTCCCGCTCCCGCTGAGCGAGAGCCTCGCCCGCGGCCGCTTGGGCGCGTCCCAAGCGGACCCGCAGTCGACTCAGGGCAGCAAGGCAGAACAACTGGAGGCCCCGCCAGCCACCAGCGCCAGCGAGAGCCTGGGCCTCCGACATCACGAGGATCGAGCTCGCCCGCTCGGCGCGTATCCACGCGGTTGCTGGAAGTGGCAGCACCGCCCCGTCGCGCTGGCCGGCACCCTGCGCGAATCCGGTGTCGCCGAACAGCCGCAAAGCCTCGAGATCAGCCCCGGCATCAATCCACACGCTTCGGTGCTCAGGCCAGGCCACCTGCTCCTCGCACAGCTCGACGCGTTCGTCGGTGACGATTCCGACGCCTTCTGTGGGGCTCGGGTCTCCTACCGCCTCGGCCAGGCGCTCCACCCAGGACTCGATGGCGTGACGCACTTCGGGGTCGGCCAGCGATGGGGCCACCCGACCGTCCGTACCGGCCGGCAGGGCCACGGGGATCACGGTCGTGTTGCCGACGAGGCTGATCAGGAGCAGCTGCACGCCACTGCCGGTTGGAGCCGGCAGGGCCCAATCGCCCTCCTCGAGACAGCACACCGGTATGCGGCGGCCACCTTCATCGAGAAGGGCGAAGACCTGCGCGCGCCCCGACCCGACCCGCCAGGCAAGGCTCTGGTCGTCCATCTGAAGCGGAGCGTTGGCGAGGAGAGGACGCTGGCTGTCTCCCACTGTGGCGCCGCGTTGGTCCGTCACAGTCCCACCAGCGCCGCGTAAAGCCCGTCCAACGCCACAAGGTCCTCGTGGCGGCCGCGCTCGACCGGTCTACCCGCGTCGAGGACCACGATCTCGTCGCAGTCCCGGATGGTGGACAGCCGATGGGCCACGATCAGACAGCTGCATCCTCGGGCCCGGAGACGCTGGTCGATCTCGGCTTCGACGAGGGTATCGAGCGCCGCGGTCGCCTCGTCGAGGATCAAGATGGCGGGATCGGTGGCGAGCGCCCGGGCGATCTCGAGGCGCTGGCGCTGGCCGCCCGACCAGTCCGCTCCACGCTCCAGGATGGCGCGTTCGTACCCCCCCGGTCGGCGGGCGATGTCGTCGTGGATCGCCGCGTCTGAAGCGGCGCGCACCATGGCCTCCTCGGTGATGGTCGGGTCCCACAGGGTGATGTTGTCGGCGACCGAGCCTTCGAAGAGACAGATGTCCTGGTCGACGAGCGACAGCGTTGCGGCGAGCACCGTCCGAGGGAGTCTGCGCCGGTCGGTCCCGTCCACCAGGATGGATCCCGACCACGGTTGGGCCAGGCCGGCCGCCAGGCGGGCCACGGTGGACTTGCCGCTGCCAGTGCCCCCGACCAGCGCCACCCGTTGCCCCGGTTCCAGCCGTAGCGAGAAGCCCTCGATCAGTGGCGGCTCGAGCGGGCTGTAGCCGAAGACAACCTCGCGTAGCTCCAGCGCTCCCGCCAGCGTGAGGGGCTGTTGGGTGGCGTGTCCGCCGTCCGACCGACCGTCGCCGGACCGACCGTCTCCCGATGAGGAGGCTGCGACCTCGAGGTCCGGGTCAGCCGGGTGATCGAGGACGTCGTCCAGCAGCACCAGGCCCGCCGCTGTCTGGCGGACGATCTGGCTGAAGCCCACGAGCCGAGCGATAGGTCCCATGAACCCAGCGGCCAGCACCTGGAAGGCGGTGAGCGTGCCGATCGAGAGGTGGCCACCGATCACCTGCCAGGCGCCGGCACCGATCACAGCGGCGGCGCTGATCGAAGTGAGCATGACGGGCGCCGCCGACGTCACCGACACGGAAAGGGACAACTCATCCCAGGCGTTCATGGCCTTGGCCTGGTGACCTGCCCATCGGGAGAAGAACGAGGACTCCTCGCTGGTGGCCTTGATGGCCTCGATGCTCGCCAGTCCGCCCGCCATCGTGGCCATTACCGCCCCCTGGGCGGCCGCGGCGCGGCTGTAGCCGTCACTTCGGCCCTCGCGGCCCCTTGTGATCACCACCACGTTCCCGCAGGCCAGGACAAGGGTGATGACGGTGAGCTGCCAGTCGTAGATGGCCATGAGGGTGACGTAGAACACCGCCGTGAAACAGCTGAGCAGAGTCGACGACAGCTGGCTCGACAACAGATTGGCCACCTGGTCGTTCAGCTGGATTCGGTTGACGACATGGCCGGCGTAGCGCTGGGCGAAGAAGTCCACCGGAAGACGCAGCGCGTGGGAGAAGAAGCGCGTCGACATCGAGAGTGACAACTTCGTCGACAGCCGGAGCAGCACGAGTTGCTGCAGCCAGGTGAACGCGATCTGGACGATCGCGGCGCCTGCCATGGCAGCCACCAACACCCACAGCCAGTGGCGGTCGCCGGCTCCAAGGTACTGATCGACGAAGATCCGCACCGCCGCCGGCACGAGCAGTCCCGGTACCAGCAGACCAAGTCCGGCAAGCAGGCAGAGGACGAGTGCCGGGTATGCCCCGACGAGGCGCCGCATCAGGCCCCTGGTCGCGGATGGCGCCTTGCCGTCGCGGACGAAGTCCTTCCCAGCTCCGAGCACGAGGGACGCGCCCGTGAAGGAGACGTCGAACTCCTCCCACGTGACGCTCCTCGACCCCACGGCGGGGTCCTGGAGGTGTACCCCCGCCTTCGAGGTGCCGTTGATGACCACGAAGTGATTGAAGTTCCAAGAGGCGATGATCGGCAGCTCGAGGTCGTCCAGGTCGGGCGGGTCGAGACGCATCTCCTTCCCCTCGAGGCCGTAGCTGCGGGCGGCGCGCAGCACGTTGACTGCTCGGGAGCCATCGCGCGACACCCCGCAGGCTGTCCTCAGGTCCTCGAGAGGAACCCACTTGCCGAAGTAGGCCAAGACGATGCCAAGCGCCGCCGCCCCGCATTCGACTGGCTCCATCTGCAAGACGGAGGGTGTCTTCACACGCCGGTGCCGAACCGCCCGAGGAATCGCCTCCGAGGCCAGTGAGCTCACCAACGCCTCAGATCACGTTGTCGATGGGATGGTGCGAGCCCACGACGAACTGTGGATCGGCGGGCAACCCCACGCCAGCCCGCTGGGGGTGTTCGAGGGGGTCAGAGCGATGATGACCTCCTTGACGGGACCAAGACCCCTGGCGACATCGCCGAGCGAGGTGTTGGCAGTAAGGGACTGCACAGTTGCGGGGTCCACCGGGTACTGGCTCACAGAGGCGACTACACCCTTGGCGTAGCCGTAGGAGGCGGATGCCCCCCCGAAGGTCACCTGTGCAGCAACTCCCCTGTGAAGCACCGGCGCCTTCAGATCGGATACGTAGCTGTAGACCACGAGGGGCCGCCCGGACGGCTGGATCACACCAACCGTCTGGCCAGCATTCTGATAGGTACCGGAGAGGTGAAACACGTTGACCACCACTCCGTCCAGAGGCGCCAGGACACCGTATGTGGGCGGAGGGCTTGGAGCGCCCTGAGCCACCGGGACGGTCACTGTGGCGAGAGCCTGGCCTGCCGACACCCGGTTCCCTACCGTCAGGGCCGGGAGAGGTGTGATGGTTCCCGCCGCCGGCGTGCTTGCCGCGTGGAGTCCTCCGACGGGGAGGTAGATACCAACGGCTGGCACCGTGGTGGGAACAGTGGCGATCGCAGCCCAGGCCACTGCCCCGGCGACCACTGCCAGCAGGCTGACGAGCGCCACCCACTGCAGCGGGAGCGACGCCCGGACTGTTTGATCGAGCTGCTCGGGCGAGGAGACGCGTTCGAGCGCCTGTCTCCGGAACAGGGTCGTGCTCACCGCGACCCTTCCTCGACGAAGATGCGCCGTGGCAACGTGGTCCTCCCCCCCGTCCAACCCTTGCTACTCCGCACCCGCGATGCTAGCGAGTCTTCGGCTTCGCCGCCTGGGTCGAGAGGGCGCCTCGGAGATCCAGCGTCTGATCGTCGCCCGCGCCATCTCGGGTATGCACATCAAGTAGACCGCTGAACCAGCAAGTTTCCTGGCCAGGCGCTTACCAGCGGCGTCCGTTGAGTGTTGGTGAGAGCGATCGTGTGAGGGGCGCTCAGTGGCTGAAATGCGCCACTGCGGTCCCACAGCCCACGCCTTGCACCCAGACGTTCTGGACGCCGGGGATATCGGGAGCGATGTCGTGACTCGAGACGATCATGTTGGCGGTGAACGACTCGATGTTCCCGTCGCCGGCACGGTAGAAGTCGCCCCGCAGCGCGACGGTGTCGCTACTAGTGGTGGCGGTCTTGACACCCATGGGATCGGTCGCGGTGCACTTGAACGGGGTGCTCCGGAGTAGAGCTGCGGTGTCCCAGCGAACGCCCTGTCCTGCCAGACATCCGGTCAGCGGCCCACTGGTCACCATGGAGGTGCACTTGAAGCCGCCCGCCGAGTGGGCGAAGCCGGAGGAGGAATCGAAGGCGCCGCCTCCGGTGAGGAAGACCGACCCGGAGCCGCCGGAGACGTCAGGTGCATTGAAG
>VAWP01000195.1 GCA_005888295.1 Actinomycetota bacterium
GTTGTTCGCTCTGGTGACTTTCCGCGCCGCCGCCCCCGGCAGTCCGCCCGTCGGCACCTTCTTCGACTACTCCAGCGTCTTCGAGTCGGTCGGCATCGTCGCCGTCTCGCTCGTCGTGCTCATCGTCTACTACATCGCCCAATCGCCGGAGTTGCTCAACCTGGCCCCACCCTCGGACGATCGCCGGTGAAGGGCGGGCCCTGGCGCGTGGTGCCCTTCGCCGTGGCGATCGTGAGCGGCCTCACGCTGATCATCGTCATGCTGGCCACTTCCGCGCTGAGCGCGTCACAATCGGGCGACGAGCTCATTCGGAGCGCCACCCCGGCGTTGACGGGGACATCGCTGCGAGGCATGCGCTCGGACCTCGACACGATGGAGGGGATCGCCGCAGCCATGCGCGACGCCGGCGTGCCCCGCCTGGCGACACTGTCCGGCCAGACTCCGGCCGCCTTTCGCGCCTCGTTGGCCGTCCGTGACCCGTCGGTGAGCAGGGGGCTGGCGCAGCTGCCGGCCGTCGAGCGTCAGGCCGAGACGATCGTGACCAACCTCGAGCAGCGACAGGGCCAGTTCGAGTCCGCTGCCGCCCTTCCCGTTCCCGGGCTCAGCCTGCACCAGGGGGCGTGGGCTGCGGTCGGGCTCGGGGCCGCGCTGATGGTCGTCGGCGTCGTCGGGCTGCTTCGACCCCGTCGCTGGCTGGCCATCGCCATCGCCGGCGTCGGCCTGGTCATCGTGGTCGTGCCCCTCGCCCTCGGGGCCCCGGCCAAGGCGACCGACACCGACTCGCTCCTCAACTCGCTGCGGCCCTTCTCGGTCGAGAAGGTCCATACCCGGCAGGCCGGCCTGACAACGGTCCGCACCGTGCTCGACGGCTTCCAGAACGACGTGGTGCCCCAGGTGGCCCGCACGGCGGGCCTCAGCCCCACAGTCGTCGCCGCCAACCTCGGTGCCGCCGACCCGCGACTGTCACCAACGGCCTTGCAGGCCACCGGTCCCATACTCGACCGCTTCGCGTTCCTCGTCGACTTCAGCGCCCGCATCCAGCCGCTCCTCGTCAGCACGACCCGCATTTCCACGCAGGCCTCGGTCTGGCTCCTCGTCGGCCCCGGGATCGCTCTCTCGGTCGCGGGCATCGTCGGGTGGAGGGCGTTCGGCTGGCGACGGCTGCGCGACAGCTCGCCGCCTCAGAGCGACGAGAGGTGATGCGTCTCGTTGTAGCTGCGTAGCGACGGTCCCTGGGCGCCGATCGCCAGGCGGGAGATCGACGCCACGTCGAGGAACATCCGCCAGGCGACCGTGTCGTCGACTCCGAGCGCCCAGACGATGGCGGCCTTGATCGGGGACACGTGACTGACCACGGCGACATCACCGTTGGCTCCGTCGCCAGCCAGGTCCTCGCACGCCGCGCGCACCCTCCGACCGAGGACGGCAAGCGACTCGCCTCCCGGTGGGGTGTACGAAGCGTCACCCCGCCATCGCTGCCAGGTCGCACTCGGGACCTCGCTGAACGGCCGCCCCTCGAAGGCCCCGTAGTCGAGCTCGGTCCACCGGTCGTCGACCTCGACGGGAACCCCCAGCCCGAAAGCCTCGGCCGTCTCTCGGGCGCGGTGGAGCGGGCTGGTCACCACCCGCCGCACGCCCGCGACCGGCAGGCCGGCGGCGTTGGCGGCGGTCTGCCCGTGGCGAACCAGCAGGATCATATCCCGGCCACGGGCCCCTCAGCGCACGAGGATGCGGCCACACTGCTCGCACGTGATGACGGCCTCCGGAGGCGCCCTGCGGATGTGGTCGAGCTCGACGGCGGGTAGGGCCAGGTGGCAGCCACCGCACGACCCGTGCTCGAGGCGCGCCGCTCCGACGCCGCCGAGACGGACCCGGAGGCGCTCGTAGCGCTGGGTGAGCTCGTCGGGCAGGTCGGCCACCAACGCGGTGCGGGCCTCGGTCTCGGCCACCACCTCGGCGTCGATCTCCGCCTCGGCCTCGGCGATGATGCCGCGCAGGCGCTGGGCGTCGGCCTCTGCCGCCGTCCGCTCGTCTGCCAGGCGGGACAGCTGTGCGTCGACGGGCTCACCCGCCGCCATGGCCTCGAAGGCCATCTCCTCCAGCTCCCGCCGGCGGCGGTTGAGCGACTCGACCTCATCGGACATCGCCATGAGCTCCCTCGAGGCCGCCACCTCGCCCGAGTACATGCGGCCCTCGACCTCGTGAATGCGCCGGGCCACGGCGGCGATGTCGGACTCGAGGCGTCCCTGGCGCTCGGAAAG
>VAWP01000127.1:0-6199 GCA_005888295.1 Actinomycetota bacterium
TCGTCTGTAGCCATGGTCATTTCGACCACACCACCGGCATCGATGGTCTGATACGAAGGCTCGGACGGATCAACCTCCCGGTCCTCATCCACCCTCACTTCTGGCGTCGTCGGCGGGACACTCTGCCTGGCCTGGAGCCCCAGGAGATGCCGACGACCAGCCGTCGGGCACTCGAGGGTGCAGGCTTCGAGGTCATCGAGGAGCCCATGCCGAGCTTCCTCTTCGATCGGTCCCTTCTCGTCACCGGAGAGGTGGCTCGCACGACCGGGTATGAGCCCGGATACCCGATCCAGCAGGCTTGGCTCGATGGAGAGTGGGTGCCAGATCCCTTGGTCCTCGACGACCAGGCCCTCGTGGTCAACGTGCTCGATGATCTCATCAAGGTCCGTCGGCGGCGTCTTCCAGCTGGCCACCTGTTGACCATGAACGACATCGCCTTTCGGCGACCCGGCCGCGGCCACTGTCGGCGCTCCAATTGAGCCATCGGTGAGACCCTCCCCTGTCCTGCCAGTGGCACATGCTGATGCCGCCGGCCTCAACATGGCGCCAGCGATCCATGCCATGGCGGCGCAGTTCGGTGAAGCGCTCATTCCCAACTGCGTGGGGACACGCTTCGAGCTCTGAGGACCACCCCGGACGGCGGAATCTGACCTCGGCGCGTCGGGCTAGCCGAGCAGCGGGTCGTCGAGCGGGAAAGGTAGTCACGGCGGCGGGCGTCTCGAGTGGCATTGACATGGCACTCACCTGCTCGACCGTATGTATGGTCCGGACCTTGCCCAGAGTGTCCAGCTGGGAGTTCGCGTCACAGATCAGTGGGCGCGACTACGAGACCGAGACGAGCAGCTCCTCGATGCAAGCGAGCGTCGATCGTCACGAGCTGACAGCGGAGCAAGCTGGCCAAGGCGAGGTACTCGGCGTCGTAGGTCTTGGCCCAGCCGAGCTCGTCGGCCAGCTGCCACGCCACAGGTCCGAGGCGACGATGACCTCTGGAGCGGATCGGAGCTGCTTCCAGGACATCGAGGGCCGTGCGAGCCTCCTGTCATCTTCGACCTGGAGGCGCTCGATCGCCGCCGCTCACGTGTGACGGCCAGTAGCTGAGATGACGCGAGAACGTCAGCTCAGTTGAGAACTACCTAAGCGACCTCGAACCAGACCGCTTTGCGGCTCTCTCCACGGCTGACCCCCCAGGAGTCCGCCAGGGCGTCAACGAGAAGGAGCCCCCTGCCGCCCTCGAGCTCGTCCCGGTCCTCGATCTTCGTGGGGACCTCGGTGTTGTCATCGAGGACGGCCACCCTGAGGCCGTCAGCTCCCAGGCGGACTGTGATGCCAACTGCCGAGCGGGCGTGAAGGATCGCGTTGGCGACGAGCTCGCTGGTAAGAAGGGCGGCGTTCTCGCAGAGATCCTGCCGGCCCCCCTCGGCCAGCTTTGCCCGGACGAAGCTCCTGGCCGCCGCCGCACTGGATCGATTTGCGCCTAGCTCGATCGTCGCTTCCATTGCGCCATCCCCCCGCCCAACGCGATAGTTCCATTCTCCCCTCATTGGGTGAGCCCTAAACTCCCCCTCGGCGGAATCTCCCTGGTCCCGGTGCAGCTCCCGATCGAGCCGAGCGCTGAACCTATGGGTCTCTCTGTCCAATGTGGCTCATGTCGAGGTGGGCCAGACGTGATTCTTGAACGACCACGATCCGGCCGGAGCCGTGCGGCACCCGCCCGATCTGTTCGTGCCGGCGGTTTTCGACCCTCGATTGCACCGGGAAAGGTCCCACGCTGCCGGACTAGCCCGAATGCTGTACTCGCCTTCGCCGCGGGCTAGGTCGCCGGCGCTGCCGCCTAGCCATCGAACGCGCCTGGCTCCTGGTGCTCCGATGGAACGATCGGCGACTCGACGATCGGGAAGACATGGTCGAGGTTGACGATCTGCAAGAGGTGGAGAACGCGAGGGCGGGGGCGGCGTAAGGCGAGAACGCCGTTCAGATCCGACAGTCGCCGATGAGCCATGACCAGCACTCGAAGCCCGGTTGAATCTATGAAGCTGACGCCAGCGAGGTCGACGACGATGTTGGCCCACCCGGCATCGACAAGGCGGGCCAGCTCGGCGTCCATCTCCAGCGCCGTGGACATGTCGACTTCTCCCTGTACGGCGACGATAGCCATGTCGCCATCCTCTGATGTGTCGACGCTGAATGGGTCGGGTAGGCCGATCACGGGGCTATCTTCCGCAGGGTGTCCTGGCCAGCCTCCCTGAGCCGGTCTGCCATCCCCGCCAGAGTCCCCGTGACCGCGTTGAGAGGAGGCGTATCGGGTGAACGCGGATGCGGGCGGACCGGAGCCGCCTTCTTCGCCACCTCCAGGGCGCTGCCCATGTCTTGGAGGGCCTTACGACCGAGAGCCTCTCTCACTCGAGGGAAGACGCTTCCTTCTTCCTCTTCGACGTGTCGCCGGACGCTCTCGATCAGCACCGTCACCTTGGCGTCGAAGCGCTCGGCATTCGGGTCCATACCATCAAGCTCAGCAAGGGTCCACTTGACGACGTGATGCTCCTCGAGCCCCTCGAGGATCTGATCCTCGACATCTGGGACGACCTTCCGTACCGCGGGATAGAACACTTGCTCCTCGATGGCGGCGTGAACAGCTAGTACCTCGATCATGCGGTCGACTATGTCGCGCCGCGACTTGCTGGCGCGCTCGCCGAGCCTCTCGAATTGTTTGAACAGTTTCTCGGCGGTGTCGTGATCCGACCGTAGAAGTGTGATGGCGTCCATGTTGAAGTTTTGCGTCTCCTTGATGTTGTCTTCCTGCTGAAAGGGCTACCAGTGAGTGCCCGCCAAGGTTCTTGCTGCTGAGATCGGCAGGTGAACCCCGAGTGGGCAGTCGCGTCACGGACGCCACACCCTCGGCGATACACAACCCGACCCCGCAGAGAATGCTTCCTATCCCGACGACGGGGTGGTCACCTGGCCGTCGCCGTCTCAGCCGTCTGTCTCGCGCCGCCGATTGGCCTAGGCTGACTTCTGGCATCTTGTGACGTTGGGATACCCTCCAGGCGACCATGCCGAAACATCAGGAGCAGGAAGAACTTGCCGAGCGGGGTCTGCGCTCCCGCAAGCAAGCACGGACCCGCCGAGAGCTCGAGGGAGCGGCGCTCGCCCTCTTCGAGGACAAGGGTTACGAGGAGACGACGGTGGAGGAGATCGCTGGCGCGGTCGAGGTCTCCCCAAGGACCTTCTTCCGATACTTCAGGTCCAAAGAAGACGTGTTGTTCGGAGACGAGGCGGACCAGGTCGCCGAGCTGCGCCGGATCGTCCGTGACTGTCCGACTGCGGCCACGGACATGGCGGCGCTGAGAGAGGTCCTCCTGACATTTGCCAACTACCTATCTTCCGGACACCAGCAGCTCCTGACGCGGGCGGCGCTCGTCGCTCGGAACCCGCGTCTGGGTGAGCGCAGCCTCAGAGTGCTGCGCTCGTGGGAACTGACCTTGGCTGATGAGCTGGCGCTGCAGAGGGGTATGCCTACCCCGGACCTTCACCTCCTGGTGCTGGCAGCCTCGAGCATGGGAGCCCTCAATGTGGCAGTCCGAGTGTGGCTGGCCTTGGACGGAGAGGGATCTCTCATGACCGTCGTCAAGAGGGCCCTCGACGTTGCGTCTAACCCAGAAGGCGCGCGCGGGGCCGATCACGTAGCCGGCGCGGTGCGGTGCAGAGACCGGATCGAGCTCGCCGGCGAGAGTTGTAAGGGACACGCCCAAACGTCAACGTCATCACCCGTTGGAGTCCAGCGTTCAAACGGCGTTGCTTCAGCCAACAGAGGGACGTCGAGGAGCAGCTCGGACAAACATGAGAATGGCTACGCCTGCTCCTCGAAGAGGACAACTCGCCGAGTGCGGACCCCTTTGTGATGGCGCGTCTAGCGGCGGCCCCGCGGCTTGGCTCCCGTGGCCCTTGGAGGCTTAGCAGGGCTCGGATCTGATCCGCTCGCCCGATAGGCAGCGAGGTCAGCGTGAAACTTGCACCAGGTGTCGTCGTACGCCGGACGGGTGCAATCTTCCTCAGCGCACTCTCTGACTTCATCGCTGTGTTGGCGCAGCGACCACACGTCGGCCATATGCCCTTTTCCAATGTGTGTGCGACTTGGCTGATGGCGCGAGGGACGGCTAAGCCCGTGACTACTCAGCCGCCCCAAAGCGAGGTGCATACGGCCAGTTTCAGACTGACACGCAGCTTTGCCCGCGTTGAGATTCTTCCCCATCTCAGCGCGGAACAAACCTCACGTCTGCCGCGTTGGGCGAATGAGCGGAGGAAAGCCTGAGTTGCAATGACTAGAGGAGCGGCGCGTCGCCTAGGTGCCATTGCTAATGAGCCACGATCGTGACGGCGTGGCAACGGCTAAGGGTCGGTTTGGTCTGTGCGTTGCCGAGGCGACTGTCGCCGAGCACCACTCCGGTCACCCCCAGCAGGCGAGCGTTGCGACAGGGCCGATAGTGGGCTCAGCCGGGAGATTCAGCTCGGCGTCAGCCGGTTGTGCCTGTCAGTCAGCGAGGAGTCCGACCCGATGCCGCCTACGAGCGTGCTGAGGTCGCTCGCCGGCGAGCTCCCTGGACGCGTTGGCTGGTCTTCGCGCTGCGTTGGCTCGTGGCAGCCCTTCGCGATCGCGCCCCGTCCTTGGATGCACCCGTCCTCTTCGACACGCTTCTCCTCGGAGCGGTCCGCTTGTTACCGCTCGTCGCCCTCGAGTTGGCCTTCTTGACGCCACCGCTTGTCACACCGTGGCGAGGAGGGGCATGACCGTCGAGAGCCGATGCGGCCGTGCGAAGGCTTTGAGCTGTCTTGTGGACGATGCGTGATTGCTCGTCAGTCATACGCGCAGCCGAAGCGCTCACGGTGCGAGCAACCTTCTTCCGGAGGCCTGTGGCTCGCAGCATGTCGAAGAGGTCTCCGTCCTTGACGTCCTTGTTGCCCACCAAAGCTCCTTCGACTGATGCTATCGGACAGCTTGATTTGAAATATCCATCCGGGAACCCCTGGCGCGAAACCAATGGCCTAGGTCTGCGTGGGTCCAGACAGAGCCAGCCTCAAGAAGGCTGCCCCTGTGTGCTGACTACTCAAACGGATCTCGAGGGCGGTCGATCACGCGCGCCAACGAAAGAATAGGCTTGCGATCGTCCGCGGTTGATGCCCAGAACTATGAAGGCAGATCCGAAAAAATTGCTCGGTCAGCGTCGTACCACTGGATCGGAGCGGTCGCTCGGATTACGTGGCATCGGCATGGCCAGGGATTGGCTGTTCTGTTCTGTCGGCCCTGATGAATTGTGCCAAACCGCGGCCTGGCGGTAGTCGGCCTGGTACTGCTTGGTACGCGCCCACCCATCGTCTTCCTGCTCTGTCGAGCGGCGCAAAGCGAGAACGGCGATGTCATCGTCAGCATCGTCAGCGCCAACGAGCAACCCCATGACCCTGTGACAGACGGCAAGCGGTTCGTCGGCAGTAACCGCGGCGCACAGTTGCTTCAGCCGGACGTCCAACGAGTCATCTCGCCGTTCGACGAGGCCGTCGGTGTAGAAGAACAGCATGGTGCTTGGCGGCAGACGGACTGTGGTGGATTGGCGGCTGATTCCCGGCTGAACGCCGAGAGGCAAGGCGGCTTCCAGTTCGACGAGGTTGGCCGGCCCGCCGGGCCCGGCAAGCACGGGTGGTAGGTGTCCAGCAGTGGAGATACGAACCTCGTCAAACGGCGGCTTGGACGCGGCGCACACCACTGTCGCCATCTTGTCCGGGTCGAAGTGCTCGAGGTTATGGTCGGTGAGTGCCAGCACCTCCTCAGGCTCGGCGCCGGCGAGGGCATAGGAACGGATGGTAGTGCGTATTCGTCCCATCACCGCGGCTGCGGCCAAGCCATGACCGGCGACATCACCAGTCACCACCCAGAGCTGACCGGAGGGCACGGTGAACACGTCATACCAGTCACCGCCGACACCCAATCGCTCGGCCGGCACATAGCGAGCAGCCAGCTCGACACCGTCTACGGCCGGAAGGGCCGATGGCAGCAGGCTGCGCTGCAGGACGTCGGCCGCCGTTCGTTCCACCTCGGCCTGGCGAGATTGGACGGCCCCCGCCACTCGGTCGGCCACAATCTCGAGCACCTCGGCGTCCTCTCGTGTGAACTCTTGTCCGCCCAGCCTGCCGACGTGGAGCACACCGA
>VAWP01000127.1:6268-13877 GCA_005888295.1 Actinomycetota bacterium
TGCGATGGGCCGCTTCTCGGCGGCGATCCGTCCCGCAAAGCCCCGTCGCAACGGCACCCGGACGCGCTGGCGGACCTCTTCCTCGATTCCGCGGGCTGCACGTGCCTCCAGCTCGTCGGACCCCTCATCGAGCAGGAGGACGGCCGCCGTGTCGGCCATGAGGATGTCGCGCACCCGGTCGAGCAGCTCGACCAGCATGTCGTCGGCGTCCAGCTGCCCGAGCGACACGTCCGTGATCGTCCGTATGTGCCGGAGCCGATCTGTCGCCACGTCCTCGTGTTGGGTTCCTGGCACTGAGTTCTACTCCTGCGTGAAGATGGCGTCGCGAAGAACCGATTCGATCGCCTCGACCCTGATGCCAGGCGGCCGGGTGTCAATCGGCACGGCTCGGCGGAGCTGGGTGGTTGTGGCTGTCTTCTGGCGGTCAGCCCTGTCTGGCCTCCGAGTGCACTGCCCTGTCGACGCTCGAAGACTCGACGACGACAGGCCGTCGTCGGGGTGGCGGGGATCGGTAGTCACTACTCGTCCCGTGGCTCTGGCACGACGAGCACGGAAGCCCGCCCCATCGGAGGAACGGCTTGCGCCCCCTCGTGTGGGGTACGGCTACCCTGGCGTCCTGCCACCAATTGTGCAATTATGAGTATGATTGTGATGAACTTCTGCCGAAGTATACCCGCGGCTGGTGCCCTCGGTCCACATCGGTGGGGGAGATGTCCAACTACCGGCGAAGGCCTGTAGAGGAAGTCTCGTCGGGTGGCTGACCAGAATCCGGGCATCTACAGCATCGGCGCGGTGGGACGGATGCTCGGTGTTCCCCCAGCCAGGTTGAGGACCTGGGAGGAGCGCTACGGCGTCGTGACGGCCGAGCGAAGCGATGGCGGCCATCGCCTCTATTCCCGGGACCACGTAGAGCAGCTCCGGTTCGTCGCCCGTCAGGTCGAGCAGGGAACGCCTCCTGGCGACGCCTTCCGCCTCTTGGCGGACCAGCTGGGCCAGGAGCGTTGGCTGACTGCGCCGCACGCCGAGGAGAGAGGTCTCCTGATCATGTTGGCTGAGCGAGATCCATTCTCGGCGGAGTTCGGCGAGTACTTCCTTCGCACCGAAGGCTACGGCACAGTGCTCGCTTTCGACTTCAATGAGGCGGAGCTCAAGGCCGAGGAACGTTCCCCTCAGTTGGCCATTGTCGACCTTCTCATCCCGGGAGGAACGGGCACCGAGCTGTGCGAGGCTCTCCGCCAACGGGGTATAGGTCGGATCCTCGCCATCTCGACGCTCGAGTCCCGCGACGAAGCCCTGGCGGCTGGAGCAGACGCCTTCCTCCAGAAGCCCTTGGAGCCGCTCAAGTTGGTCTCGACGGTGAAGGACCTCCTCGGCGCGAGCGCGTACCTTCGGTAGTGTCCTGACATGACCGACCGACTGTCGAGTGGCTCCGATCGGCTGGACGGAACACTGGGCGGTGGTCTCATGGCCAACGCAATCAACTTCCTTCTTGGGCCGCCCGGATCCGGCAAGACCATCCTCGCCCAGCAGTACCTGTTCCACAACGCCACCGACCGACGTCCAGGCGTCTACTTCTCAACGGTCTCCGAACCGCTCGAGAAGATCCTTCGCTACGCCCAGACCCTTACCTTCTTTGACAGAAGGGCGCTGGGCAAGTCGGTCCTGTATGAGGATCTCGGAGGTGTGTTGAACGAAAAGGGACTCCCCGGCGTCCTGGCACGAGTCACTGAGGTCCTCCGAGAGCAACGCCCGTCTCTGATGGCTATCGACAGCTTCAAGGCCACCCGCTCGTACGCGGACGGCCAAGAAGGCTTCCGTCGCTTCCTCCACGACCTCGCTGGACGACTCTCGGCCTACCCGGTGACGTCCTTCTGGGTCGGTGAGTACGAATCGGGAGACATCATCGAGGCACCCGAGTTCGCGGTCGCCGACGCCATCATCTCCCTGTCCAGTGAGCGTCGCGGCGAACGCGAGAGCCGCTCGTTGCAGGTGCTCAAGCTGCGGGGGAGCGACTACCAATCGGGCTTGCACGCCTATCGTCTGTCCGAAAGCGGTCTCCAGGTCTTTCCTCGAATGGCCGACCCAGTGGACCCGAGTGACTACGGACTGTCAGACGTTCGGATCCCATCCGGGATTCCTCTCTTCGACGCGATGCTCGAAGATGGCTTCTGGCCCGGTGCCTCGACGCTGGTCGCTGGTCCTTCTGGTGCGGGCAAGACCCTCCTCGGCCTTCACTTCGTCTTCAACGGGCTCGACACCGGCGAACCAGGCCTCTTTGCCACCATGCAGGAGAACCCCAGTCAGCTCGAGCGGACCGCCAACAGGTTCTCCTGGTCCTTCAAGTCTCCGGGCGTCGAGCTCATGTACCGAACTCCTGTCGATCTCTATCTCGACGAGTGGGTCTACGACCTCCTTGGAACGATCGAGCGCACGGGAGCTCGGCGGGTCGTGATCGACAGTCTGGGAGACCTACGGGCGGCTGCTCTAGACGACATTCGATTCCGCGAGTACATCTACTCCCTTCTTCAACGCTGCTCCCGCCAAGGAGTCAGCGTCATTCTGACCCAGGAGATGCCCGAGCTCTTCGGGGTCAGTCGGCTGTCTGAGTATGGCGTGTCGCATCTGTCTGACAACGTGGTTCTGTTGCAGTTCGTTCGAGGTAAGGCGGAGCTGAGACGCTCGATCACTGTGCTCAAGACGAGAGCCAGCACTCATGATCCTCGGAGCGTGCAATATGACATCTCCACCGCTGGGTTCGTCCTGGGGGAGCCGCTCTCGTCGAGTGAGGCGCTGTCGAGTTGAACGGGAGCGTCGACGCTCCGACGATGCTTCGCTCTCCCCAGGGAATGTCGTACGGCCCCAGTGCCAGACCTCACCTTTGAGTTCGAGGACGCCATGACCCTGCAGATGGGCACGGTCGCCGACCGTGCACTTCGCGATCACCAGTCGTAGGACTGCTCGCCGCCCGCCGCCATAAACACGCTGCCGCCGGGCCGGAACCCGTTCGAAGGCTGCCCCATTTCACCCTCCTGTTCGCCCTTGCGACCGTGGCGCCTGGAGCTGCCGGGGTCCCGTTACGGCTGGCGGAGCCGCGGAGGGATCCGCCCAGGGCAGGACGATGAGCCAAGGCCGGGAGAGCACGGAATCTGGTTGGGCATCCGCCTCGCGGCCAGAATGGGCACCTACCCTTGAGTTACGGATGACGTTCCGTAAGGGGGTCCGTCCGTGGAAGGGGTACTCGCCCATATCGCTATCGAGGTCTCGGTGGCATTGGCCATCTTGTTGATCCGACAGCTGCTCCAACGGTTCACACCAATATTCGCAAGCGGCTGAGCGCTGCGGAAGCAGCGCGATTCGACGCGTCGGTGATTCCTTCGAAGTTCGGCCGTCACACAGCCTCTAGCCCGCGCGGACGTCGACTTCACGGTAGGCGTGAGCCTGCCGATCGCGGGCCTGACCGCATGGCAAGGGCTGTTTGAGCACGGTCGCCTTCGGGCGGGGGGTCGAGGACCAGGCGCTGCAGCGGCGACCCGTCGAGGCCCACGATCTCGATGTTGCGGCCGTCGACGGCATGGCGATGCGTCTACCTCGGAGCACCGCCTGAGCAGGTCACGGCCGCGTTACTCCAGCTCACGGGTCGAAATCGACTTTCCGGACCCTTCACTTGGCCGAGCTACGGAGGACGACCCTTCGGAGTTTGCTCATGCACAAGATACTTGTGCTATAACTATCGCGAATGGGCGATCGAACGATCTACCGGTTCGAGGAAGTGGCCTGGCACGTGCCCACGGCGCCCGGAACTGATCCGAAGCAGGCGGAGGACGCCGGCAAGCAGGGCGCCGCCCGCAAGTTGCTGGCCCAGGGCGACGGTGGTTTCTACACCCAGGTCGTGCAGATCCCCCCGAACTTCGAAGTTCCGATGCACAGCCACAGCCACTCCGAGATCTTCATGGTGCTCGAGGGGAGGTGCAGCTTCGACGGCGAGGAGATGGAGCAGTACGACATGACAGTGGTGCCCGAGCACGGCGTGTACGGGTTCACCGCCGGCCCCGAGGGCGTGCGTTTTCTCGTGGTGCGGACCGGCGCCGCCAGCTACGCCGGCGCCCCCTCGTGAGGACCATCGGCGAGCGAGACACTGCAGGTTACGGCCGCATTAGGTCGCCGTGGGTGTTCGACGCCGACGGTCACGTGGTGGAGCCCGCAGAGATGTGGGACCGTTACCTGCCGGCTCGCTTTCGCAGTTATGCGCCTCGCGTCCTCCAGCACGAGGGCTACTTCCACTTCGTCTGCGGTGACCGGGTCGGGTTTCGCATCGCCGGGCGAGCCGAGTCGGTAGCAGCTCCGGGCCAGACGCCGCACCGTGCCGAGGTGCCCCTGCCCGCTGCCGGTGCAACCGATCCCGTCGCCCGTCTCCGGGACATGGATACCGACGTTATCGGCGTGGCCGCCCTGTATCCGACCTTCGGACTCATGATCCAGGGTGTCACCGAGCGCGATCCTGCGCTGGCGCTGTGCCGAGCCGTCAACGACTGGGTCTCCGACTACTGCAGCCAGGGCGGCGAACGTCTGGTAGGCGTGGGCGCGCTCCCGATGACCGACGCCGATGACGCGCTGGCCGAGGCCAAGCGCTGCGTGGAGACACTCGGGTTTCGAGGCGTGTGGAGACGGCCAGAGCAATTCTCGCGTATCCCGGCCCTGCAAGACGAGTCCTACGAGCCGCTGTGGGCCTACCTCGCCGAAGCCGGGGTGCCCCTCGCCTTCCATCCGGGGGTGAGCGGCCTGGTGCCGTACGACTATCTGGAGGACCGGTACGGGGACTACTTCAGTGCCATCCACGCCGTGCACTTCGTCGCCGAGCAGATGATGGCACTCACCAGCGTCATCGCTTACGGGATCCTCGAGCGGCACGCTCGACTGCGGGTGGCCTTCCTCGAATGCGGGGCTGCGTGGGCAGTTCCGTACCTCCACCGTCTCGACGAACACCTGGAGACGTTCGGGTTCGACCGTGGTGGACTGAACATGAAGCCGTCGGAGTACTTCGCCCGCCAGTGCTTCGTCTCTGCCGAGGACGTAGAACCTGGCCTCGACGCTGTGGCGGCCAGCTTTCCGGGCTCGGTGGTGTTCGCCTCCGACTATCCGCACGGTGACGGCACCTTCCCGGGGTCGACAACCGAGCTGCTCGAGACCGAACTGTTGCCATCTGAAGCGCTGAACCACATCCTGGCCGATAACGCACGACGGCTGTACGGGCTGGAGGCCGCAGTAAGCCATGGCTGAGGCGAGGGCAGGCGGCGCGTCGGGCCCGTTCGGCACGCCGACTGCCGGCGATCGTGGCACCGATGATCCTCCCTGGAGCGGCTGGTCCGACATGGGCGTCTTCGACGCCATCTTCACGCCTCGAGCGACCCGCATCTACCAGAAGCGGGTGATCGCCGACGATGTGTTGAGCAAGATCCTTCGTGCGGGCACTTTCGCGTGCAGCTCTGGCAACAGCTCCAGCGGAACCTGGCTGCCGCCTTCGCCACGGTCGATGTCGAGCGTACCCAGAGCGCCGAGCAGCTGGTCGATGGAGCGGGGCGACCTATCACCGGCCACGCAGCAGTGGACAACGTCACCAACGTCGCGGTCATCGTGATGGTGTTCTGGAATCCCGATCGGGGCGTGCGGTTCCGCGACGAGTACGAGGAGAATCCTGACGGCACGCTGCGCGAGACTCGGTTCATCCCGGGAGGACGCGGGTCGAGTCTCTTCCCCGCGTGTCAGAACATGATCCTGGCTGCCCAGGCCCTAGGTGTGCAGTCGCTGTTCACCACGTTCTTCGGACTGGTGGACCGCCAGGTCAAAGCCCTACTGCACGTCCCTCCCCGTATGTTCCTCGAGTCAGCCGTCTTCCTCGGCTACGCCGACGAGGAGCTCAAGAGACCACGGCGGAAACCGCTTCTGGACGTGGTCCATCTAAACGATTGGGACAACCATTGGGGAGGCTCCCCGGAGGCGAGGTTCTGATGCCAGCGATGCCGAAGATCGTCTCCGCTGACGACCACGTGGTCGAGCCGGCCAACGTGTGGCAGGACCGGCTGCCCGCCAAGTACAAGGAAGTCGGGCCCAGGGTCGCGCGTGCCCCAGCCGAGATGGCGTTCTTCGGTGGGAAGTTCACCCATACCATGGGCGGTGACGGTCCCTTGGCCGACTGGTGGGTCTACGAGGACCTACGCTGGCCCCACACCCGCCTGGGGGCGTGCGCGGGATACGAGCCCGACGAGGTCAAGGTGGAGCCGATAACATACGACGAGATGCGGGCCGGCTGCTACGACCAATCGGCCCGGCTGGCCGACATGGACGTCAACTGGGTGGAGGCATCGTTGTGCTTCCCGACGTTCCCTCGTTCAAGGCCTACAACGACTGGATGGTGGACGAGTGGTGTGCCGGCTCCGGCGGACGTCTGGTGCCGCTGTGCCTCATTCCACTTTGGGATGCGCATCTGGCCGCCGACGAAGTGCGCCGCAATGCCGAGCGTGGAGTTCGGGCCGTCTGCTTCAGCGAGCAGCCGCCCAACCTGGGCCTGCCGTCGGTGCACGACGTGGGACGCTTCTGGGACCCGTTCGTCGCCGCGTGCGACGAGACCGGTACGGTCATCTGTATGCACAGTGGGTCTGGGTCGAAGATGCCTTCGACATCGGCCGATGCACCTCCAGCGGTGGGCTCGACCTTGACACACGAGCTGGCCGAGCAGTCGATGGCCGACTGGCTCTTCTCCGGGCTGCTCGTCCGCTACCCGAACGTGGTCATCACCTATTCCGAGGGTCAGATCGGCTGGATCCCGTACATCCTCTCGAGAGCGGACCGGATCTGGGAGCACAACCGCGGTTGGAACGAGGTCCGCGACATTCTCCCCGAGCCGCCTTCCACCTACTACCAGGGCCGCGTCTACGGCTGCTTCTTCGAAGACTCCGCAGGGTTGGCGCAGCTGGACGCCATAGGACCGGACCAGGTCACCTTCGAGGTCGACTATCCACACGCAGACGGGACCTGGCCTCACAGCAGGGCCGTCGCCGAGAAGATGTTCGAGGGTCTCGACGAAGAGACGGTGCGCAAGCTCGTGCGCGGGAACTCGATCCGCTTGTTCGGTCTCGACCTGGACTAAGGATGGCGTCATCACCTTTGCAGCGTTCGGCGACAGCGCCCGTCGGCTGGGCTCGCTTACTGCTGCTCGAGCTCCGTCCGCCTCCATCCGCCGGCGGCCCAATTGCCACCGTCGACATGGATGGTGTCGCCTGTCACGAACCGTGCCAGCTCGGTCACGAGATACAGCGCGGCCCGTGCCGCGTCGTCGGGGGTGCCGAAGTGCCCAAGAGGCGGCACGAGCACGGGCTCGTACGGCACCGCGCTGTCGATCAGCTCCTGGCGGGCCACCGCCTCGCCGCCACTGGCGATGGCATCAGGAGCAATCGCGTTGACTCTGATCGAGCGCGGCGCCAGCTCGAGTGCCAGAGTACGGGTCAGGCTCTCGACGGCCGCCTTCATGGCCGCGTAGATACCAAAGCCGGGCGAAGCCTGGTGTGCCTCGATCGAGGTCACGTTCACGATCGATCCACCGGCGGGCATTACA
>VAWP01000127.1:14172-16644 GCA_005888295.1 Actinomycetota bacterium
CCGGTCACCACGGCCACCCGCTCGTCCAGCCGGAGAGGGTCATCACTGAGGGCCACGTCGCCTCCTTGAGGTGACAGAGTGGTCAAACGTTTGAGCGATCCTACTGACGTGAGCACCTCCAAAATGCGTGCATCGAGCCCCGTGGACGCGCTTGGTGGCCTGCGTGTGCTCGACCTGTCGACCTACTTCGCGGCGCCACAGTTGTCGGCCATGCTGGGCGACTTCGGCGCCGACGTGGTGAAGGTCGAGCCGCCCGGTGGGGATCCGATACGGCACATGGGTCGCGAAGGCCGTGGCCGGATGTGGGCACTGGTCGGTCGCAACAAGCGCAGTGTGGTGCTCGACTTCTCGGCCGCTTCCGGTCTCGAGCGGCTCCGGGCTCTGACCAGGGCGGCAGACGTGATCGTCGCGAACCAGCCACACGCCCTGTTGGACCAGTGGGGTTGCGCCCCCGAGGCCATCATGGCGCGCAACCCGTCCGCCGTGGTAGCCACCATCACGTGCTACGGGTGGAGCGGTCCCTACGCCGAACGGCCCGGAGCCGGCTCCATGGCCGAGGCGTTTGCCGGGCTCACCCATCTGACCGGGGATCCCGCCGGACCGCCGACGCTACCGTCGGCGCCTCTCGGTGACACGATGGCGGCCGTGTCGGGGCTGGTTGGGGTGCTGCTCGCCTGTTATCACCGCGATGCCCTTGGCGGCTCGGGGCAACACGTCGACGTCACCATGTACGAGCCGGTGCTCACGATCCTCGGCTCCGTGATCGGCAGCTGGTCACCTGACCAACCGGCGCCCGGTCGCACCGGCAGCCGGGTCGAGGGCGGAGTACCCCGCAACGTCTACTGCGCCGGAGACGGGAAATGGCTCGTGCTGTCGGGTACGACCGACGCCCAGGTGGCGCGCCTGCTCCGGCTCATCGACGAAGACAGCCCCGAGACTCGAGCGCGGTTTGGCCGCTCCGAGGACCGCCTGCGTCACGCCGACGAGCTCGACGGTCTCACAGCCGCCTGGATCGCGGGGCGTCCAGGCGATGACGCGCTGTCAGCCTTCCTCGCTGCCCGCATCCCGGTTGCTCCGGTCAGGACGATCCGGACGGGGGGCGAATGCTCCTGCCCGGGCCGGCACCCCATCTGCAGGCCACACCGGGACGGGTGCGCTTCACTGGTCCGGCTCTCGGCCAAGGACACGACGACGTCGTGAGGGAGTGGCTGGGAGATCCGAGCTGACCGTGCACCCACGGCTCAGCGTCAACAGCCTGTCGTCCTCAAAAGTCTTGCAAACGTTTGACTGACGTGCTACCTTGCTCGCCCGATCAAGAGTTGCCCAGGAACGAGAAGAGTGGTGCCACGCAGAGCCGGCCCAGCTGCTGGAGTTTCGGGTTACCCGGGCCCGCGGGTCGGCCTCCGGCCCGCTTAGGCGAGGACCGCAGCCTGTGGGCAGCGACTTCACAGGAGGGAACCCATGAGACCTCTGGTTCGTCGCCGTCTGGTACCACTCAGCCTCGCCTTGGCGGGAGCCCTGACACTGGCCGCATGCGGCAGCAGCTCCAACAGCGGATCGAGTGGCGGCACGACCAGCGGCCCCGTGGTGACAACCTTCACCGGCCCGTACGCCCATACCGGGGCCAACACTCCTCCACCCAAGCCCCTGGCCACTCCCACCAACGTAACGCTGGGCGTAACCGCAAAGATCGAGGTGTTCGGCGAGCCACAGGTCGCCCTCGTACAGGGCGAGTTCAAGAAGGAGAACCTGAACGTCTCGGTGCAGGTGGCCCCCGCCAACTCGGTGCCCCAGCTCTTGGCGCAGGGACAGATGCAGTTCGTCCTGAACGGCCTCAATGCCGGTAACTTCAATGCCGCTTCCAATGGCGTCTCGAATCCCTATCTCGGCGATCCGTACGCCTATGCCCCAGGGGACCCGACGGGGCTGTGGGTCAACAAGAAGTTCCTCAACTCCGATGGCAGCCTGAAGAAGCCGCTCCCGAGCAACTTCAGCGTCTCCCTGGGGCAGGCTGGGATCGCGGCGCCGTCGATCATCCAGACCGAGCAGTGGCTCGAGAAGTACGGCTACACCTACAACAACGTGAAGAACGTGTCGTTGGCGCAGCCCGACATCGTGACGGCGCTCCAGAACGGCAGCCTGGATGCGGGATACACCAATACGCCCTTCGCCAACGCACTGGTCAACAACCCTGGCTTCGAGAAGGTGACCGGTACCGCCCTGGCGGTGGGCGCCTTTCAGACGTCATCGAGCTACCTCAACCAGCACCGTGACGTGGTTGCCGCAGTCCTGCGGGCCTTGGTGCGTACGGCTCGCACCTACTTCGGTCCGGGCTATCGGAGCAACGCTCAGGTGATGAACATCATTTCGCAGTGGATCGGTGCCCCCGTGGCGACGCTCACGCAGTCCACGCCGGTGACCTTCAGCCAGGACCTGAGTATGGCGCCGCTGCTCGGGCCGATTCAGCAGATG
>VAWP01000069.1 GCA_005888295.1 Actinomycetota bacterium
GAACGGCGCTCCTCGGAGTCCGGGCTGTCCTCGCCGCCAGCTTCGAGCGCATCCATCGCTCGAACCTCATCGGCATGGGTGTGCTGCCCCTGCAGCTGCCCGACGGCCAGTCGGCGGCCAGCCTCGGGCTCACCGGCCATGAGGTGATCGACGTCGTCGGTCTGGAAGGGCTCGGTCCCGACGATCCGATCCCCCGCGAGCTGACGGTGCGGGCAGGGGGGACCGACCTCGAGGCCCGGGTGCGCATCGACACGCCCAAGGAGGCCGACTACTTCCGCCACGGCGGCATCCTCCACTACGTCCTGCGCCAGCGCTGACCCGGCGCCTCGTTGGACGGGTGCGGGCGTGAACGCGACAAGGTCGCCGCGCCGCTCCCGTCTTCAGCGACCCTGCAGCGTCCAGCACCGCGCGACGCCGCTACAGCTGGCGCCAGTAGACCAGGGCGTCCTCGCCGTCGACCGCCCTCGGCACCCGACCCACGACGGCGAACCCGAGGGACTCGTAGAGGCGACGGGCGGGATTGGACTCGAACACGAGGTTGAACAGCAAGGCGTCGAACCCGAGGCGACGGGCCTCGCCCATGGAGTGCTCGACGAGAGCGCGACCGATCCCCGACCCTCGGCACTCGGCAACGACGAAGTAGCCGGCGTTGGCGATGTGGGCCGCCCGGCCGACGAAGTTCGCCTTGAGGTAGTAGGCCCCGGCCAGCCGACCGTGCTCACGTGCCACGACCACCGCAGCAGCATGAACGAGCCAGTAGTCGTCGAACTCGGCCCGGTCGAGGGGAGGGGCCTGCGGGAACCCCTCGCCGGCGTCCACGATGCGGGAGAAGGCAGCGAACAGCTCGTCGTGATCACCGGCGGTGGCGGCTGCCAGATCCACCGGGTCGAACGGTAGCGCCTATCTGGCCACGAGCCGGTTGGCGAGGTCCCACGCCGCCTGCGCGCCCCGAGCCGGCAGCCCGCCCGATCCGGCGGCGGTCAGGGCCGCCCGCGCCGCGTTGGCGCCAGGAGCCCCGTGCACGCCGCCGCCGGGGTGGGCCGAGGACGACGCCAGGAAGAGGGCGCGCACCGGTGTCTCGGGCCGCGCCATGCCGGGGGTGGGTCGAAACAGGAGCTGCTGGTGCACCTGCGCCGTGCCCCCGTTGATGGCGCCGCCGGAGAGGCTGGCGTCGGCCGCCTCCATGGCGGCGGGACCGAGAACGTGTCGCGCCCGCACGAGGCCGCGAAAGCCCGGAGCGAGCCGTTCGACCCGAGCCTCCATGCGGTCGGCGAAGGCGTCCAGCTCTGCCGCCGTCCAGGCGCCGGTCAGGTCTCCACCCGCGTCACCGCGTGTCCGTCGAGGAACGCGGGTGTACGCCCAGGCCGTGGCTGTTCCCGGCGGACAGCGCGTGGGATCGGCCAGGCTCTGCTGACCGAGTATCACGAAGGGCTCGGCTGGCACCAGCCCTTTGGCCATGTCCGCCGACCACTGCGTCAGCTGGTCCATCGAGTCGGCGACGTGGACGGTGCCCGCCTGTCGCGCTGCCTCGGTCTGCCAGGGCACGGGCGCGTCGAGCGCCCAGTCGACCTTGACCGTGGAGGGATCCCAGTGGAAGCGCTTCACGTCGTCGAGCACCCGTCCGGGCAGGTGCTCGGGCTGGAGCAGGTCCAGATACAGCGTCGGCGCATCGACGTCAACGAGCACGGCCCGCGTCGCCCCGATCTCGCCTCGACCAGCGATGGCGACGCCTCGAGCCCGGCCGTGTCGCACCACGATGCTGGTGACCGGCGCGTCGCACTCGACGGTCCCGCCTCGGCGCTGCAGTCGCCGAACGAGTGCGTGCGCCAGCTGGCCCCCGCCGCCCTCGGGCACCGGGAACCCGGTCTGCTGGGCGAGGCAGGCGAGCAGCCAGCCGAAGAAGGCACCGAGCGTCGACTCGGGGCTGAAGTCGCCGTGGAGAGCGTTGCCGGCGATCAGCAGCCCACCTCCGGCGCCGGCGAACTCTTCCTCGGCCAGCGTGCGCACCGGGAGTGTCGCCAAGCGGGCCAGACGGAGCAATCCCGCCGGCCCGAGCGTCCTCGCCAGGCGAAGGCCGTGACGCACGGGCGGGAAGCTCGACAGCACGGCGCCGAGAAGCGGTTCGCCGACCTCCTCCCACCGCCCGTAGAGGCGTCGCCAACCCTCGCCGTCTCCGGGGTGATAGGAGTCGATGGAGGCGGCCGTCTCGCCGACCTCGTCGGCCACGTACACGCACCGCCCGTCCGAGGTCGGGTGGGCCAGGGTGATCGGTGCTCGGCACCATCGCAGGCCGTGGTGCTCGAGACCCATCGACTGCAGCACAGGCGACGCCACCGCCAGCGGATAGAAGGCGCTGAACACGTCGTGGTGGAAGCCCGGAAGCGTGAGCTCCGCTGTGCGCGCGGCGCCGCCGGGCTCTGATTGTGCTTCGAGCACGACGACCGACCAGCCGGCGTCGGCGAGGACGTTGGCGGCCACCAGGCCGTTGGGCCCGGCTCCTACGACGACGGCGTCAGGCACGGTGGGCCGCGCCTCTCGGCGGCCGTCGTGCCAACGTCATCCCTCTTTCGTGGCCTCGATGCTGACCCGGGAGCGCTCCGGCGCGATGGCGGACCGCAACTCGCGGTGCCGATCAGCCGAGCTCGGAGCCCACCACGCCCACGAACGAGACCATCTCGCCCGGATAGCCGCCCAGGTTGTGGGTGAGCGCGAGGGTCCGCTCGCCGGCGGTGGCGACCCGACGCTCGGGCGGCGCCTCGTCGCGAAGCTGGAGCCACGCCTCGAAGGCCATCCGCAGCCCGGACGCCCCGATGGGGTGGCCGAAGCTCTTGAGCCCGCCGTCCGGGTTGACCGGAAGGTCGCCGTCGAGGTCGAAGGTCCCCGCCAGCTCCTCCTTCCACGCCGTGCCCCGCTCGGCGAAGCCCAGGTCCTCCATGAGCACCAGCTCGGTGGGTGTAAAGCAGTCGTGGACCTCGGCCATGGCGAGCTGGCGGCGCGGATCGGTGATGCCGGCCTGCTGGTAGGCGTCCGCCGCGCACCGCTCGACCTCGGGGAAGTGGGTGAAGTCGTACTCCGGGTCGATCACGCCGGACCCCGTGCCTGCCACGAGTGACAGCGCCTTCACGTACAGCGGCCGGTCGGTGTAGCGGTGGGCGTCCTCGGCGCGCACGACGATGGCAGCGGCGGCGCCGTCCGCGACCCCGGCACAGTCGTACACCCCGAGGGGCCCTGCCACCCGCGGCATGTTGCAGATGGTCTCCTGGGCCACCTCGCGGCGGAACTGGGCCCGTGGGTTGCGGGCACCGTTGTGATGGTTCTTCCAGGCGATCCGGGCCAGCACATCCTTGAGCTCGGCCTCGTCGACGCCGTACTTCTTGGCGTAGGCCGGGGCGACGAGGCTGAACATGGCCGCCGCCGTGAGCGAGCGGCCGGTGCCGTCGGTCGGAGCCCGCCCCGCCCCGCTGAGGCCCTGGTAGCCACCGTCCTTCACCTTCTCCACGCCGACGGCCATGGCCACGTCGTAGCCACCCGCCGCCACGGCATAGGCCGCGCCCCGAAGGGCCTCGGAGCCCGTGGCGCAGAAGTTCTCCACGTGGGTGACAGGCTTGTCGTGGAGCTTGAGCGGCCGGGCCACGGTGATCCCGCTCATCCCCGACATGGCCGTGCCGAGCCAGTAGGCGTCGACGTCGGCCTTCTCGACGCCCGCCGAGGCGAAGGTCTCCTGGGCGACGTCGACCAGCAGGTCGTCGGTGCCCTTGTGCCAGTGCTCGCGGAACGGCGTGCAACCCATCCCGACGATGGCCACCTTGTCCTTGATGCCGTGCGATGCCACTGATCAGCTCCTTGGGATGCGAATGGGTCGGGCCTTCCAAAAGTAGTTGTGTATGCCGTCGCCGGACGAGATCCGGCGGAAGGTCATCTCGACTCTGTCGCCGATCGACAGCTCGTCAGCGTCGACATCGGTGAGCTCGCACGCGAACCGACCGCCACCGTCGAAGTCGAGGACGGCGAAGACGACGGGCGGGCTGGGCGAGTAGACGAGCCGGTCGACGGTGAAGGTCACGACGGTGGCGGGGATGTCCGCCATCGGAACCGGCTCCATGTCGTCGACGGCGTCGCCCTTCATCGATATCCGGGCCGGTGGGAGGTGGATGGCGCCGCTCGAGCGGTCCCGTGAGCCCACGAAGGCGTACTTCCAGTCCTCGGAGCGGGCCGCGGCCGAGGCCGAGATCCGCTCGGGCTCCGGCCGGCGCGGAGGCTCGACGGGCAGGAGGCCCCGCCAGCTCAGGAACTTGCCGTACGTGATGCTCCCGCCCGCCTCGACCTGAGCGGCCACGGGGCGGGCCGGCGTGAACGACGAGACGGCGTCCGTGGCTCGGAACACCAGCACGTCGGCGCCGTCGGCCAGCACCACGACCGCGATGACCTGACCGGGTCGGGCTCCCTCGAGGGCCGAGGCGAGCAGCATGCCGGGGTGCGCGGTCCCGGTGTTGCCGACGGTCGTCGACAGGTCGTCGACCAGCGCTTCCTTGGACGTGCCCAGCCGCCCGGCGAGCCCGCGCACGGCGCGGGCGTGGGTGCCCGTCACGACGAGCCGGTCGACCTGCTCGGCGGTGACCGCCGCTGCCTTGAGGCCGTCGTTCCATGCCCGCTCGCCCAGGGGGAGGTAGGCGGTCTCGCCGAAGCGCTCCTCCCACACCTTGGAGCGCATGTCACCGGGTGCGCGCCAGCGATCGACGAACTCCTCGGTTGCCGATGCCCCGCCGAGGTAGCTCGCCAGCAATGGACCGTCGGCATCGCCTCCGACCAGGACCGCGGCGGCGCCGTCGCCGCCTGACGACTCGTCCGCGCTCGTCGGCAGCCCCGTCCGCATGTCGGAGGTCACCACGAGCACCGCGTTGGTGCTCGACAGGGCGGCGCGGAAGGCGCCGACGCCGGATCGCACGGCGCCGGCCATGTCGACGGCCGGTCGGTCCGAGTCGAGTCGGAGGGCGGCGTGGATGGCGGTGGCGTTCGTCTTGTCGAGGTACGTCGGGGTCGCCGTGGCGAACCACAGCTCGTCCGGTTGACGGCCTCCGGGAGCCGTGTCGAGGGCGAGGCGGGCGGCCTCGACCCCCATCGTGGTCGTGTCCTCGTCGTAGGAGGCCACCGACCGGGTGCCCTTGCCCGGCGCTCCGCCGAGCACCTCGGCGATGGCGGATCGGGCCAGGCGTCGATAGGGCACGTAGCTGCTGTAGCTGAGGATTCCTCGCATCGGACCTTCGGTCTCGGGGTCTGTGAGTGGGACTGACGTCGGCGTCAGTCTAGGCCGGCCCGGGAGGCGGCGCGTCGCAGGAGGTCGGTGACCTCGGCGTCTGTCGTCTGCGAGAAGTCCCGGTACGACAGCCCCACGGCGTGGAAGGGCCGCGGCGTCGACGCGCAGACCACCTCGTCGGCTTCGCGCGCCAGTCGTTCGCAGGTCTCGGCGGCCGCGGTGGGAACGGCCACCACGATGCGTTCGGGCCCGAGGCGCCGGAGCGCCTTCACCGCCGCCCGCATGCTCGATCCCGTGGCGAGCCCGTCGTCGACGAGGATGGCGATCTTGCCCTTGACGTCGGGCGGGGGCATGCCAGAACGGTACGCCCGGAGGCGCCGCTCCAGCTCCTGCTCCTCGGCGGCGGCCACGGCGACGATGCGCTCGGGGGGGACGTCCAGCGCAGCGACCACGTCCTCGTTCAGGACCTGCACTCCGCCACTGGCGATGGCGCCCATGGCCAGCTCCTCGTGGCCCGGCACACCGAGCTTGCGAACCAGGAAGGCGTCGAGGGGCGCCTGCAGGGCCTTCGCTACCTCGAAGCCGACCGGGACACCGCCCCTCGGTAGGGCGAGCACGACCACGTCGTCGCGGCCGGCGTACTGGGCGAGCTGCGCCGCCAGAGTCGTGCCGGCGTCGAACCGATCCTGAAATGCCGTCGGCCTCACCCCGTTCGGGAGCTGGTTGCGGCTGCTGTTCGCATGGCCAGCGCCGAAGTGGCTGCTTACAGGCTACTCGCCTGTCGCTCGTGCCCGGCGCAGGCGGCTGTCGGCGCGCCCGCCCGCTCAGCCCGCGTCGTGCTCTTCGTCCTCGTCCAGCGGGACTGCTCTGGCTTGTTCGAGCGCGTCCGCCTCGGGAACCTCGTTGCCGAGGTGCGGAGCCTCGTCGACCTCCTCGTCGCTGACCTCGCGCTGCTGCTCGAGCGCGTCCGCCTCGGGCACGTCGGCATCCAGGTCGGATTCCTCTGCCGAGCTCATGGAAGCCGACATCCGGGCGGTCTCGTGCTGGTGGTCACCGGGACCACGCTATATCCACTGACGGCTACGCCTTCTCGGAGGGGGCTCCAGCCGGCCCCGGCGGTCCGGCTGGTCGGCGGCGGGGCGTCCCACGTACGATCCGGCGCTATGCATCCCGGCGAGGTCCTGGTGTGAGGGCCGCCGTGCTCCCTGAGGTCGGAGCCCCGCTGGAGATCACCGACATCGAGCTGGCGGCTCCCGGGCCCCACCAGGTGGAGGTGCGGGTGGCGGCGAGCGGTGTGTGCCATTCGGATCTGTCGATGCAGAACGGCGGGATCCCCTATCCACTGCCAGCCGTGCTCGGCCACGAAGGAGCCGGCGTCGTGGAAGCGGTGGGGTCGGCGGTGACCCGGGTGCAGCCGGGTGACCACGTCGTCCTCTCGTGGATCCCGCCGTGCCGGACCTGCGCGACCTGCCTCGGTGGCCAGCCCGTGCTCTGCGAGCGCGGCCTCGTCGACGCCCTGTCGGCTCCCTACGCCACGTGGGAGGGAAAACCGTTGCTGGCCGGCGTCGGCACGGCGACCTTCGCCGAGCGGACACTGGTGTTGGAGCGGTCCGTCGTGCCGATCGACTCGTCGCTACCGCTCGAGGTGGCGGCTCTGGTCGGCTGCGCGGTCACCACGGGCGTCGGGGCGGTCATCAACACTGCTCGCGTGCCACCGGGATCGACGGTGGCGGTAGTCGGTTGCGGGGGCGTCGGGCTGTCGGTGGTGCAGGGTGCCGTGCTCGCCGGCGCCGCTTCCGTCGTCGCGGTCGACCGGGTGCGTGACAAGCTGACTTTGGCGACCGGCATGGGCGCCACCGACGCGGTGGACGCCTCCCAGGGCGACGCCGTCGACGCCGTGCGGGAGCTTACAGGCGGGCGAGGCGTCGACTTCGCCTTCGAGGTGGTCGGCTCGCCGCCCACCATCAAGCAGGCGTTCGAGATGACGCGCCGCGGGGGCACGACGACCCTGGTGGGCGCCGGGCGGCCGGACGAGCACGTGACCTTCACCGCCATGGAGCTGTTCGTCGATGCCAAGGCCATCCTCGGATGCGTCTACGGCTCGGCCGACCCCGAGCGGGACTTCCCCCGACTGCTCGAGCTCCACCGTGCCGGCCGGCTTCACCTCGACCGCCTCATCAGCCGCCGTATCGGTCTCGACGACGTGAACGACGCCTTCCGCGCCATGGAGGCAGGCGAGGTGGCCCGCAGCGTCATCGTCTTCGACCGGAGCTGAGCCCGGATCAACGCTTGGAGCTCGGGCGGCGCGCCGCTGCTACCCCATCTGACTGGTGAACTGGTTCATGTCGAAATAGTCCCGCCAGGCGGCGATCTTGCCGTCGCGCACCTCGAAGGTCCCCATGACGGGCAGCGCGATCGACTTGTCAGGGAGCTTGAACACGTCGACCCGCTCGGTCATGACCACGGGCCCGTCGCCGACGAGGTTGAGAACGCGGAACTCGATGCCCTCGACGCCCGCGGTGAACGAGGCGATCGTGGTGGCGATGTCCTCGCGACCGGTGACCGGCGCCAGCGGGATGTTGTGGTACACGGCGTCGTCGGTGAAGAAGGCGGCCAGCTCCGGGGCGCTCTTGCCGTCGGACCACGCACCGCAGAACCTGCGCACCACCTCGGTTGGGCTCTCCACTCTGCCTCCTTGCCTCGGCGAACGGCCGGACCGTAGTCGTTCACGCCGATCGTTCGTAACGCCAGCCCGACTCCAGCATCCAGAGGCGGTGCCGGGGACCCGGCCGATCGGCGACGCCGTCCTCGTAGCCGGCGTCACCGTGGTAGAGCGCGACCATCCCACCGTCGACCGGGGCCAGCCTGGTGGCGAACACCTCAGGTGCTCGGGCCCGCGCGTCGGCGATGGCGGTGGGCACGTCGGCGTACCCGGCCAGTTGGTGGAGGGTCACCCACGTCGGCGGGGCCAGCTCGATCTCTCCGGCGTCGCGGCGCCGCAGGGCGTCGGCTGGCGCCACCCAGGCGTGGTCGTGGATCTCGCCCCCGTCGACGGTGACCGAGCCTTCCGGGGCGGCGGCGACGAAGAACCAGGTCGAGAAGCGCCTGGGAGTCAGCGCCGGCGGCGTCCAGTGGGAGAAGGCGACCAGCCCCTCCTCGTCGACCACCAGGCCGGCCTCCTCGGCCGCCTCTCTGGTCGCTGCCCGCCGCGCCGCCGCCAGCTCGTAGCTGGCGACAGCCCCCTCGTCGGGCCGGCCTTCCGGGCCGGCAATCGCCAGCTCGTCGCCTTTCTCGCCGACGGGATAGTCGTCGGGATCGATGCGCCCGCCGGGGAAGACCCACATGCCGCCGAACTGCAGCCTGGTGCTGCGGTGGACCATGAGGGCCTCCAGGCCCGATCGCCCGTCCCGCAGCAGGATGACGGTCGCCGCCGGTATGGCGGGCGTCTCCGCGTTCTCGAACCGGCCTCCCGGCCCGGCTGCGAAGGGAGCGTCGGGCACCACTCCAGAGGCTACGGCAGGCGACGTCGGGCTATCCCGGCGACGGCGACCCGAGGCCAGCGCCGGCCGGTGTCCAGAGCGACAGGGCGAAGTCGCCTGCCGTATCGGTCCACCAGCGGGCGAGCTCGAGCCCGGCAGCCTGCATCTCCGCCTCCAGCCCCGAGCGGCGGAACTTGGCGCTGATCTCGGTTCGCATCTCCTCGCCGGTCGCGAACGGGACCCGCAGATCGAGATCGGCCACCGTGACGACCTGATCGGTCGTCGAGCGCAGCGCCATCTCGATCCACTCCCGCTCGACGTCGAAGCGGGCGACGTGGTGAAACCGGTGCAGGTCGAAGTCCGCCCCCAGGTCGCGGTTGAGCACGGCCAGCACGTTGAGATTGAACATGGCGGTGACCCCGGCGCTGTCGTCGTACGCGGCCTCGAGTCGGGCCACGTCCTTCACCAGGTCGGTGCCCAGCAGGAAGCTGTCGCCCGGCCGCAGCGACGTCGCCAGCTCCTTGAGGAACGACGCCCGCCGGTCGGGGCCGAGGTTTCCGATGGTCCCGCCCAGGAAGGCGACGAGGCGCCGACCACCACCGGGCAGGTCACCGAGATGATGATCGAAGTCGCCCACCACGGCGTGGAGGGCGATCCCCGGATACCCCTTGGCGATGGATGCGGCGGCCGCCCGCAGGGTCGGCTCGCTCAGGTCGAAGGCGACGAACCGCTCGAGCCGGCCGCGAGCAGCGAACGCGTCGAGCAGGGTCCTCGTCTTGGCCGAGGTGCCCGAACCCAGCTCGACGACCGTGTCGGCGCCGGTGAGCTCGGCGATGGCGGCGGCGTTCTCCGTGAGGATCTCCTGCTCCCTGCGGGTGGGGTAGTACTCGGGAAGCCTGGTGATGGCCTCGAACAACTCGCAGCCCCGCTCGTCGTAGAACCACTTGGGAGACAGCTGCTTGGGGCTCGCCGTCAGTCCCGCCCTGGCCTCGGTCCGGAGGGCGGCCCGGAGCTGGTCGGGGTCGAGGTGGACATCGACACGGATGTTCGCTGCGCTGGTCACGGCGGGCGGCTCCTTCTGGTTCACAGGATGCGGCTCGTTCCAGGTGTATCGACTGTCACAGACCGGACTCTCGGACGCGCGCGCCGCCGTCCTGCGCCGACAGCACGGTGCCGTCTGCGAGGCGACGCCATCCGGGCCGGGCGTCGGTGGGCTCGGAGGCCACGACGAGACCGGCGGACCCGTCGTCGCCCCCGAGCCGGTACAGGGCCTCGCCGCACATGGCGGCGCTCAACCGTCGCCCGTCGGTCAGCATCATCGTGAGCCGGCCGGTGGTGACGGCGGTGACGGTCTCGACCACCGAGGCCAGGGCCTCCTCCGGTCCCGCTCCGGCGTCGATCCGGTCGAGGGCGAGAGCGAAGAGGACCTCGGAGTCCGCCGCTCCCTCGATGCCCGCCAGGCGACGGTCGGACAGCGCCCGGCGCAGCGCGGCTCCCGGTCCCTCCCGAAAGCCGTCCACGGCACCGTTGTGCGCGAACAGCCATGGTCCCGAGGTGAACGGCGGGGTACCGCTCTCCTCGGCGGGCGCCGGTGGCGTGGCGCTGCGCACGCCGGCGAGGACCGCGTCGGCGCGCACGAGCCCAGCGAGGCTGGCGAAGGACCGGTCGGCCCACATCGGTCCGACCCGCCGGTAGCGCGCCGGCTCGGCCCGGCTCGACAGGTCGTACCACCCGGCTCCGAAGCCGTCCGCGTTGACCGTGCCGTGCGTCTGTCGCTGGGGAGCCCAGGACTGGCGCAGCAGCGAATGCTCCGGCTCGAGCAGGAGCTGCTCGAGCGTTACCGGCGGTCCCAGGTACCCGAACAGCCGGCACACGAGACCCCCTCAAGCGTCCCTGGCGCAGCGGAAGCCGGCGAAGATCTGGCGTCGGATCGGGTAGTCCCAGTTGCGGAACGTGGTGCGGACCGCCGTCGGATGGGTCGCCCACGAGCCCCCCCGCAGCACCTTGTACTCGGGCCCGTAGAAGACCTCCGAGTACTCGCGGTAGGGGAACGACGTGAACCCCGGATGAGACAAGAAGTCGGATGCCGTCCACTCCCAGACGTCGCCGATCATCTGGTGGCACCCCCAGGGGCTCACCCCGGTCGGGTAGGCGCCGACCGGAGCGGGGCCCAGGTGGTGCTGGCCCAGGTTCGCCCGGGCCGGCGTCGGTTCGTCGTCTCCCCAGGGATAGGGGCGCTTGTGTCCGTCCGGACCCCACGACGCCGCCTTCTCCCACTCGGCCTCGGTCGGCAGGCGCTTGCCACACCAGCGGGCGTAGGCCTCGGCCTCGTGCCAGCACACGTGCTCGACCGGCTCGTCGAGGACCAGGTCGTGGCGTCGGCCGAAGCGGTTGACCGACCAGGTAGCCGTGCCCTCGCGGCTCCACCCACCGGGATGAGCCAGCCCGGACTCCTGCCGCCAGTCCCAGCCGGCGGTCGACCACCAGCGGGGATCGTGGTACCCGCCGAAGTCCACGAAGGCCAGGTAGTCGCCGTTGGTGACCGGCGCGGCGTCGATCCAGAAGGGCGCCAGCTCGACGACGTGGGCGGGCCGCTCGTTGTCGTAGGCCCAGGGCTCGGCGTCGGTGCCCATGACGAACGGCCCGCCGTCGACCAGGACCTCGCCGGCGACGGGCGCGCCGGTGGGCGCGGCCTGGGCCGACGGCAGCCAGTCGGGCGCCTGGGCCAGGTTGAGGGTGGCCAGCATGGTCTCGATGTGCTGGTGCTCGTGCTGGACGACCATCCCGTGGACGAACGCGCCGGGCACGAGCTCGGCGGCCGGAGGCGGAGCGCTCTGGCTCGGCGGCTCGCCGGCAGCGGGCGAACGATGGACCGCCTTCGGCGGACCGTCGTCGAGGTCCAGCCGCTCCAACAGGTCGAGCACTCTGCCCCGCACCACGGCCACGTAGTCCCGGGCTTCGGCCGGGCCCATCATCGGCAGCGACGGGCGGTCCCGACGCGGGTGCCGGAAGGCGTCGTACACCGAGTCCCACTGCTGGCCCACGGCGGGGCCGCCCAGGGCCCGGAGGAGCCACTGCTCCTCGTAGTTGCCGACGTGAGCCAGGTCCCAGACCAGGGGGGACATGAGCGGCGAGTGCTGGCGGACCAGGCCGTCGTCGGGGACGGGCGCCAGCAGATCCAGGGAGCGACGCCGGGCCGTCTCGAGACGCCCGGCCATCACCGCGTTCAGGTCCACGACGCTCTCCTCCTGGCGGCTACGCCGCCCCGGGCGGGGCTCCATCCCCGCCCTCCTCCGAAGCGGCCGGGGCCCCAGCCCCGCCGCCGGCCGTCCTCGGCGCTCAGGTCCACGACGCCTCCAAGCTGGCGCCGACCGGCCCGTCGCCGGCGGCGGCCCATCCATCGAGACGGTCGTCGGCGGGGCAACGCCGCCTGGCCACGTAGCGGTCGCGGTAACGGGCGACGACCTCGGCCGTGGCGTCGTCGACGCCGAGGCGACCGCAGGCGGCCAGGGCGGCATCGAAACAGGTCTCGGCCGCCTCGGCGAGACCGGGATGCTTGGGACCGCATCGCGCCGCCTCGGCCCACGAGGCGCCGCACCGGGATGCCGCCCGCTCGGCGACAGCCGACGCCTCCTCGTCGTCCAACAGGCAGGTCGTGACGACCACCGGCACCCGCCACCACGGATCCGGCAGGGCGTCGATGTAGCGAAGCTCGAGCCAGCCCCTGGGCCTCACCGGCGGGAACAGCGTGGTCAGGTGGTACTCGAAATCGGACACCGTGGGGTAGCCGAGCTCGTGCCCCCCCGCCATCCACTCGCCGAACGACAGCCCCGTCCGGACGGGCACGAAGTCGTCGGTGCTGCGCCGGATGAGCATCACCTTGGCGGCCAGTGCGTAGTCGACCCACGCGTCCGCCCATCCTTCGCCCTGGTCGACGGGGGCCGTGCGGGAGGGATCGATACCCAACCACGTGGCCATTCGCGTCGAGCACCAGCCCGTCGGCCGGCCGCCGGCGAGCGGCGAGTTGGCGAAGCACGCGGTCAGTACCGGACCCAGGGCGTGGGCCAGCCGCCATCGCCGTTCGACGGCGTCGGGGGCGCCGATGTCCAGGTTGACCTGCACCGCCGCCGTGCTGCACATCATCGTCGACCCGCCCCGTCCGCCGGAGCTGTCGGCGTCGAAGAAGGCCTCCATAGCCTGGTACCGGGGACCATCGACGATCCGTCGTGGTGATCGCAGCGGGTCGAGCCCCATCCCGACCAGGCCGATGTCGTGCTCGGCCAGGGCGGCACGCACCGCGTTCGCATCCTCGCCCAGGGCATTGCAGGTCTCGGACACGCCGTGGAAGGCCGGCGAGCTCAGCTCGACCTGACCGCCCGGCTCGAAGGTCAGGGAGCTGCCCCCCGGCAGTGCCCGATTGTCGAGCGCGGCCTCGACCTCGCCGCAGCCGAGAAGGTGCTCAGGTTGGAGGGAATGGCTCAGCCACTCGATCTCGGCGCCCACGAGGGCGGCGGTCGAGGGGGGGAAGCACCGCTCACGCACCAGAACCTGCACGCGATCCAGGTCCAGGTGCCGCGTGGGCGTCGGCATAGAACGCTTACCGGTGCCCGAAGTGCGCGGTGACCCAGACGGCGTTGCGCACCGGGGCGATCCACAGCTGGAGGCCACTCATGTCGGTGCTCCTTCCCTCGAGAGGGTTGAGGTTATGTGTACCCACGTGATCGATCCGCCGATCCAGGTGGCAGCCTATTGTCTGGACGAGGCGTAGGCGAGGTCACTCCATGGCCGGTGGGCTGCTCACCGATCTCTACGAGCTCAATATGGCGGCCAGTTACTTCCGTCGGGACATGGCCGGCGAGGCCGTGTTCAGCCTGTTCGTCCGGGAGCTGCCCCCGACCAGGGGATTCCTCGTTGTCGCCGGCCTCGAGCACGTCCTGTCGTTCCTGGAGGCGTTCGATTTCACCGAAGACGATCTCGCCTACCTGAGCACCATCGGCTTCGACGGCGACAGCCTCGAGGCGTTCCGCCAGCTCCGGTTCACCGGCGACGTCTGGGCCGTGCCCGAGGGGCGCCTGGTCGTCGCCAACGAGCCGTTGCTCGAGGTCAGCGCCCCGATCGCCGAGGCCCAGCTCGTCGAGACCTACCTGCTGAACCAGGTGACCCTCCAGACGACGCTGGCCACCAACGCAGCCCGGTGTCGCAGCGCCGCAGGAGGACGCATCGGGTTGCTCGATTTCTCGTTCCGGCGCGCCCCCGGGCTCGACGCGGCGACGGCGATGGCCCGCGTGTGCGCCATCGTCGGCTTCTCTGGGACCAGCAACGTCGACGGGGCCCGACGCTTCGGCGTGACGCCCGGAGGGACCATGGCTCACTCCTACGTGCAGGCCTTCCGCTCCGAGGAGGAGGCGTTCGCGGCCTTTGCCGAGGACCGCCCCGGCCAGACCACGCTGCTGGTCGACACCTACGACACGATGGCGGGAGTCGAGTCGGCCATCGAGGTGATCCAGCGGCTCGGGCTGGGCGACCGGGCGTCCATCCGCCTCGACAGCGGCGACCTCGCGGCCCTGGCCAGGTCGTCACGGCGTCGGCTGGACGATGCCGGGCTTCCCCAGGTGCGGATCTTCGCCAGCGGCGGGCTCGACGAGTTCGAGATCGAGCACCTGGTGCAGACCGGAGCTCCGATCGATGCCGTCGGGATCGGCACCCGGGTGGCAGCGTCGTCGGAGGCACCGACGCTCGACTCGGTCTACAAGCTCGTGTCCTACGACGGCCGTCCCGTGTCCAAGCTGTCCGCGGACAAGGCGACACTGCCCGGTGCCAAGCAGGTGCTGCGCGGGTCGTCCACCTCCGGGGACGTGCTGGCCCTGCGCGACGAGGTTCCCGGTCCGGAGGCCGAGCCCCTGCTCCAGCCGGTGATGAAAGGTGGGTCGCGCGTGGGAGAGCGCGAACCGCTGTCGGCGGCGCGGGACCGTTTCGAGGCCGACCTCGAGTGGCTCCCGGCGCGCGCGCGTGACCTCCGCCGGCCCGAGCCGGTGTCGCTGCGGCTGTCCGATCGGCTGACCCAGCTCGACCTCGAGGTCCGCCACGGCGTCGGTCACTGAGGCGGCGAGGAAGCATCCATGGCGCACAGGCACGACCTGGTAGTGGTCGGGATGGGGTCGGGCGGCATGGTGGCGGCGGAGTTCGCGGCCGGCACCCTGGGGCTGCAGGTCGCCGTGGTGGAGCGAGGCCGCGTCGGCGGCGACTGCCTGTGGACGGGATGCGTCCCCAGCAAGGCGCTCCTGGCGTCGGCACGAGCCGCCCACGTGATGCGCCACGCCGACCGGTACGGGATCAGACCGGTCGAGCCCGACATCGACTCCTCGATGGTGTGGAAACGGATCCGCACCGTGCAGCAGGAGATCGCCTCGACCGACGACGACCCCGCCCGCTTCTCGGCCATGGGCATCGACGTCGTCCGAGGCGACTGCCGGGTGACGGGACCGCACTCGGTGGCCGTCACCGGGGCGGACGGAAGCCGGGACCTCGAGGCCCGGTTCATCCTGCTGTGCACCGGGAGCAGACCGGCGATCCCGGCCATCGGTGGGCTCGAGCAGGCCGGCTTCCTCACCAGCGAAAGCGTCTTCGAGCTCGATCGGGCGCCCGGCAGCATCACCATGATCGGGGGAGGACCCGTCGCCGTCGAGATGGCCCAGGCGTTCGCTCGTCTGGGTGTTCGTACCACCGTGCTCCAGAAGGGTCCGCGGATCCTGCCTCGCGACGAGCCCGAGCTCGTCGAGGTGCTGACCCGACGACTGATCGACGACGGAGTCGACCTGCGGCTCAACGTCGAAACGGAGTCCGTCGCCGTGACCGCCCAGGGCAAGGTCGTCGCGGGTGTCGAGAACGGAACGGCGTCGAGCTGGACGTCCGAGCAGCTGCTGGTCGCCACCGGCCGTCGCCCGAACGTCGAGGGCCTCGGCCTCGAGGAGGTGGGCGTCGACCTCGGGCCCCGCGGCGTCGAGGTGGACAGACGCATGCGGACCAACGTCTCCTCGATCTACGCGGCCGGAGACGTCGCCGGTCGGTTCCTCTTCACGCACTCGGCGGGTTACGAGGCCGTCCGGGCCGTGCGTGACATGTTCTTCCCGGGGAAGGGAACGGTGACCGACTTCGTGCCGTGGTGCACCTTCACCGACCCCGAGCTGGCGCACGCGGGGGCGGCTCGACCTCGAGCACTCGGACCGGGCGCGGGCCGACAGCGTCAGCGACGGATCCGTCGTCATCGTGACAGCCAAGAGGTCGAAGGTGGTCGGCGCCCACATCCTTGCTCCCGCCGCCGGGGAGATGATCCACGAGCTGGCGCTGGCGATCGACCAGCAGCTCGAGCTGAGCGACGTGGCCGGCTTCGTCCACGTCTACCCGACGGCGTCCACGTCCATCGGCCAGCTGGCAGCCGAGGCCGCCTTCGCAGGCGCCAGGCGCTACCGCTGGCTGGTGCGCAAGGAGCGCCACCGGCCCTGAGCCCGCCGGACGCGTCGCGTCACCACTTGTGTGGGCGTCGCGCCTGACCCATTGTGGTCGGGTGTCGTCGTGTCGTGTCTCGCGTCGTCAGTTCCTGGGCGCGGCCGCGGCGGCGGGGGTGGTGACGACCCTGGGGGCCTGCGGGGGCGGGTCCAGCACGGCGCGCACGGCGGCCAGACCGCTCGCCACACCGGGGACGCGGCCGTTCCCGCGGCTTCCACCCGGCACGG